>CAINDP010000247.1 GCA_903847405.1 uncultured Myxococcales bacterium | reverse complement strand
TTGGCCGCGGCCGCCGCGTCGCTGCCCGCCCAGAAGGTCATCTGGACCTGGGGACTGACGGGCGTCGGCGAGACGGACGCCCTGCCGACCGCCAAGGACGATGCGCACGTCGTGGACCAGGACCAGGACGGCCACGTCGGCGTCACCATGACGGTGATCCAGCCCGTCGCCGGGGAACGCTACCTGGTCAAGCGCGTGGTGTGGGACCTGTCGGCGGGGACCCTGTCCACCGACCGCCTGCGCCTGACCGGGACGCTGACCTACGTCATCGACGAAAGCCCGCTGGACGCGGATCCCTCGGCGCTGAAGGCCCCGACGCCGATCACGCCGAAGGACGGCAGCGCCTATGTGATGCGCCGCGTGTCGGACCTGACCTGCGCCACGCTGCTGCAGCACCGGGACCAGATCTTCGCGCCGTGATCGGCACAACGAGGGCACCATGAACGACCGCACGCCAAGCCGCTGGGACCGTTTCGGGACGTTCGTCGCCCGGCACCGGTGGATCTTCCTGGGCCTTGCCATCGGGGTCACCGCCCTGTCCGCCAGTTTCGCCCCCTCGG
Organism: uncultured Myxococcales bacterium; assembly: GCA_903847405.1. Classification (GTDB taxonomy): domain Bacteria; phylum Myxococcota_A; class UBA9042; order DTJE01; family DTJE01; genus CAIZWN01. The sequence continues at coordinate 2,168 of CAINDP010000247.1, read as the reverse complement.
TCACCATGACCACGGACGCCACGTCGTACCTCCCCAACGACCGGCCCGAGGTGCTGTTCTGGCGGGACATGACGCGGCGCTTCGGGGGCTTCGACACCCTGATGGTGGGCCTGGAAGAGCCCGAAAAACCGCTGACGTCCGACGGGCTGGCGCGCCTGGCCCGGATCACCGACCTGCTGGCCGGCATGAAGGCCCAGGGCGTCCTGAACGCCCGCAGCGTGACGAACCTGGAAAACCTGCGGGAGGACGAGGAAGGAACGCTGAACGCCGAGATGATGATCCCGTCGATCCCGCGGTCCCCCGAGGGCCTCGAGGCGCTGGGCCAGCGGATCCTGGGGGACACCCAGGTGCCGGGCGTCATGGTCAGCCGCGACCTGCGGGCCTACGTGATCATCCTGACGATGGACCCGCGGCAGGACATGGGCACCACCGCGAACCGGATCATGGACACCGTCGAAACGGAACGCGGGCCGCTGAACGCCTACTACTTCGGCGCGGCGTTCGTGACCAACCAGATCGGCAAGCGCGTCTATGCCTCCCTGTCGTGGGTCGTCCCGATTTTCGCCGCGGGCCTGTTCCTGGTGCTGCTGTTGTGGCTGCGGCAGCCCGTGGCCAGCCTGATGGTCCTGGGCTGCTCGGGGCTGCCGCTGCTGTGGTGGCTGGGCTTCCTGCGCCTGTTCGACCTGCCCGTCACGGTCGCCGTGCTGAACGGCGCCCTGCTGATGCTGCCCGTAGGCGCCGTGGCGTTCGGGCGGGCGGCCGAGGCCCGGCTGCGCGGACGCGTGGCGCCGGTGTCGCGCCGGACCGCGGAACTGCTGGTCGCGGCGGCCGCGGCATACGGGGTCCTGGCCCTGCTGAACCGGACGACGCCCGATTCCCTGCCCTACCTGGCCCAGTTCGGCGAAGGCATGGTGGTCGGTTTCGTGGCCATGCTGGTGTTCGCGATCATCGGCGCCACGCCCCTGCTGTCGTTCCTGCCCATCGACCCCCGCCTGCCCGCGACCTCCCGGCCGCGCCGCGCCAGGGCGGGCCGCCGGACGATCGGCATCGCGCTGGTGTTCATCCTGGCCGGCGCCTCGATTTTCGGGGCCTGGCGGATGGAGTTCGCGGTGACCCTGCGGGACCTGTTCTCGGCCCGGGAGGACACCGGTGCGGCCGTGGCCTTCTTCGATCGCCGTTTCGGAGGCGCGGACCTCATCCAGGTCAGCGTGAAGGGCGATTTCAAGGACCCCGCCGTCGTCCAGCGCGTGATGCGCCTGACGGACCTGCTGGATGGAACGAAGGCCTTCCCGGACGTCCGCTCGATCCCGCAGGTCCTGGGATTCATCGCGAAGGGCATGGCCGGAACCTACTGGATTCCACCGGACCGGGACGCACTGGCGACGCTGTGGACCTTCCTGGAAGGCAAGGCGGACGTCCGGCCCCTGGTCAACGACGCCCGCGACGAGGCCATGGTCACCCTGCGCATCCCGGGCGGCGGCGGCGTCCCCGGGCCGGCCCTCACGGAAACGGTGCGCAGGACCATCGAGGCCTCGGCAGCGACGGGCCTGCCGGCCGCGCGGATTCGCCTGGAATCCCTGGCGCGGGCTTATGACGTCATCGTCCCCTCCGAGCGGACCACCCGCCTCCTCGCCGCCGCCACCGGCGAGGAGGCCGCCGCCGACAGCGAGGCCCGTCGGCGCCAGATCCTGGCGAGCCTCCAGGAGTACATGGCGTCGGGCGCCTCGCCGTTCACCCCCTCCAACCCGGAGTGGTCCGACCTTGCGGCCGTCCTGGCAGGTCCGCAGGCGGGCATGGCCGAGCGCCTGGCTGCGGTGCTGCCGCGACTGCCGTCGTTCCGGGAGGCCGGACTGTCGGACGACGTGGCGGGCCGGTTGGCCGAGACGCTGGCGACCCAGGTCCGGGACCGCGAGGAGTCCCTGCTGTCGGAGTCCCTGGCCGCGAAGTGGCTGGAAGGCCTGGACCCGGCGAAGGTCCGGGACAGCCTGCGCGCACGGGTCAAGGGCGCCTTCAGTTCGCTGATCGCGGGCGAGCCCCGGCCCGACAAGGAACCGGTCTTCACCATCAGCGGCTTCCCGGCCCTGGGACCGGTGGTCGAGGCCCAGTTGATGGGCGGGCTGCATCGGGCCGTTGCCGTGGTGCTGGGGGTCTTCCTGGTGCTGGCCATC
>CAINDP010000246.1 GCA_903847405.1 uncultured Myxococcales bacterium | reverse complement strand
GACCCGGAGCGCCCCCGTCCCAAATCCCCCTTGACAGTGCACCCGGATATAGTGGATACGATTTCCATTCGTCTCGTCCGACGGCCTGCGGCGATGGGCCCTGGCCGAACTCTTTTCCAGAGGAGGCGCCGTGAAGATCCTTGTCACAGCCAAGCGGGTCACAGACCCCGACGCGAAGATCCGGGTCAAGCCGGACGGCACGGGCATCGAGACCGCCGGTCTCGAGTACAAGCTCAACCCGTTCTGCGAGAACGCCATCGAGGCCGCCGTGTCGCTGATTGAAAAGCACACCGGCGAAGTCGTGGCCGTCACCATCGGGAACGCCGACGTGGAGCAGAACCTGCGCGCCGCCCTCGCCATGGGCTGCGATCGGGGCATCCGCGTCGACATCGCCGACGATCAACTGGATTCCGATCTGGCCGCCCGCATCCTGGCCAAGGTCTATGAAGCCGAAAAGCCGGACCTGTTCCTGTTCGGCAAGCAGGCCGTCGACGGCGACTCGAACCAGGTCACCCAGCTGGTCGCCGAGTACCTGGACCTGCCCCAGGCGTGCTTCGCCAGCAGCATCACGATCGAGAACGGCGAGGCGGTCGTCCTGCGCGAAGTGGACGGCGGCCTGGAAACCATCGCGGTCAAGCTGCCGGCCGTGATCTCGGCGGACCTCCGCCTGAACACGCCGCGCCTGCCCACGCTGCCGAACGTCCTGAAGGCCAAGCGGAAGCCCCTCCAGGTGCTGACGCCGGCCGCCCTGGGCGTGGACACCGCGCTGAAGGTTGCGACGGTCGCCTACGAAGCGCCCCCGCAGCGCAAGGGTGGTATCAAGGTCAAGACGGTCCAGGAGCTGGTCGAAAAGCTCCGGAACGAGGCGAAGGCCCTGTAGGCCCGCGCCGGTGGCGGCCAGACCGCCCCAAGGAGGCATTCCATGGGTACCATCCTCGTGATCGCCGAAACGTTCGGAGGGAAGCTCCGCAAGTCCACGCTGAACGCGATCACCTTCGCCCGCACCCTGTCCGGCAAGACCGGCGGCGACTTCGCGATCGGCATCATCGGTTCGGGCATCGCCGCCGTCGGCGGTGAACTGGCCGGCTACGGCGCCAAGGGCGTCTACGTCATCGACAACCCCGGGTTCGCCAGCTACCTCGCCGCGCCCTATGCGAAGGCGGTCGTGGCCCTGGCCGACCAGGTCGGCGCGACCCAGGTCGCGGCCACCTCCTCCACGTTCAGCCGCGATCTGCTGCCCCGCGTCGCCGCCCGCATGGGCGCCGGCATGGTCAGCGAAGTCGTGGCCGTCGTCGGCGACGGCGCGGGCGTGAAGTTCCAGCGTCCGATGTGGGCCGGCAACGTCCTGGCCACCGTCGAGGTCAAGTCCCCGAAGGCGGTCTTCAGCGTCCGCGGCACGGAATTCGACGCGGCCGGCCCCAGCGGCGGCGCGTCCCCCGTCCAGACCGTGGCCATCGCCCCCGACGCCGACGCCAACCAGCGCTACGTCAAGTTCGAGCCGGTCGTTTCGTCCCGCCCCGACCTGGCCGAGGCATCGGTCGTCGTGGCCGGCGGCCGCGGCTTGAAGGACAAGGCGGGCTTCGCCATCCTGGACCCGCTGGCCGACCTGCTGAAGGCGGCCATCGGCGGCACCCGCGCCGTGGTCGACGCCGGCATCGCGCCGAACGACCTGCAGATCGGCCAGACCGGCAAGGTCATCGCGCCGAACCTGTACATCGGCGTGGCCCTGTCCGGCGCCATCCAGCACCTGGCCGGCATGAAGGCCTCCAAGACGATCGTCGCGATCAACAAGGATCCGGAAGCGCCGATCTTCTCGATTTCCGACTACGGCCTGGTCGCCGACGCCTTCAAGGCGGTTCCCGAACTGATCGAGGAAATCCGCAAGCTGAAGGGCGCCTGATCCGGGATCCGGCCGCACCCCTGCCCCTCCTGCAAGACGCCTGCATCGATGAATCGAAAACGCGGAAGGCGGGAATCTATCCCTGCGGTGCCGCGACGCGCTCCCAGGAGTGGGCGTCGCCCGTGATGGTGCGGGGCTCGCCGGCGGCG
>CAINDP010000245.1 GCA_903847405.1 uncultured Myxococcales bacterium | reverse complement strand
GCCATCGCCAGCCTCATGACGACCTCCTGGCTCCACGCCAGAAAGGTACGTCCCCCCCTAACTTCCTGCCCTCGTTCAGATACTTTTCCTTCGTGAGGCAACGATGCCCCTTCGGATACATCTAGCGTGAGGCAACGCGGGGCATTGACCCCTGGATGCATCCCCCTGATACTCGCTTCCCCTGCAGGTCTTGTGGATGAAGGCACAGCCCGACCTCTACCGGGTCCTCCAGGTCGACCCCCGGGCCGAACCTGAAGTGATCGAGGCGGCCCGGAATCGACTGGTCCGCAAGTACCACCCGGACGTGAACCCCTCGGCTGACGCGGGGGAGCGAATCCGGCAGATCAACTCTGCCTACGAGGTGCTCTCCGACCCCGAGCGCCGGGCCCGCTACGACGGGTCCCGGGGCACGGGCGAAGCGCGCAACCGGCGACACGGCAGGCCGCGGTGGCTGCCGGCCCTGCTGCTGGCGGCGACCGGCCTGTTGCTGCTTCGCCTCAGCCCCCGCCTGGCGTTCCTGTTCCTGGCCAGTTGGCTGGTGATTGCGTTGATCCGATTCTTCCGGCGATAGAACCCACAATGGCCGAGCGCGCTCGGCGTCAGGAGGCACGATGTACGACGGCAGCGACGACGATCCATTCGAGGCGATCCGCAAGGGATTCGAGAGGTTCGCCAATCGCACCAAGCGGGATATCGGCGGTTCGCACCCCGACGGCAAGCGGATCGCCCGGTGGCTGGTGATCGCTGCGATGGCCGCCCTGGCGCTCTGGGCCGGGCTCAGCAGTTTCTACCAGGTCGGGACCGAATCGACCGGCGTGGTCCTGCGCTTCGGGCGCTTCACGAACTTCGCCGAACCGGGCCTGCACTTCAGGCTGCCCTTCGGCATCGATCGGGTGCACCAGGTGGCCACGGGGCGCGTCCTGAAACTGGAATTCGGCTTCCGGACGGTCCAGGCCGACGTCCGGACCGAGTACTCCGCCAAGCAGTTCGACGAGGAATCCCTGACCCTCACCGGGGACCTCAACGTCAGCGACCTGGAGTGGATCGTCCAGTACCAGGTCGCCGACCCCTTCAAATACCTGTTCCGCATCAAGGCTCCCGAGGAAACGATCCGGACCGTCGCCGAGGCCGCCGTGCGCATGGCGGTCGGCAACTCCAACGTCACGGACGTCCTGACGACCGAGCGGGCGGTCCTGGCCTCGCAGATCCAGCAGAACCTCCAGGCGATCCTGACCGGCTACGACATCGGCGTGCGGATCGTGACGGTGAAGTTCCAGGACGTGAACCCGCCGGAACCGGTCAAGGCGGCCTTCAACGAGGTCAACGAGGCCCAGCAGGAAAAGGAAAGCCTGATCTTCCAGGCCCGGGAACAGTACAACCGCGAGGTCCCCAAGTCCGCGGGCGTGGCCAAGTCGACGATCCTCGAGGCTGAGGGCTACGCGGTCGAACGCCTGAACCGCGCCACGGGGGAAACGGCACGGTTCCTGGCCCTGCTGGCCGAGTTCGACAAGGCGCCCCTGGTCACCCGGCAGCGGCTGTACCTGGAAACCCTGGAGGAGGTGCTGCCCCGGGTCGAGCAGATCTACGTGATGGACGGCAAGGCGCCGTCGGCGCTTCCGCTGCTGCAACTGCGCGGCCGGACCGAGGAGGTGAAGCCATGATGAAGGCCGTGGGAATCGGACTCGTCCTCGCCGTCGTCGGGTTGGCCTTCGGTTCGATGTTCGTGGTCGATGAAAGCCAGTTCGCCATCGTCACGGAGTTCGGCGCGCCCGTGGGAGGCGTGCGGGAAGCCGGCCTGCACTTCAAGGTGCCGCTGACCCAGCAGGTCCGGCGCTTCGACCGCCGGATCCAGATGTGGGACGGGGATCCGAACCAGATCCCGACCAAGGACAAGCGGTACATCTGGGTCGACACCGCGGCCCGCTGGCGCATCGAGGATCCGCTGAAGTTCTACACCACCGTGGCCACGGAACGGGGCGCGATGAGCCGGTTGGACGACATCCTGGACTCGGTGGTCCGGGACGCGGTGTCCAGCCACCTGCTGGTGGAACTGGTCCGGGGCACCGACTACAAGGCCCCCGAGGGCGCCGAGGAGGTCATGGACTTCGACGGCCGCGAGATCGTCCCCGAGGACCTGCAGGGGCGCGAAACGATCCTGGCGGACATCCTGACCGAGGCCAGGAAGGCGATGCCCGAGTACGGCATCGAACTGGTCGATGTCCAGATCAAGCGGATCAACTACGTCGAGCAGGTCCTGAGGCGGGTGTACGACCGGATGATCAGCGAGCGCAAGAAGGTCGCGTCGCAGTTCCGGTCCGAGGGCGAGGGCGAAAAGGCCAACATCCTGGGCCAGATGCAGAAGGAACTCAGCCGCATCAACTCGGACGCCTACCGGGAGTCCGTCCAGATCCGCGGCGAGGCCGACGCACGGGCCGCCGGAGTGTATGCCGAGGCCTACAGCAAGAACCCGGAGTTCTACGGGTTCGTCCGGACGCTGGAGTCGTACCGCACGGCGATCAAGGAAAACGCCCGCCTCGTCATTTCCACCGACTCGGACTTCTACCGCTACCTGCAGCGGGCCCGATAGCGCCCCCCGCCGCCGGACGTCACCCGCACTCCCCGACCGGATCCGTCGCGCCGTCGGCCTCCGCGTCCGGTTCCTCGGGCGCACCCTCGACCACCGCCCGCGGATCGTCGTACAGGCGCACGAGGTCGAAGGGGGCGTAGTCGCGTCCCAGCACGCGGGTCAGGACCTCGTGGGGCCGGCCGTCGGGGCGCTCCCGGGGCCAGGTCAGGACGCACGGGGTGCCGCCGCCCAGGAAGGGATCCGGCTGGCAACCGGATGCCCGGGTCGCCGCGATCTCGTCATCGGACAGGGGCGCCGCGGCCAGGGGCGCCAGGCGCTCCGCCGTCGTGTCGGCGTCGAAGGGACTGGCGAAGGCGTACCGGGGCTGGGACGCCGGACCCCGCTTCCCGTAGGCCGGGACGGCCGACAGGAACCGGATCCCGTCCACCGACGCGGCGTTCAGGACGGCCACCAGTTCGTTCCCCAGGTCCTCGACGGCGTCGATCTGCATCGACCCGCCGGACGGGTTCGCCGGACGGGCACCCACGAACCCCGTTCCCGGGATCACGAAGCGCCCCCGGACCAGGTCCGCGTCCAGCCACTCGCCGGCCGACTGATAGCCGACGGGCATCGGATCGCGGTACGTCAGTTTCGGCAGCGGGTGATACCCGCCGGACATCCGGATCACCAGGCCCGCCCGGCGCAGGATCCGGGGCAGGTGCTTCACGATGTCGATCTGGGACAGGTACGAGGCGCGCCCGACCCGGGTGAAGCGCACGTGCCACGTGGTGAACGCCTCCTGGGGCGGCGGCGGGGGGGCCTTGCGCAACTTCTTGTGCGGCGGGGGCGCGGCCTCGACGGCAGGCGTCCCATCGACGGGCGCGGGCTCCGACGGGTCGCTGCCCTCCCCGGCCAGCAGGTCCACCGGCGGTTTCGCGGACGGGGCGACCCTCCCGGCCTCCGGCACCGCGGCCGCGGCCTCCAGCGCCGACGCCACCGCCAACGCCGCGGCCAGCGCCTCGCCCTCGTCCACCACCGCGCCGCGCGTCTTCGCGATCGCCGCGGGATCGCACCCCGCCCCGCAGGCGTGGCACACCACCGACGTCGCGGTCTTCCAGGCCTCGGCCAACGGCCGCTCGCCTTCCTCGACCGCGGGCCGCTCGCAGGGGGCAGTCAGGCGCCCTTCCATGGCCTTGTCGTGCTCGCGGCGCAGGAACGCCCGGGACACGCCCGGGTCGATGATTTCCCAGGGCAGCGCCGCGCCCACCGGAATCGGCCGCCGGTAGGCCTCGGGGTCGATCCCCTCGGCGACGAAGGCCGCTTCCCACAGGTCCGGCCGCGCCGCCTCGCCCCACTGGTCGAACCGGCAGCCCGACCGCCACGCCGTTTCGATGACCCGCGCCAGGTCCCGATCGCCCCGGGCGAACACGCACTCCAGGCGCGACGTGGTCACGTCCGGCAGCTTCAGGGAAACGCCCGACTTGCGGGCGGCGTCGCGCAGGATCGCCTGCCGCGCGTCCAGGACCTCCGGCGCCGCCATGCCCTCCCACTGGAACGGCGTGTGGGGCCGCGGCACGAACACCCCGACGGCGGCGGTCACCTCCGCGCGCCCCATCCCGCGGCCCAGGCGCAGGACGGACCGCGCCAGGTCCATGATGGCCCAGGCGTCTTCGTCGGTCTCGGTGGGCAGGCCGATCATGAAGTACAGCTTCAGGCGCTGCCAGCGGTTCGCGAATGCCCGCCGGGCCGCTTCCGTCAGGTCCGCGTCGGTCACGTTCTTGTTGATGACGTCCCGCAGCCGCTGGGTGCCGGCCTCGGGGGCCAGCGTCAGGCCCGCCGCCCGCACGGCCCGCAGGTCCCGCAGGATCTGTTCGGACAGGCCGTAGGCCCGCAGCGACGACACCGACAGCGTCACGCCCAAGGGGGTCAGGGACTTCGACAGCGCCGCCACCAGCGGCGACAGGGCCGGGTAGTCCGCCGGCGACAGGGCGCCCAGGGACACCTCGTCGTGGCCGCAGGTCGCCACGGCCCGCTGCGCCACGTCCAGCATCGCCAACGGCGAACGATCCCGCAGGGGCCGGTAGGTGTAGCCCGCCTCGCAGAAGCGGCATCCTTCCGAACACCCCCGGGCCACCTCCAGGGAGGCCCGGTCGAACACGGCGCGGTTCCAGGGCACGATCGTCGTTTCGGGCAGCGGGAACGCATTCAGGTCCGGCACGAACACGCGGCGCACCACCGCCGGGGCCGCCGGGTCGATGGGCCGCGGGACCTTCAGCCCGGACGCCTCGTCCCGCACCGCCTCGTACAGGGCCGGCACGTACATGCCGGGCCGGGCCGCCAGTGCCCGCCACACCTCGCGCCGCGTCGCGCCCGCCCGCCGCAGCCGCCCGATCTCGCGCAGCAGGGGCCCCAGGTCCGCCTCGGCCTCGCCGCAGAAGAAGGCGTCGAAGAACGGCGCCACAGGCTCCGGGTGCAGGGCCCCCGGACCGCCGCCCAGCACGATGGGCGCCCGGTCGTCGCGATCCGCGGCGTGCAGGGGGATGCCGCCCAGGTCCAGGATCGTCAGGATGTTCGTGAAGCACAGTTCGTGCTGCAGGCTGATCCCGACGACGTCGAAGTCCTTCAGGGGGGTGAACGTTTCCAGCGACACCAGGGGCAGCCCGCGGGCCCGCAGCTCCTCCTCCAGGTCCCCCCAGGGCGAAAAGCACCGCTCGACGCGCAGGTCGTCTTCCCGGGTCAGCAGGTCGTACAGGATCTGCGTGCCCAGGTGGGACATGCCCACCTCGTAGACGTCGGGGAAGGCCAGGCACAGGCTGGCGGCCTCGCTGCCCGGCGCCCGGGTCACGGACCCGAACTCCCCGCCGACGTACCGGGACGGCGAGCGCACGGAATGCAGAAAGGGAAGCCAGGGGTGGTTCGACAGGTCGTTCATTCGTCTCCCGCGGTTCCTTCGGTTCCGGGCCTTTCGTACCCGTACCCGAGCCCGTACCCGTACCCGATGGGGCCGAACAGGACCGTACACGTACACGGGAACGGGTACGGCCACGGGGCCCTGCGGGCCTCAGACCTGCCCCAGCGTCACGCGATCGCGGCGAGGGTCCACTTCCCGCACCCGAGCCCGCACCCGGCTGCCCGGAGCCACGTGCCCCAGGCCCGGCACCGGCAGGACCAGGGCCGTTTCGTCCAGTTCGACCAGCGCCCGGGAGCCCTGGATCGCGACCACCTCGCCCTCGACCTCCCGGCCGATCGACCGGGCCAGCCACTTCAGGATCCAGTAGCGCTTGGCCTCGCGCTCGGTGGTCAGCAGGGCGTCGGCCTGGGTTTCCAGGTCCCCGAAGGCCCGCAGGATCCGGTCCGTGTCCAGCGGCGCCCGGCGTTCCCGCAGGAAGCCCTTCAACTGCACGTGGGCCAGGAAGTCCTGGAACCGCCGCAGCGGCGACGTCACCTGGGTGTACCCGGTCACCCCCAGGCCCCAGTGGGGCTCGGGTGTGGTGGACAGTTCCGCCCGCTTCAGGGACCGCAACATCTTGTAGGCCCAGGCCTTCGATCCGAACGGCAGGCCCGCCGCCGGGTCCTTGTCCTCGGGCGGGGACTGCTTGCGGTAGACCAGCGGGATGCCGTTGTCCCGGGCGAAGCGTCCCGCCTGGGAGCAGGCCAGCACCATGAATTCCATCACCAGGCGCCGGGCCGGCGAGTCCGCGGCCTGCCGCTTCAGCATCGGCACGCCGTCGACGACCCGCACGGACACGTCGTCCCGGTCCACGATCATCGCGCCGGCGTCCACGCGACGCTTGCGCAGCGCCGTCGCCAGGTCCCGCAGCGTCCGCAGGGCGCCGGCCGCCGGATCCGCCGAGGCCGGGTCCGCCAGCACCGCGTCCACCGCGTCGTAGGTCATCCGGCGATCCAGCGTCGCGTAGACCGGCGCGACCCGGAACCCCGTCACCAGGCCGTCCGACGACAGCGTGCACGCGAAGTCCATCACGGGCCGGTCCGCGCCGCCGTCCAGGGACAGGACCCCTTCCGACAGGCCCGGCGGCAGCATCGGCACCTTGCCCGTGGGCAGGTACAGGCTGGCCGCCCGCATCGCGCCCTCGCGACCGACCAGCCCGTCCAGGGCCACCGCCGCGCTGGGGTCCGCGATCAGGACGTGGACCCGCACGTCGTGCCCCGAGGCTTCCACCCACAGGGCGTCGTCCACGTCGCTGGTCCACGGGTCGTCGATGGCGATGGGCCCGCAGGCGCCGAACGGGACCGCCAGGGGCTCCCGATCCGCCTGCTCGACCGCCGACAGCGGCGCCGCCTCGATGCGCGCCGCCTCGCCCAGGACCTCCTCGGGAAACTCGCGACGCAGCCGGAACCGGTGGACGCCCAGGACCTCGTCCTCGTGGAACGCGCCCAGGCGCACCAGCAGATCGAAGGCCCGTTCGGGCGCGTCGCCTCCGGTCCCGCCCGTCAGCACTTCCAGCAGTTCCAGGCCCCGCTTGGCGTCCTTGTCCCCCTCGGCCCCGAAGACCGCCAGGGCCTTCAGCCAGGTGACGCCCTGGCGGGTCGCCGTGTCGGTCGCGTCGAAGGTTTCGGTGCAGTCGAGGACCCCGGTCAGCCGCTCGGCGGAACGGTTCAGGCGGTCCTTTTCCTGATCCTCGCGGGACTTGCGTCGGGTCGCGGCCTCGACCGCTTCCCGGGAGTGCGCCGTGAAGGCGCCGGCGCCCAGAGGCTTGAAATGGGTTTCGTCCAGGGCCAGGGCCCAGGCCACCGCCGCGCGATGCTCGGGACCCGGCGCGGGGAAGGCCAGGTCCGCCAGGTCGCCGACCGAATGCCGCCCGCCGTCGGCCGCGACCACGTCCCAGAGGGCGGAAAGGTCCACCAGGGGCAGGACCTCCTCGACACGCTCCCGGAAGCCGATCAGCGATTCGGCGGCCGCGCGGGCCGCGTGCAGGGGAACCCGGGCCTCGGCCACCCAGAAGACCTTGTCCTCGGTCCACGTCTCGCGGGCGGCCGTTTCGGTCAGGACCGCGACGCGGGGGGGGACCCGTTCGACGATGACACCTGCAGCGACCCCCTTCTGGGTGCGTACGAAAGCGATTCTGCCTGCTTCGGAACCTGCCATGGCGGCTGCACGGTACCAGACGCGTGGCGGGGCTTCAAGGCGCGAGGCACCGGGGCTACAATCAGCCGCACCCGCATCATCGCAAGGAGGCACCCGTGGCCTGGCTTCGGATCCTGTCCGGTCACGGGGAGGGGGCGACCTTCGACCTGGGCCAGCGCACCTTCACGCTGGGCCGCAGCCCGGGGAACCTGGTGCAGGTGGTGGCCCCGGACATCTCGCGTCGGCACTGCCAGTTCCGGTGGGACGGGTCGCGGTACACGATCCAGGACCTGAACAGCGAAAACGGCGTCCTGGTGAACGGCCTGCGCGTCGGCGAGCAGGTGCTGGCCGACGGCGACCGGATCGCGATCGGCGAAACCGTGCTGCAGTTCCGCGCAGACGACGCGCTGCCGGGGGCCGTCGATCCCGCCCGACGCTGGAACGAGATGCGCGCCGAACTGACCGGGGGCTCGACCGCCACCCTGGACCAGGCCGAACTGTCCGGCATGCTGGGCGCCCTGCGGCAGGGGCTGGGCCTGGGTGCGATGCCCGCGGCCCCCGTGCCGGCGCCCCCGCCACCCGCCGTGGCCTCGGGCCAATCCAATGATACCCCCGCCCCCTTCCCGGAAGCCCAGGCCCTGGCCTTCCTGGCGCACCTGCGGACCCCCCGCGCGGCCCCGACGCTGGCGGCGTACCTGGGCGAGGTGGCGACCGGCGCGGGCCGCCTGCTGGGCGCCTGCCGCGTGTCCGTGCTGCTGCGTCGGGTGGACGCCACCGGCGCGCCCCGCCTGGCCCCGGCCCTCACGTGGGTCCGGCCGGACCTCCCGCCCGAACACCGCGCCGTACCGGTCTTCGGCGACGTCGTCCGGCAGGCCGTGGTGGAAAACGCGGCGAAGGGTGCCTGGGGGAGCGGTCCCGGCGCGCCTGTCAGCGCATTGGCGGCCCCGATGGGAACCGATGCGACCTGGTACGGCATCCTGTACGTGGATTCGTTCGCGCCCCCCCCCGGTCCCTTCCGGCAGGCGCACCTCGACTTCCTCGCCGCCCTGGCCGGGTGCGCCGCCCGGTTCCTGTCGTCCTCAGGGAAGGGGTGAGGGCGAGGCATCCGTGACGGCGCGCGCCCGTCGCCGGGCCCACAGCCACATCACGGCCCCGATGGCGAACAGCGGGATCCCCAGCCACTGGGACGTGGACAACCCCAGCACGCCGCCCCGGGCGTCGTCGCGCCAGAACTCGATCACGAACCGGGCGACCGCGTACAGCATGCAGTAGGTGAAGAACAGTTGGCCGTCGAAGCGCTGGTGCCGGCGCCGCCAGAAGTACAGGTACGCGAAGATCCCGGCGCAGGCGATCCCCTCCCACACCTGGGTCGGGTAGACCGGCAGCGATTCCCCGGCGGCCTTCGTGATCAGCCCCAGTTCCAGGTGGTGGTCCCAGGGCGGCGTGTGGGCCGGGAACGCCAGGCCGAACGGGGGCGCCGCCAGGGACCCGAAGCAGCACCCCGACAGGAAGCACCCCATGCGGCCGAACACCAGCCCCAGCGGGATGCCGTACCCCGCCAGGTCGCAAACCCGCAGCATCGGCATCTTCCGCCGACGGATGAACCAGAGGCTCATCCCGGCGGCCAGCGCCAGGCCCCCGTAATACGTCAGTCCGCCGTACCAGAACTTGAACGCCCGCAGGCAGTCCCGATCCTGGTGGCAGATCCCCGTGGAGGCGTCGCACGTGTCGTAGCCCAGGGGGACCAGCGGCGCGCACTCGGCGTCGGTCGCGCACTTCTTCCCCTTGGGCAGCGTTTCGCCCTTCACCGCGAAGGGGTCCGTGCACAGGTGCACGTAGTCCATCGCGTACCCGTCCGCCGCCACGTGCAGCAGCCTCGCCCCGATGATCCCGGCGGTGATGGCGATCATCGCCATGTCCAGGAAGTGGTTGCCGTCGATGCCCAGGCGGGGCGTGTCCCGGTGCGCCAGCCAGATCAGGAACGTGTAGCCGAACATCAGCAGCGTGAAGTACGCCGGGAAGGGAATTCCGAAGACCATGAACGTGTCGTGCACCGTCGCCTCGACCCGCGGACCGCCGCATTGTACTCCGCGACCGTCGGGAACGAGGCCGAAGGAACCCGCCGGGCGTATACTACGCCCCGGTCCGCCGCCCGGAGGAAGGAACGATGTCCCCGACCGAGTCTTTCGGAATCAACGTGTTCGAACAGGTCGTCGCCTCCCGCGGCATGGTCCTGATGGTGCTGCTGGTCCTCATCGGCATGTCGATCGGGTGCTGGTTCATCATCGGCCTGAAGGGCCTGGCGTTCCGGCGCGTCCGGCGCCAGACGAACGAGTTCCTGGAAACCTTCTGGAAGTGCGGGACGTTGGAGGAGGCTGCCTCGGCGGCCGACCGCCTGCCCGACGCGCCCGTCGCGAAGGTCTACCGGGCGGCCTTCGCCGAACTGAACCGCGTGCAGGGCGATCCCCAGGCCGTCGCGGCCACCCTGGGCATGGGCACGGGCGCCGGCGGCCACGGCTTCGCGAACATCGAACGCACCCTGCGCCGGGCCCAGCAGGACGAGCAGACGCGCATGGAGCGCCTGGTCCCGTTCCTGGCCACGACGGGCAGTGCCGCGCCGTTCATCGGGCTGTTCGGCACCGTCTGGGGCATCATGAACGCCTTCGCCTTCATCACGCCCGGCAAGCCGATCCTGGAAACGGTGACGCCGCACATCGCCCAGGCCCTCGTGGCCACGGCGATCGGCCTGCTGGCGGCCATCCCGGCCGTCATGGCGTACAACTACTTCACCAGCAAGATCCGGGTGTTCGTCGTCGAAATGGAGAACTTCTCCATCGACTTCCTGAACATCCTGCGCCGCCATTTCCTCCGCGACTGACGCCGCCGGGGACCGAGGAGTGACCGCCATGGGAATGGGCGACCCGGGCCACAAGGGCATGCTGGCCGAGATCAACGTCACGCCCTTGGTGGACGTGATGCTGGTGCTGCTGATCATCTTCATGATCTCGTCGTCCATCGAAACGGCGCAGATCCAGCAGGAAAAACAGCAGCAGAAGCAGGGCGAAAAGATCGAGCGCGTGGACCAGAAGGTGCCGGTGAGCCTGCCGCGCACCGACGCGGAGCCGGTGAACCTGGCCCAGGAAAAGAAGCTGGTCCTCAGCATCACCAGCGACCTGCAGTTCTTCGTCGGCGAAACGCTGGTCGTGGACTGCCTGCCCATCGCCCCGGACCTGAAGGGGATCGTGGGCGCCCGGCGCCGCCCGTGGAGCCGCGACGAGGAGAAGTTCTTCAAGCCGTGCCTGGACGCGTTGATCGGCAAATTGGCGGCGAACGAAAAACTGAAACGTGACGGCGAAATGTACCTGCGCGCCGACGAGAGCCTGCCCTACGGCCTGACCCTGAAGGTCATGGCGAAGGTGCGGGCGGCCGGCGTGGGCAAGTTCGGGCTGGTCGCCGAGCCGGAGGGCTGACCGGTGCAAGGCGGCAGGTCAGCGAGCGAGGGCCTCCAGGGGCTCGGCAGACGGGAGGTGGCCTTCGGGGCCGCGTTCGCGCTGCTGATCCACGTCCTGCTGGGCCTGATGCTGGCCACCGCCGGGGGCGACTCCGGGGAAGAACTCAGCGAACGCATGCTGCAGAAGAGCCTGTGCGACGGCGTCCGCTGCGCCCTCCACGCGGTGCGATCCGACCGCCGGGGTCCCGACTCGCCCCAGGGCGAGGACCTGGGCATCATCGAAGCCAGCGTCATCCCCCAACTGGGCCTGGCCGAGGACCAGAAGGGCCTGCCCAAGCTGACCAAGTACGAGCAGGCCGAGCGGATCGAGGAGGCCGTGAACCTGACGCGGGAGCCGATCCAGCCGAAGGACACCCCGAAGATGGACGTGAAGAAGAAGGACGCCGAGCGCGACAAGCGCAAGCCCGGCTCCCTGGCGGCCATCCTGGGCGCGCCCGAGGACGACGACCCCCGGAAGCGCGCCACGGCGCTGGACAAGATCGTCGGGTCGGCCCAGGGCAGCGTCTGGGGCAGCGGGACCGCGCAGACCGGCAACCTGTACGGCGGCAAGGTCGCCCTGGCCATCCGCGAGCAGTTCACGATCCCGCCCTTCCTGTCCGAGGACGCCCTGATGCGCCTGCGGGTGCGGGTGAAGGTCACGAAGATGAGCGCGGCCGGGCAGATCCTCGCCTTTGAAATCGTGGAGTCCGCGACCGACGCCCGGTTCACCACAGCGGCCATCGCGGCCATCAAGCGCTTCGCCCCGGCCGACGGCGGCATGGTGTACCTCCCGGCCCCCGATTCCCAGACCCTGGACTACATCAACAGCCGCGGCATGGTCATCGACCTCGACGGCGCACTCTTCAAGCGGTGACGCCCTGAGGACTCCCTTCCCACCCGCCGCCGCGACCCTCCTGGCCCTCCTGTGCCTGGCCTCGCCCCCCGCCGCCGCCGAAAATGGGGACAGCCTCCGATTTCCGGCGGAAAATGGGGACAGACACCAATTTCCCGCCCCGGCCGCTCCCGGCGACGCCACCGACGGCCGCTGCCTGGCCTTCGGCTGGGATCCGCTGAAGCCGCCGGCGCCGCCGCCCATCGCCGGACCGATCGTGTACGACCTGTCCACGGACGGGTCCCTGCGCCCGGTGGCGGACGTCGTGCGGACGACGCTGGCCAACGACCTGGACCTGGCCGGAGCGTTCCGGCGGCTG
>CAINDP010000244.1 GCA_903847405.1 uncultured Myxococcales bacterium | reverse complement strand
GCTACATCCACCACCTCGAGCCCGGCTATCTGCTGACGGCCGGCCGCGATGGCGAAGAGGAGGGGAACGTGGGCGGCATCAAGATCGAGATCTTCGACGTGACCGACCCGACGAACCCCAATAGAGTCCAGACGGCGGTGATCGGCGACGGCTGGATCACCTGGAGCGACGTGCTGTGGGACCACAAGGCCTTCACCTTCTTCAGGTCCCGGAACCTCCTGGCCATTCCGGTGGGGGGCTGGCTGGAGACCCAGGAAGAGGGGGGCTGGTGGGGCGAGTACAAGTCCGAACTGGCGCTGTTCCGGGTGACCCGCGAGGCCATCGAGGTCCTGCCCGGCATCAGCCACATGGGTTTCTTCGAGGACTACGGCGGCAACGACCACTGCCGCAACTACAGCGGATACTGGCAGGCGCAGATCTACCGCGGCGTCTTCGTCGAGGACTACGTGTACAGCCTGAGCCAGCTTGGGATGCAGGTCCACGACACCCGCGATCTGTCCGTCGGTCCCGTGGCGCAGATGACGCTCCTCGCCCCCGCGGCCTTCCCGGTCTATGACTGGGGATGGTGCGGCGGCGAGGGCGACTCCCCGCGACCCGAGTGACCTTGAGGCCGCGCCATCGTTCCTCTACCATCGCGCCTGGCTCGAAGGGGGACCCGTCATCTCGATATCCGGCTTCTGCACTGCATGCGGAACGGTCCACTCGCTGGACGCGGGAAACAGCCGTCAGCATGCGCTGGAACTGATGGCGCACCTCGAAGCGAACCGGTGTCTGGACGACGGGCGCGATGCGCGGTTTTCCACCGACTACCTGCTGGGCCCTGCCCGGGGACAGATGTTCGGGGTCCTCGAATGCAGGGCCGCCGACGGAAATCTCGTCGTGCTGCGCGCCTTCTCGTGCCAGTACAACGGCGAGTGGCGGGTGGACGGCTGGGTTCCGCCGGTTCTGGACGTGGTTGAATTCCACCGCATCACTGAACCTGTCGACCGCGAAATCAAGGCCCTCGACCGGATGATTTCCGAGGGGGCAACGCCCGGACTGATCCAGCGGCGCAGGGCGCTGTCGCGGGACTTGACGACGCGGATCCAGGGACTCTACCGGTTCACCAATTTCCGCGGCCAGACCCGGCCGCTGACGGAGGTGTTCCAGGGAGGAATCCCGACCGGTGCGGGCGACTGCTGCGCGCCGAAACTGCTGAACCACGCGGCGCTGCAGGGGCTGACCCCGCTGGGCATCAGCGAATTCTACTGGGGCCGGGAAAACCGCTCCGGCACGCGGCGGCACGGGGAGTTCTATCCGGCATGCGCCGAGAAGTGCCAGCCGATCCTGGGTTTCATGCTGTGCGGAACCGGGGAGTGAAGGAAGGGACGGATGGACCATCGGGAACCCCTGCAAATCCTGCACTGCGACGACGATCTCATTGTCGTGCTGAAACCGTCCGGCCTGCTGGCCGTGCCGGGCCGGGGCGCGGAAATGCAGGATTGCGTCGTCGCGCGCGTGAAGGCGCTCCGTCCGGAGTGCATCGATCAGCCGTCCGTGCACCGACTGGACATGGACACCTCCGGGCTGATGGTGCTGGCGCTGACCGCCGACGCGCACCGCGGACTGTCGCTGCAGTTCCACGAACGTCAGACGGAAAAGCGCTACATCGCGTTGCTGGACGGCGAACTGGCCGACGACGAAGGAACGATCGAACTGCCCTTCCGGCTGGACGTCGATAACCGCCCGCACCAGGTCTACGATCCGGTCCACGGGAAGACCGGCGTCACGCACTGGAAGAAGGTTGCCGTCGAAAACGGCCGGACGCGCGTCGAGTTCCAACCGGTCACGGGACGGACCCACCAGCTTCGCCTGCACGCCGCCTCGACGCACGGGCTGGGGATCCCGATCCTGGGGGACCGGCTCTACGGAACCGGGACCGGGCAGGGACGGCTCAGGCTCCACGCCAGCCACCTGGCCTTCAC
Source organism: uncultured Myxococcales bacterium (assembly GCA_903847405.1). Lineage (GTDB taxonomy): Bacteria > Myxococcota_A > UBA9042 > DTJE01 > DTJE01 > CAIZWN01. The sequence continues at coordinate 366 of CAINDP010000244.1, read as the reverse complement.
CCATCCACGAACCGGAGAACGGCTGGAGTTCCGCTCCGATCCGCCGTTCTAGGCCTTCCGTGGCTCCCCTCGGACGCCTCTGGCTTGCGCCCCCGTTCACCCGGCGTAATACTCCCCATGACGCGCAAAGGACCGTTGATCGGCGTTGTCTAACGCCGCCCCTCCTGGCTGGATGGATCATGCGACAGGCAACCCTGGTGTTCTGTGCGGCACTTCTTTCGATCGGCCTCCAGGCGGGTTGCGGGTCGGGCGACTCGGGTGGGGACGACGATGCGTCGGGCGTGGACGCCGTTTTCGATGTCGCGGCCGACGTATCGGGTAGCGACGGAGGCGCGGAGGCGGGGAACCTCGACGACGGCCTCGCGG
>CAINDP010000243.1 GCA_903847405.1 uncultured Myxococcales bacterium | reverse complement strand
GGCGGGGAGAACGTGAACTCCTCGTTCAGGTCCTCCAGGGCGACATTGACGATGCGGATCGTGCCCGAGGTGCCGACGTGCTTCAGCGTGACGGTGAGGGCCTTGGTGTCCCCCAGCGCCACCGTTCCGAAGGGCAGGTTGCTGGGCGACGCGACCAGGTCCAGATCGTCGGCTACGGAGCCACCCGAGTCCTTGCACGAGCAGCCGACGTTCGCCGGACCGGCCAGCATGGCCGCAATCAACCCCAGCATCAGGAAGCGGGCAATCTTCATGGGACGAACCTCCGACAGACCAGCCATGGGTGACAACGAGCGGCGACATTCTACAGGATATGGAGCCGGCAGCGCAGGCCCATTCTCAGCCCATTCTGAGCCCATGGTCAGCCCAGCCGCAGGAAGAACAGCGTCAACCCGGTCAGGGCCACCGCGACGCTGGCCGCCGGGACGCCGCGGGCCACGACCCAGTCGGTCCTGCGCGCCCACAGGACCAGGGGCAGGGCCACGGCCAGGACCAGGATCTGGCCGGCCTCGACCCCGACGTTGAACAGCAGCAGCGCGGGAACCACGTGGCTGCGCGCCAGGCCCGCATCCGCCAGGGCGCTGGCGAACCCGAAGCCGTGCACCAGGCCCAGGATGAAGGTGATCCGCCATCGTCCCTTCGGTTCCTTCAGGAACAGGTTTTCGATCCCGACGTAGGCGATCGTCAGGCCGATCGCCGGTTCGACGAATGCGGACCCGGGGTTCCAGATGTTCAGGGCCGCGACGGCGAGGGTCACGGAGTGGGCCAGCGTGAAGGCCGTGACCGTCCCCAGCAGGGAGCGCAGGGATCCGCCCAGGAGGATCAGGCCCAGCAGGAAGATCAGGTGATCGTACCCTCCCAGGATGTGCTCGATCCCCAGGGTCAGGAAGCTGAACGGCAGGCGTCGTCCCTCGCCGGCCCGCAGGACGAGGGTCGGCGACGCGCCCAGCAGGACCTCGGTCCGCGAACCCGAACCGTCGTCCACCGCGGCCAGGTGCCGATGACCGGTGCCGAAATCGCCGATCAGGGCCAGGTCGACCCGGACCGGTTCGGACCCGTCCGGACAGGAATAGCGCACCTGCACCCGGAAGGCGCCGGGCGCTGCGGGACCGGGCGGGAACACCTCGCCGCCGCAGGGTTGGTCCCCGCGCCGGACGTCGATGCGGGCCGTGACGGCGCCCTCGCGGGCCGCGTCGTTGATCGTGGCGGGATCGATGCCCGGGGACGCGACCAGGTGGTCGGCCAGCACGCGGGGCAGGGTGATGTCGGCCGTCAGCGCGGTCCCGTCCAGTTTCCAGGTGCTGCGGGAGAGGCCGTAGGAGCCCTTGGCCAGCCCCGCCAGGCCCAGGTCGTGGGCGGCGGCGACGGGGGCGGTGAGGGTGACGAACGCGACCGCAAGGACGATCGCCATCGGCCCCGAAGCATGTCTTCCCACGACCCGACCTCATCCCGGGGACGCACATCCCCGCCCGCGCCTGCGCGCTCGGGAGGCGCAGAGCATACGGTGTCCGGGGAGGCAGGCGCAAGGGAAGGGGAGGGGGCCCTGTCCCGCCGCCGCGCACCCACAGGCGTCCGAGGGTCCGGGGCGAGGGAGGGCGGGGCCCTTTGGAGTTGGTGATGGGCTTCGCGCACAGATGTAGATGAAACGGGCGATACTCGGGTAGCGCTGGCTCGGAGGTCGTCTAGTCAATGGTGCTCTGAGCCCGTTTTGGAGTTGGACCGGGGACCCCTTGAAGACAAAT
>CAINDP010000242.1 GCA_903847405.1 uncultured Myxococcales bacterium | reverse complement strand
TGCAGCACTCGGCGGCCACCTGAAACACAATGGCGACCCAGGCTGGGAAGTCATTGAGAACGGCCTCGAACGGCTGCTTCTCATCGAAGAAGGCTGGCTCGCGGCGACTGCTTCGAGAAGTGATCAATCGTGAGACGTGCACGTGGACGTCCAGGTCCACGAGTTCAGCCGGTCACCGCCCCCGCAACGTCATCGAAATCTTGAGGATGTCGGCCAGCACGCCGGCGGCCGTCACGGGACCACCCGCGCCGGCGCCCTGGACCAGCAGGGGATACTGACGGTAGCGCTCGGTCGTGAACGCGACGAAGGACTCGGTGCCGCGCAGGCGCGTCGAGGGATGGTCCCCGTCCACGGACACGGGGCCGACCGTGCACACCGGGCGCCCGGTCCCCGCCGCCGACGGATCGATGCGGGCCAGGTAGCGCAGGGACTTGCCCTCCTGCCGCAGGGCCTCCAGGTGCGCCGACATCTGGTCGTCCAGCCCCTGCAGCGCCACGAAGAAGTCCTCGACCGGCGCGTCGGACGGCAGCCCGGTGTCCACCAGGGGCTCGACCTTCAGGTCCGCAACCGACAGCGTCAACCCCAGCTCGCGGGCCAGGATCAGGGCCTTCCGGGCCACGTCCATGCCCGACAGGTCCTCGGCCGGGTTCGGCTCGGTGTAGCCCAGTTCCCGGGCCTTGCGCACGGCTTCGGACAGTTTCGCGCCGGCCATCATCTCGTTGACGACGTAGCCCAGGGTCCCCGAGAACGACCCTTCGATCAGGCGCACGTGGTCGCCCGTGCGCACCAGGTTCTTCAGCGTGTCGATGACCGGAAGGCTGGCGCCCACCGTGGTTTCGTAGTTGTAGAAGCGGTGCTGTTTCCGGGCCGAGCCCATGAGGCGCTCGCGATCGGCCCACGGGATGGTCAGCGGCTTCTTGTTGGCCGCGACCACGTGGATGCCCCGGGCGAAGGCCTCCTCGTACACCCGCTCCATGCCGTCGGCCGCCGTGCAGTCCACCAGGATCGGCACCGGCATCCGGCGCAGGCGCTCCAGCAGGTCGTTGACGTCCGGAACGGGCTCGCCGGCCGCATCGGCCTCGGCCGTCCGCGCCTGCCACGATTCCAGGTCGATCCCCCGGTCGTCGAAGGTCGACCCCCGCTTCCCGACGATCCCGACCACCCTCAGCAGGACGTCGTGATCGCGTTCCAGCTGGTCGCTGCCCGCGTGGATCTGGGCCAGCAACTGGCTGCCCACGGTGCCCTTGCCCAGGACCAGCAGCGACACCTCCTGGTGGGCGAAGTTGAAGGCCGCGTGGACCGTCCGGACGGCCACCAGGGTGTCGTCCCCGTCGATGACCGCGGAAATGGACCGGGAGGACGCCCCCTGGGCCACCGCCCGGATGCTGATGCCCACCGATCCCAGGCCGTGCAGGAATCGTCCCGCCACGTTCGGGGTCTGCCCCATGGCCTCGGCCACCAGGGTCAGCAGCGTGACCGGTTCCCGGACCGTCGGCTCCTCGACGTCCCCGCGCTGCAGTTCGATTTCCAGCGCCTCGCGGATCGCGGACAGCCCCCGGGCCACCTCGCATCGCGGCAGCGCCACCGCGACCGCCTGCCCGTGGGCCGACTGCGTCGCCATGTAGATCGTCAGGCCGGCCTGCTCCAGGGCCCGCAGCACGCGCCCGCCCACCGCGGCGCCCTTGGCGATGCGCCGCACCTGCACGCCCAGCAAGGCCAGGTCCTCCAGCGACGTGACCGACGTGGCGGTCGTCTGGTCCCCCGACCCGGTCGCATCGACCAGCGTGCCGGGGTCCTCGGGCTGCATCGTGTTCCGGATGCGCATCGGCAGGCCGGACTCGATCAGCGGGATCATGGTGCGCGGGTGGAACATGCTGGCGCCGAAGTCCACCAGTTCCAGGGCTTCCATGTAGGACAGGCGCGACAGCGGGTAGGCGTCGGCCACGATGGTCGGATCGGCGGTCATGACGCCGGACACGTCGGTCCAGATGACGACCTCGGCCGCGTCCAGGCATCGCGCCAGCAGCGTGGCCGTGTAGTCCGATCCGTTGCGGCCCAGGGTCGTGGACCGTCCGTCCGCCGTCGCGCCCAGGAAGCCGGTCACGACCGGGACACGCCCCTCCCACGAAGGGGTGATCCCGGCCAGCCGCGCACAGGTTTCGCGGGCCAGGATGTCCGCGGCCCCGAACCGGTCGTCGGTCACGGCCCAGTCCCGGGCGTCCACGAACAACGACGGCAGGCCCCGGGCCGCCAGCAGTTCGGCCACCACCGTCGCGGACAGGCGCTCGCCGAAGGACAGGACCAGGTCGCGGGTCTGATCGGTGCACTCGCGCAGCAGGGACACGCCATACAGCAGTTGCCGCAGTTCGGCCAGCATCCCCCGGACGCGGGGCGTGACCTCGGGCCGTCGGGCCGGCGCCCCGTGCTTCGATTCGATCTGCTGCAGCGTCAGCAGCCCGTTCGCGATGGTCAGATCCGCCACTTCGTCGATGATCGCCTCGGCCGCATCGCGGTTCCCCCGCGCGGCCAGGCCCGCCGCCTCGATCAGCCGGTCGGTGGTGTGCTGCATGGCCGACACGACGATGGCCACGGGTCCCTGGGCGGCGGCGGCGGCCACGATGTCCACGACACGCAGCAGCCGGTCGGAACTGCCGACGGACGTGCCGCCGAACTTCATCACCCGGATCTTCGCCTGCTCCATCGTCACACTCCCATCGCGACGCGGACCCGGAAGTCCGCGATGGCGCTGTTCAACCAGTCGGTTTCGATCAGGAACGCATCATGCCCCTCGTCGGAATACAGGGTCAGCAGCGTCGCCCGCGGCATGCCCTGGGCCAGTTCGCGCTGCTCCTCGTGCGGATACAGGACGTCGGATTCCACGGACACGACCAGGGCCGGGACCCGGATCGAGGCCAGCGCTTCCGCGTATTCGCCTCGCCCGCGCGCAAGATCATGAGTATCCATCGCCCGGGTCAGAGTCACGTAGGTGTTGGCGTCGAACCGGCCCACCAGCTTGCTGCCCTGATAGCGCAGGTACGACTCGATCGCGAACAGGTCGGTGCCGTCCTGGGGCCGCCGCCCGAAGCGCCGGTCGAAGGAGGGACGGCTGCGGTACGAAACCATGGCCGCCATGCGCGCGGCCGCCAGGCCTGCCGCCGGGGGCCGTTCCGGGTCGTACCGGCCGTCCGCGTACAGCGGATCCGCCTGGATCGACTGCCGCTGCGCCTCGGACCAGCCGATGCACCAGGCCGAGTGCCGGCCCGAAATGGCGATCGGGACGATCGATTCCACCAAGTCGGGGTACATCGCCGCCCATTCCAGGGACTGCATGCCGCCCAGCGACCCGCCCATCACGCACCGGACGTGGCGCACGCCGAGGGCCCGGAGCAGTTCGCGCTGCAGGCCCACCATGTCGCGGATGGAAACCCGGGGAAAGTCCGGCCCGTAGGGCAGGCCCGTGGCGGGGTCGACGGTGGTCGGCCCCGTGGTGCCGTAGCACGATCCCAGGATGTTGGAGCACACGATGAAGTCCCGGTCGGGATCCAGGGCACGGCCCGGTCCGAACATCGGCGCCCACCACTCGTCCGCGTCGGCGTTGCCGGTCAGGGCATGGCAGGCCACGACGGCATTGGCCCCGCGGGAGTCCAGCGTCCCCCAGGTCCGGTAGGCCAGGCGCACGCCCGACAACCGGCCGCCCAGTTCCAGGGCGAGGTCCACGGGCAGGTCCCACGTCTTCGTTTCCGGTGAAAGGGTCACGACGCCCCCTGCACGGCCTGCACGGCCGGTTCGAAAGCCTGGAGTCGGGAGGGAGGGCGGCCGGCGCATCCGCGGGTCAGGCGTTCGAACGCCCTCTCCCACCGGCGCACGCCGGCCGGAAACAATACATTCGTGACGGAAGAGGCTGACGCAAGATCACGCACGCACTCCGCGGCGCTAACGGCGCGAAATGTATCGGTCGAGGCCCCCTCTGTCAAGAAACGGGGCGGCAGGGGGCGGCGGGGGGCGGACGCGGCCTTGGCAGCACGGCCCCGAACGGTCTATGGTCGCCCCGGGCAGGCGGAGAGAAGATCCATGAATCGGTTCGCGGGTATCGTGACGTTCGTTCTGGCGGCCACCCTGGCCGGGTGCGCTGCGGACAGCGGCGTGCGCCTGGCCGTCGAGGGAATTGTCCTGGCCTCCCCCGACGACACGGTCGGTCTTGCAGGCGTGACCGTGGACATCCCCGCCGCCGGCGTCTCCACCCTCAGCGGCCCCGACGGCCGGTTCGTCCTGTCCGGTACCGTCCCGGAAGGCGTCGACGCCCGGCTCCCCATCGCGGCCGTCCGCTTCCGCAAGGCCGGTCTGGCCGACGTGATCCACAGCGTCACGGTCGTCCCGGGCGCCCGCACGACCATCGTCGCCGTCATGGTCCGCCCGACCGTCACCTCCACCATCGAGATCCCCGTGGGCGGCACGACCGCCCTGGCCACGGCGGACAACGCGACCTTCCGCTTCCGCACCAACTCCCTGACGGACCGCGCCGGAACGGTCCTCTCGGGCAGCATCGACGTCACCATCGCCGGCTGGGACGCCTCCCTGCCCCCGGATCCCGACGTCGCCCCGGTGCGCTGGGACGCCCTGTATCCTCCCGTTCCCACGACGCTCGCGGCCGTCGGGACCTCGCCGCCCTACCTGCGCACCCTGGCAGCCGGGTCGTTCGCTGCGGCAACCGGTTCCCCCAGCGCCGAACCGGGCGTGGGCGTCGAACTGATCAGCCGGTACGCTGACCTTCAGTTCGACACCTTGTCCGACGCCGACGACCGCCTCTTCCTGGTGAATCCCCTCACCGGCATCTTCGAGGAGCAGACCACGGGCTCCCTGGACAACGGCAACCGGATCCAGTTCGACATCGCCGCTCCCGGGACCTGGGTGTGGGCCAAGGCCCTCGACAACCCCACCTGCGTCCAGGTCGCCGTGAAGGTCGGCAGCCGTCCCGCCCCCGGCGCCCACGTGCGCCTGGAAAAAATCGACGTCCAGGATCAGCCCGAGTCCCTGTACGACGAACGCATCGGCGCGGAAGGCGGCACCTTCTGCCTCCGGGCGCCCGCCGGCAAGCAGGGAAGGCTGGTCGCGTTCGTCAACGGCACCGCCAAGGTGGCCTCCCTGTCCCGCGCCGTCGTCACGTCCGGTGGCGGCGACTGCCTGGCGGGATGTCCTCTTTCCACCGAAATCCTGCTGCCTTGCGTGATCGCATCGGACTGCGCCGACGGGGAAGCCTGCAGCGAAGGCCAGTGCACCGCGACCCCGTGAGACCGGCGTTCCAATTACCCCCCCGAACGCGTTCCGCCAACCATCCGTTCCGACTAGGTTTTTTTAAGCCATAAGCAAAGTCATTGATTTGTCACCGAAATATAGTGGAATGCCACGGCAACCGAGGGTTGGGCCGATGGCAATGGCAATTCGTACCCCCCAGTCTTCACCATGCAAGCGTCCGCCGCGCCGAGGTTTTTCAAAAACCCTTGAAAGAGGCCGTTGCGACCCCGAACCGCGTCGGGTAAGGTTGCGCCTCCTGAGGCTGACTGGCCTTTCTTGAATTCGATCGGAAGCGGGGTTCCAACCGTGAGGGTCGCAGGATAACTATGCCCGAAGCGTGGTCCAAAGCTCTGGAAATCCTCAAAGATCGACTGGATCCGGTCCAGTTCGAGATGTGGCTGCGGCCGATCCGGCCCGCCCAGCTCGGCGAGGGCTCGATGCTCCTCGAGGTCCCGGACGAATTCTTCGCCCGCTGGATCCGCGACAACTACCTCGAACTGATCAAGGACGCCCTCTGGGACACGACGCGCCAGCCCATCGGGGTCGAGTTCGCCATCCGCGGACAGATGCCGACGGACGCCCCGGCCCAGCAGGACCTGGCCACCGCGCTGGCCATCCCGCCGGTGTCCCCGTCCACGACGACCCGCCCGACCCCCGCGGCATCCGACGCCGAGCGCATGGTCCCGCGGTTCACGTTCGACAACTACATCGTCGGACTGTCGAACGAGGTCGCCCACTCGGCCTGCGAGTTCGTGGCGGCCAAGCCCGGCGCGGCCTACAACCCGCTGTTCCTGTACGGCGGCGTCGGCATGGGCAAGACGCACCTGCTGCACGCCATCGCCCACGAACTGCGCCGCCGCCAGCCGAACCTGCGCATCCTGTACAACTTCGGCGAATCGTACGTGAACGAAGTGATGACGGCGATGAAGAACGGCCGCCTCGACGCCCTGCGCTACCAGTACCGCGGGCAGTGCGACGTCCTGCTGATGGACGACGTGCACTACCTCGCCGGGAAGGAGTTCGCCCAGGAGGAGTTCTTCCACACGTTCAACGAACTCTACAACGGCGGCAAGCAGATCGTCTTCACCAGCGACCAGGTGCCGTCGTCGATCCCGAAGGTCTCCGAGCGCCTCCGTTCGCGGTTCGAGTGGGGCCTCGTCGTCGACATCGCCCCGCCCGACGAGGAGATGCGCGTCCGCATCCTGCTGCGGAAGGCCGCCCGCGAGGGCATCGACCTGTCCCAGGAAGTGGCGCACTACCTGGCCCAGCGCTTCCCCACGTCGGTTCGCGAACTGGAAGGCGCCCTGAATCGCGTCGCCGCCCACTCGCTGATCCGCAAGGTGCCCCTGACGGCGGACCTCGCCCGGCGGCTGACCGAGCAGATCGTCAGCGATCGTCGGGGCCGCCTGACGCCCGAACTGATCCTGAAGGTCGTGGCGGAGTACTGCCAGTTGCAGCCCAGCGACCTCAAGAGCCCCCGCCGCCACCGGGCGGTGTCCACGCCGCGGCAGATCGCGATGTACCTGATCCGGCGCCACACGACGGCCTCGTTGCCGACGATCGGCGCCCTGTTCGGGGGCCGCAGCCATTCCACCGTCCTGACCGCGCTGGCCCACCTCGAGGGTCTCCTGAAGAAGGAGCCCGCCACCGAGCGTGCGGTCCGCGACATCGAGCGCCAGTTGGGGTTGTAGGGGGTCTTTGGATGGCCCCGAGTCGGCTACGGCTCCGGCGAGAGTTTCCTGCGGAAACCCATCGCCTGCGCCTGCGCGCTCGGGGCAGTTCGACGCCCGCTGCATCGCCCTCTTGACACTCCGCTCCATCTCCCTTAGACTGCGGCCCGTTTGTACGGACGTAGTGGAGGATCTGGAATGCCACTTGCGATTGAGCAGAAGCAGTTGATCATCGAGAAGTTCCGCGCCCACCAGACCGACTCTGGCTCTTCCGAAGTGCAGGTGGCACTGCTGACCGAGCGGATTCGGTATCTGACGGACCACTTCAAGACGCACAAGAAGGACCACCACTCGCGGCGCGGGCTGCTCAAGCTCGTTGGCAAGCGTCGCCGCCTGCTGGATTACGTCAAGGCGTCCAACGTGGCCCGGTACCAGAAGCTGATCGCCGAACTGGGCATCCGCAAGTAGGACCCGGTTTTCGGTCGACCCGCCTCGATCGGTTCCCCCACCCGCCCACCGGGAATGCGACACCTGTAGTTGCGCCCGGACTCGTGTACCCAGTGGTGTCATAGGCAGCGGAGAGGAGAAAGGAAGAATGAACTACAACATGACCCGTGAAACGCTCGATTACTACGGCAAGACGCTCACCATCGAAACCGGACGCCTGGCCAAGCAGGCCCACGGTTCCGCCCTGGTGACCCTGGGTGAAACCGTCGTGCTGGTCACCGTGGTGGCCCTCCCGACCGCCCGCGAAGGCGTGGACTTCCTGCCGCTGACCGTTGAATACATGGAGCGGACCTACTCCGCCGGCCGGATCCCCGGCGGCTACTTCAAGCGCGAAGGCCGCCCGACCGAAAACGAGGTTCTGACCTGCCGCCTGATCGATCGCCCCATCCGCCCGATGTTCCCGAAGGGCTGGCGCTTCGAGACCCAGGTCATCGCCCTGGTCCTGTCGGCCGACAAGGAAAACGATCCCGCCGTCGCCGCCATGATCGGCGCCTCCGCGGCCCTGACCCTGTCGGACATCCCCTTCGCGGGCCCGATGGTCGGCATGCGCATCGGCCGCCTGAACGGCGAGTTCGTCGTGAACCCCACCTACACCGAGCGCGAGGAGTGCGACCTGGACCTGATGGTCGTGGTCGGCCCCGACGGCCTGGCGATGGTCGAGGGCTCCGCGAAGTTCGTGTCGGAAAAGGTCATGATCGACGCCCTGCTGTTCGCCGAGGTTGCCGCCCAGCCGGTGATGGAACTGCAGCGCAAGATGCAGGCCGCCGTGGGCAAGACCAAGCGCGTGTTCGTGGAGCCCGTCAAGGACGAAGCCCTGGTGGCCCGCGTCCGTGACGTCGCCTGGAAGCCGATGTGCGAGGCGCTGACCCACAAGGAAAAGCACCCCCGCCACGTGGCCGTCAACGAGGCCCACGCCGCCGCCAAGGCCGCCCTGGCCGCGGAACTCCCCGGCCGCGACAAGGAAATCGACGCCGCGGTGGACGGCCTGGAGCGCGAGCGCCTGCGCCGCATGATCACCGACGAAGGCATCCGCCTGGACGGCCGCGACCTGACGACGGTCCGCCCGATCTGGTGCGAAACCAGCGTCCTGCCGCGCACCCACGGCTCGGCCGTCTTCACCCGCGGCGAGACCCAGGTCATCGTGTCGGTCACGCTGGGCACGTCGGAAGACGAGCAGCGGATGGACCTGCTGCGCGGCGAGTACTTCCGCAGCTTCATGCTGCACTACAACTTCCCGCCCTTCAGCGTCGGCGAAGTGAAGCGCGTGATGGGGCCATCCCGTCGTGACACCGGCCACGGCCACCTGGCCGAGCGCGGCGTGTCGGCGGTCCTGCCCATCAAGGACGACAGCTTCCAGTACACGATCCGCATCGTGTCCGAGGTCCTCGAGTCGAACGGCTCGTCGTCGATGGCGACGGTCTGCGGCGCCTCGATGGCCCTGATGGACGCGGCCATCCCGATCAAGTGCCACGTCGGCGGCGTCGCCATGGGCCTGATCAAGGAAGGCGACAAGGTCGCGGTCCTGACCGACATCCTCGGCGACGAGGACCACCTGGGCGACATGGACTTCAAGGTCGTCGGCACGAACGAAGGCATCACGTCGGTCCAGATGGACATCAAGGTCACCGGCCTGAACGAGGCCATCCTGACCAAGGCGCTGGAGCAGGCGCGCGTGGCCCGGCTGCACATCATCACCAAGCTGTACGAAACCATCCCCGCGCCGCGGGCCGACCTGTCGGCCTCGGCTCCGCGGATCCACCAGATGAAGATCAAGCCCGACCGGATCCGCGACCTGATCGGCCCCGGCGGCCGCAACATCCGCGGCGTCCAGTCCGAGTCCGGCGCGCGCGTGTCCGTCGTCGACGACGGTACCGTGACGATCGCCGCCACCAGTTCCGACGCCATGGAACTGGCGATCCGCCTGGTGCGCGACCTGACCGACGAAGCCGAAGTGGGCGCGACCTACCTGGGCGAAGTCGTGAAGGTCACGGACTTCGGCGCCTTCGTGAAGATCCTCCCCGGCGTCGAGGGCCTGCTGCACATCAGCGAGCTGTCCGACCGCCGCGTCAGCCGCGTCGAGGACGTCGTCCGCGAGGGCGACGAGGTCCTGGTCAAGGTCATCGCCGTGGACAACAAGACCGGCAAGATCCGGCTGTCCCGCCGCGAGGCCATGGAAGAGCAGGCGGCCGCCAAGGATCGCGGCCGTGGCGAGTCCGGCGCCGAGGGCACCGAGCCCGTCGCCGCCCCCATCGACGCCCCCGAGGGCACCGACAAGGTCTGACCGATCGCCGCGCCCTCCCCATCCCGCCCCCTCCCCTGCTAGACTCCATCCCGGCCGACACGCCCCATCGAGGAGGTCCCATGCCCGCTCCCGTGCGCCTCGCCTTCCAGCGCCTTTCGACGCGCCAGCCCCCGCTGCCGCTGCCGGCCTACGCCACCGCCGGCTCCTCGGGCATGGACCTGATGGCCGACGTGGACGACGACGTGACGATCGCCCCCGGCGCCCGCGCCCGCGTCCCGACCGGCTTCGCTGTGGCGGTGCCCGAGGGCCAGGAACTGCAGGTGCGGCCCCGCAGCGGCCTGGCCGCGAAGGCGGGCGTGACGGTCCTGAACACCCCGGGAACCGTGGACCAGGACTACCGAGGCGAGGTGGCTGTGATCCTGATCAACCTGGGCGAATCGCCGTTCGTCATCCATCGCGCCGACCGGATCGCCCAGGCGGTCCTGTGCCCCGTCACGCGGGCGGCGCCGGTCGAGGTCGATTCCCTGGACGACACCGGGCGCGGCGCCGGCGGGTTCGGATCGACGGGACAGTAGGTGTCTTGCGAAGGGCGGCTCCGGGAGGTCAGGTGCCGCCCAGCAGCGGCAGTTCGGGCTCGCACGCGGACGGCAGGATCACGGCGGTCGGGATCCCCGTGGTCGCCCCGTTCCCGTTCCGCCCGCGCAACGGCCGGATCCGGGCGCGCCGGACCGAGTACCGCAGGATCATCGCGATCAGCTCGTCGTAGGAAATCCCCGCAGCCTTGGCGATCAGGCACATGTCGCTGAAGTTCGGCGTCAGGCCCGGCAGCGGGTTCACCTCCAGCACGTACGGGACGTGGTTCACGCCGCCCAGCCGGATGTCCACCCGGGCGTAGTCGCGGCACCCCAGGGCCAGGAAGGCCTTCCGGGCGGCCGTGGCCAGCGTGCGCTCCAGCCGCTTGTCGATGACCGCCGGGCAGTCGTAGCGGACGTTCTTGTCCCAGTCCTGCTTGATTTCGTACGAGTAGACCGGGTAGGGCTTCCTGGCGTCCAGGAAGCAGATTTCCAGCGGCGGCAGCACCCGGAACCCCGAGTCGCTCTGGAACAGTGCCACGGTGAACTCGCGCCCGGACACGTACTGCTCGACCAGGACCGGCTGCTTGTAGCGGTCCAGCGCGTCCTTCACGATGCGCCGCAGTTCTTCCTCGTTGGTCGCCACGGAGTTGTCGCCCGTGATCCCCTTCGACGACCCCTCGGCGTTCGGCTTGACGATCAGCGGGAACAGCATCCGCGGCTCCAGCCGGTCCCTGGCCGACCGGAACAACTGGCTGACCGGGGTCGGGATGCCGTTGCGCAGGAACAGGTCCTTGGCCACGGCCTTGTCCATGGCCACGGCCAGCGACGTCGCGTCGGACCCGGTATGGGGGATGCCCAGCAGGTCGCACAGCGCCGGCACCTGGGCCTCCCGGGTGCGCCCGCGCCAGCCCTCGGCGATGTTGAACACCACGTCCACCCGGGCCTCGCCCAGGCGCGCGGCCAGGGTCTCGTTGGCCTCCAGCGGCACGACGATGTTGCCCAGGCGCTCCAGGGCGTCCCGGATGGCGTTGATCGTCTTGGGGGCGTCGAACTCGGCGTCGCTGTCCTTTTCCAGCGTCGGCGTGACGCGCTTCAGGTTGTACACGAAGCCCACGCGCACGCCCTTGCGCTCCTTCCCCGCGGTCGCCACGACCCCGGCGCTGAACAGGCGACGACGACGGGCGGTCGATTCGACCAGTTTCTGCACCACGTCCGCGGGCGTCAGGCCGCGACGCTCGGCCGACACCAGGAAGGGCGCGCCCGGGCTCAATTCCGGCACCGCGTTGACCTCCAGCAGGAACGGCACGCCGTCGGGCGTCAGCCGGAAGTCGAACTGCGCGAAGTCCCGCAGGCCCATCACCCGGACCAGGCGCTTCACGTAGGCCTTCACCAGGGTCAGCACCGGCTCGGGGACGATCGCCGGGCACCGCAGCGCCGGCGTGTCCACCTCGCCCCACACCACGTGGCGGAACGGCGAACCCGCCTGGAACAGCACCTCGCAGGGCGGCAGGACGCCGTCGCCGACGCCCTCCAGGTACGGCACCACCAGGTCGGTCCCCGGCAGGTAGTCTTCCACCACCACGGCCTCGTACCGCGTCAGGGAACTGCGGACCTTGTCCTCCAGTTCCCGGGGCGTGCGGCACACGGCGTCCGGGCCGATCCCCCGGGTCTGCTCCTCGTGGGCCGGCTTGACGAACGCGGGCAGCCGCATCGCGGTCCACTGCATCGACGTCAGCGTCGCCGCCGTGACGATGCACCCGGGCGGCACCGGCACCCCGTTCTCGCGGGCGACCATCTTGGTCAGGTGCTTGTCGGCGGCCACCATCAATGCCGGCGGCGCCGACCCCGTGTAGGCCAGCCGCAGTTCCGCGAACAGCGCCGGGTAGGGCGTTTCCCGCGCGGGTCCCCGCCGACGGTCGACCAGCGAAACGACCACGTCGGGCGCGAACGATCGCAGGCTCAGCAGCACGCCTTCCAGGCCGTCGTCCGCCGAGATCTTCGCCGTCGTATGTCCTTTCAGATCAAGGGCCTTGCAGACCATCGCAACGTCGGGAGGATCGATGGCCGGACCGCCGTCCGCCTCCATTCCCCCGTGCACCACAGCGACCTTCATGGTCCCTCCCACCGCGCTCATCGGCGCGGTCCGCCGCACTGCTTGATCGAGTTCCGGGACGAGGGCGTGGGGGATGGTCCCGCACAGGAGCGGGCACCCGCCTTACGCCATGGGGCGACGACCTCCGGGTCCGGGCAGGCCCAGGACGCGGAAGCGAAGGAAGGCGGAGGGACGCTGACTGCGACGGATCATGCGGATCGACCTCGGACTGAAGCCCGCCTGTTCCCGGCCGTGCGGCACGCCGTCTTCGAATCCGGGAAGCGACGCGATTGTGGCATTTTCCACCCGTTTCCACAACAATCGCCCATCGTGTGGACCTGCTGGAAACACGTGCTCCCCGCGCTGCTCGTGACCGTCCTGACGGCCTCCCCGGCCCTCGCCTACGATCCCCCGCCGAACGCCATCCGCACCGGCCTGGCCTGGGAGCACCTGGTCCGTCGGGACGGCGGCCCCGGGGAGGGCGCCGGCGCCTTCGTGGGCTACCGCGGTTCGCTGTCGGACGACTGGGACGGATGGGTCCAGGTCGCGTGGGCCGCGCTGCCCCGCAAGACCGGCCCGGCGTCGGACCTCATGACCACCACCGCCGGCTTCTCGCTGGTCCTCGACGACTCGATGTTCCGGCCCGAAATCTTCCTGGGCGCCGGCGTCCTGGCGTCGGTGACCTCCCGCGACATCCCGGTGAACGGGATGGTCCTGGTGGGCGCCGCCCTGGAATACCAGCCGGTCCGGTGGGTTTCCATCGGCGTGCGGGCGGAGTTGCGCATCCCGTTCCTGCATCGCCAGGACATCCCGTCCCTGACGTCCCTGGCCCTGTACGCCACGTGGCCGTTCTGAGGGTCGGGGGACGTTGACACCAGCCCCGCCGGGCCCCATTTGTGAGTCCGGTGGATTTTTCCGGAGGTTGACCCGTGATCTTCGATCCCCTGTACCTGCTGATGATCGCCCCGGCCATGATCCTCAGCCTGTGGGCCCAGTGGAAGGTCAAGCACAACTACAAGAAGTACGCGGCGGTCCCCTCGTCCTCGGGCCTGACCGGGGCCCAGGTCGCCAAGGCCATCCTTTCCGGCAACGGACTCCACTCCGTCCGGATCGAGGAGGTCCAGGGCGTCCTGACCGACCACTACGACCCTGCGGCCCGGGTCCTGCGCCTGTCGCCCGGGGTGTACGGTGGACGCTCGGTGTCCGCGGCCGGCATCGCCGCCCACGAGTGCGGCCACGCCCTGCAGCATGCCGCCGCCTATGGCCCCCTGGCCCTGCGGCAGACCCTGGCGCCGGCCGCGATCTGGGGTTCGAAGCTGTCGTGGATCTTCATCATGGTCGGCATGGTCGTGCACTCCCTCGCCAGCCTGACGTGGGTCGGCATCGGCCTGTTCTCGCTGGCCGTGGCGTTCTCGCTGATCACGCTGCCCGTCGAGTTCGACGCCTCCCGCCGCGCCAAGGCGATCCTGCCGACCCTGGGCCTCGTGTCCTCCTCGGACCGGGACGGCGTGGCCGCGGTGCTGAACGCCGCGGCGATGACCTACGTGGCCGCGGCGGCCTCCGCGATCCTCACGCTGGTGTACTTCCTCCTGCGCGCGAACGGGTCCCGGAACTGACGCATTGTCTTCAGTCTTGACACCCGCTCGCTTCCCGGTATCATTGCTCGCCCCTGGATTCGGGAGGACGAGCCATGCCGTCTAACACCCAGAAGGTGCGGAAGATCCGCGCCAACAAGAAAGTGAGTTCCGGAAGCCGCCGCAAGCGTGAAATCCGCCGCGACGAGCGCGTGAAGGCCGCCAAGGTGGCCGAGGCGCTGGGCTTGACTACCGTTGGCCTGCTGGCCTCGGACGTGCCGAAGGCCTGAGCCTGAAACCGCCCGTGGGCCCGTGGACGGCCCCGGCGCAAGGTTCCCGGGTGGACGTCGGCCTGCGCCGAACGCCCGGGTTCCATGGAGACAGTCGATGCTGACGACGAAGGAACTGAATCCGGCCGCCCTGGCCAAGCTTCCGCTGACGTTTTCGGGCAACCCGGCCCACAAGATCGTCGAGCAGTGCGTGGGTTGCGCCCACGTGCAGACGATCGGCGAGGGCCAGTTCTGCAAGGCCTTCAACGACCCGGCCGCGAAGTGGATGATCGGTTCCTGCAACCTGGGCACCCACGTGGTCCGCAAGCTGGGCGACGTCGCCAAGAAGGTCAACCCCCTGAAGGCCTCCAAGAAGGCCATGAAGGGCAAGGGCTGATCCCGGGCGGCTTTCCCCGGCCCCTTCCGGATTCGCACCGCCTTTTTCCGCCCCCCCCATCGAATTCAGCGACGGCATTACCCTGCCCCCCTTGCGCGCAGAACCTCCGATCGACCGGCATCCGCCCGCACCCGCACAGACCTGCGGCCGGCGCGACGGCGGACGCGTGAAGGGGCCCGGGGGAACGAAGGTCCGGTTTGTTGGTGAAATCAGGAACGAGGCGTCACGGGGCGGGCGTCGCGGGAACCGGCTCGGCCTTCGGAGCGGGCTTCGGAGGCGCCTTGGCGAAGGACACCTTGCGCTCGATCCGCCACATCTTTTCGTTCTTCGCGACCGTGGCCAGCTTCCAGTCTTCCGGCTTCACCACCAGTTCCACGGGCGCCAGGTCGGAGTAGATCGGCGTCAGGGCGATCCGGTGCTCGACCGTGCGGTTCACCGCATGAAGGATCAGCAGCAGCCCGTTGTTCAGGAACTCGTTTTCGTCCCAGGTCTCGCCGTCGACCAGCACCTTCGCGTAGTCGGACGACAGGGTCACCCGGATTTCCCCGGTCACGACCTGGTCCGGGGTCGGCGGTGCGACCGGCGCGGCCGGCGCCTCCTTCTCCTGCGCAACCGCCACCATGGACAGCAGCAGCGCCGTCGCCAGGCACCCGACGAACGTTCCGGCAGTCCTCATCATCCACCTCCCGATCCTGGTTTAGCCGCACCCGAAACCCGTGCTGATGGTAGGTGCAAAGCCATGCCCTGTAAAGAACCGGCGCCTTCCCGCACCTGCTCCCGGCCGCCTTGGACGGCACCCCCCGGACGATATTCGCCGACAGGGCTGCGACAGCCTCGGATCGCCCCGGGGGGGGCCACGGCCGGGGCCTTCCCTATCTCGCGCGCGAAAGAATTGTCGGGAACCCGTCCAATCTGATAAAATTCCCGCGTTGCGAGTGACCCGTGCTTTTCCAGGCTGGGAATCCTGTCCCAGGGTGCGGTGTCGCGTCGTCCACAGTCCCTGGATCGTCCCGAGGCGGCTTCGGCTGCGGCGTGAGTTTCCATTGGAAACCCGTCGCCTCTGCCTGCGCGCTCGGGAGGATAGGAGGTCCGACATGGCCAGCAGTCGTCGATGGATGTTCCCGGTCCTGTTCCTGACGGTGGCGTTCGTCGCATGCGGCGGCTCCTCGAATCCCGGCCAGGATTTTGGCCCGGAGGACGAGGACGTCATCGACGACATCCTGGCGGACACCCTCGACGTGCAGGATCTCGGTCCGGAGGACGTCGGCACCCGCGATCTGGACGTCGCGCCCGACGCGCCGGAAGTCATCGTCGACATCCCCGACGCCGAAGGCACGACCGACGTCCCGCCCGACGTGATCACGCCTCCGTGCACCAAGGACGAGGACTGTCCCGCCTCCGCCAGCGACATCTGTTCGGCCGGCAAGTGCACGAAGGGCCGCTGCTCGCTGGTGGTCCGGAACTGCAGCGACGGCTTCGACTGCACCTACGACCAGGCCTGCAGCGCCAGCGTCGAGGGCGGTTGCAGCCACATCTACCAGTCCGAAATTCCGTGCGCGGCCTGCGAGAACGACTCCGACTGCTACAGCCCGAACCCCTGCATGCTGAACACGTGCGTCGCATGCCCCCTCCCGGGCGTGAACGGCCTGGACGAATTCACCTGCCCCTCCACGGGCAAGGTCTGCAAGCACGTCCTGTGCGCCGGGTGCGACGACAGCAACCCCTGCACCAGCGACCGTTGCGACACGACCGGCCAGGTCTTCAACACCCCGATCGGGTGCTCGGACTACAACAACTGCACGACGGACACGTGCCGCGCGGCCCTCGGCGACAGCGAACTGGGCTACCGGTGCGATCACGTGAAGATCGAAAATCCGCTGAATCCGTGCGTCGTCTGCACCGCGGATGCCGACTGCAACACGGCCGACACGAACCCCAACCTGTTGTGCGCAGAAGGCGCCTGCGTGGCGACTCCGCTGGACAGCGGCACCGTGGTCTGCGGCCGCGGGATCACCTGCCCGGCAGG
Source organism: uncultured Myxococcales bacterium (assembly GCA_903847405.1). Classification (GTDB taxonomy): domain Bacteria; phylum Myxococcota_A; class UBA9042; order DTJE01; family DTJE01; genus CAIZWN01. The sequence continues at coordinate 41,495 of CAINDP010000242.1, read as the reverse complement.
ATCGACCTGCGACCAGGCGAACGGCCAGTGCCTGACGAAGGTCTGCAACTACCTGGACATTCCCTGCGACGACGGCGACGACTGCACCTCCGACACGTGCGATCCGCTGGCGGGCTGCGTCCACACCTGCATCTGCACGGGTTGCACCGCCGTCACCCCCGAGGGCGAAGTCTCGGCCGAGTGCAGCGACAACGACGCCTGCACCATCGACCGGTGCGTCCTGGGCTCGGCGACGGGCGCCTGCGCCGCCGTCAGCCTGATCTGCACGCACACCGCCAAGAATTGCGACGACAGCAACGAAACGACGTTCGATTCCTGCGATCCCATCCAGGGCTGCGTGTACACCCCAATCCCGCCGACGGGCGAGCCCTGCAAGGAGGTGGACTGCCAGGCCATCATCGGCAAGTGCGGCGTGGGCACCTGCGAAACGCCGAACGGCCCCTGCATCCTGACCGTCGTCCCCTGCGACGACCGCGACGCCTGCACACGTGACGCCTGCACCAAGGAAGACGGCTGCCTGTTCGCCCCCATCGTCAACGACGTGTGCGGCGCCGTCGAGTGCCCCAACGGCGTCGTGGACTGCGAGGACAAGAATCCCTGCACGATCGACACCTGCGTGGCCGGCAAGTGCCATCACGCCACCAACGCGTGCAACGACGACAACCTGTGCACGTACGACTATTGCCTGCCGGGCGTGGGCTGCCAGCACTCCGACAACACGGAGTGCCCGCCTCCCCCCTGCAGGTCGGACGAGGAGTGCCGGTCCGCGCTGTTGTGTGAAGTCGGGTCCTGCAACCACGTCACCGGCGTCTGCGACGTGACCGCCAAGAACTGCGACGACAACAACGCGTGCACGCTGGACGGTTGCGACGCGGTGACCGGCGGCTGCACCTACGAACTGGTCCCGAACCCGCCGCCCGCCTGCGTCACCTGCACGGCCGGCGACGACACGACCTGCGCCGGGGCCCAGACCGACCCGTGCTTCACGGCCCGCTGCGACCCGTCGTCGCTGGTCTGCATCTCCTCGCCGATCGACTGCGACGACCAGGATTCGTGCACGACGGATTCCTGCGTCGTGGGCACCGGCGAGTGCAAGCACACGCCCCTGCCGACCTGCCAGCACTGCCCCGACGGCCAGGACACGGAATGCTACCTGACGCCGGACTGCTGCACGATCGGCCGGTGCAACAGCGAGGTGGACCCGAAGGGCCTGTGCGAGTGGGTGCCCTTGACCTGCAACGACCCCGGCAACAAGTGCCAGACCGGCCAGTGCATGCTGGATTCGTGCACGTGCCGCTTCACCCAGAAGAACTGCGACGACGGCAACCTGTGCACGGTCGACCTGTGCGGCGCCCAGGTCGGGTGCGTCCACGAGGCGATGTTCTGCGACGACGCCCTGCGCTGCACGAACGACGTCTGCGACCCGGCGACCGGCACGTGCAAGTTCACGGCAGTCGCGTGCGACGACCAGGACCCCTGCACGCATGACTACTGCGAGCCGTCCTCGGGCACCTGCGAGTACCGCTACGAACTCTGCGACGACGACAACCAGTGCACCTCCGACACCTGCGTCCAGGGCGTCGGCTGCATCCACAGCAGGATTTCGGCCCCGCCCTGCGACGGCTGCACCCTGGACACGGAATGCGTGGACACGAACCCCTGCACCACCGGGGTGTGCGACAAGACCTCGGGCGTCCTGGGCAAGTGCCGGTGGGACATCAAGAACTGCGAGGACAACGACCCCTGCACGATGGACTACTGCGACCCGGCGAACGGCCAGTGCGGGCACACGCGCTTCAACTGCAACGACGGCAACCCCTGCACGTACGACTCGTGCGACACCGGCGGCAAGTGCATCTACACGCCGGTCTTCGCCAACGACGGCAACAAGTGCACCACCGATTCGTGCGACACCGTTTGCGGCGGCGAGGTCTACATCAAGTTCAAGAACGTGGCCGTGCCGGAGTGCGCGGGCTTCAAGTGCACCACAGACGCGATGTGCGCTGACCCCCAGGACAGCAACAAGTGCGTCACCCCGAAGTGCGACGTCGCCAGCGGCGTCTGCAGCTACGTCTGCGGCAAGGCCTGCGACGACGGCCTGAAGTGCACGCTGGACCGCTGCGACCCGATCAACGGCTCGTGCATCCACATCCCCAGGCCGTGCGACGACCGCAACCTGTGCACCACCGACACCTGCGATCCCGACACCGGCGAGTGCGTGTACCGCCCGACGAACTGCAACGACGGCAACAAGTGCACGCAGGACCTGTGCGATTCGCGGACCGGCACCTGCACGTACCGGCTGAGTTTCTGCGACGACGGAAACCCCTGCACCCAGGACGCCTGCGAGCCGGCCACGGGCCTGTGCAAGTTCACCCCGAAGGCCTGCGACGACCTGAACCGCTGCACGGATGACTTCTGCGACGCGCGGACCGGCGAGTGCGGGACCCTGCCGATCGACTGCGAAGACGGGAATCCCTGCACGACCGACAGTTGCGACCAGTTGACCGGCCTGTGCGAGTGGAAGCCGGTCGTCTGCAACGACGGGAACCTCTGCTCCGACGACCTCTGCTCGCCGCTCAGCGGGGAGTGCGTCGTGTTCGACAAGACCTGCGACCTGGGCCCGCCGTGCACGACGGCCTCGTGCGACGTCTGGACGGGCAGTTGCGTGTACAAGACGATCGTGTGCGACGATCAGAACGACTGCACCTCGGACTCGTGCGACGCCGGGACGGGCGCCTGCAAGTTCGAGCAGATTTCGTGCATGGACGCGAACCTCTGCACGGCCGACAGTTGCAGCCCGGCCACCGGGTGCGTCCACACGGACATCACCAGCACGTGCAACGACAACGACCCCTGCACGACGGACACCTGCGACCCGATCATCGGCTGCCGGCACGCCTACAAGACCAACGGGACGACCTGCCCGAAGTGCGTGACCAACCAGCAGTGCTTCAAGGGCAACAAGTGCGAGAAGGCCGCCTGCAGTTCGGGCACCGGCAATTGCGAGTACACGAAACTGCCGACGATCTGCGACGACGGCAACGCGTGCACCACGGACCTGTGCCAGGACACGACGGGCACGTGCACGTCGGTCATGAAGCCCTGCAACGACAGCTCGGCCTGCACCCTGGACACCTGCAACCCGCTGACCGGAAACTGCGCGTTCGTCCCGGTGACGTGCAACGACGCGAATCCCTGCACGTTCGACTCGTGCAACCCCGTCACGGGCGGCTGCCAGTACTCCCAACTGGAATGCTCGGACGGCAACCCCTGCACCCAGGACGCCTGCGACCCGAACACGGGCTGCGTGCATTCCCCGACCCAGTGCGACGACAACAACCCCTGCACGGTCGATTCCTGCGACCAGCGCAACGGGAACTGCGTCCACACGGCCATCGTCTGCGATGACAAGAACGGATGCACCGCCGACCGCTGCAACCCGGTTTCGGGCACCTGCCTGTACGAGCCCCTGACCTGCGACGACGGCAATGCCTGCACGACGGACTACTGCACGGACGGAAAGTGCGTCAACACGGGCATCGCCTGCGTGCCCACGGACTGCTGCACCCAGGCCATCTGCGACTCCCTCACGGGCCTGTGCCTGCAGTCGCCGATCACGTGCGACGACAGCAACCCCTGCACGGCGGAAACCTGCAACCCGAACACCTGCGGCTGCGAGGCCACGCTGGTGAACTGTGACGACGGCAACCCGTGCACCACGGACCGCTGCTCCCCGGCGGAAGGCGGCTGCGTGCACGACGCCGCGGTCTGCGACGACGAGAACGCGGCCACGCAGGACACCTGCCTGCCCGCCGCGGGCTGCTCCTTCCGGCCCACGCCGGCCTGCAGCGGCAACGCCGACTGCGGCGACGGAAACGGCTGCACGACCGACACCTGCAACGCCTCCAACGCCTGCGTGAACGCCGCCAAGAGCTGCAACGACAACAACCCCTGCACCGTCGACGCCTGCGACTGGTACACGACCCTCTGCATCAACACGGACAAGAACTGCGACGACGGCGACGCCTGCACCGTGGATTCCTGCAACCGCACCACGGGCGAGTGTGTCCACCGGGCGGCGACCTGCCTGGCGCCGAACCTCTGCGCCGTCGCGACCTGCGACTCCGCGTCGGGCGCGTGCAACATCACTCCCAAGGACTGCGCCGACGACCTGATCTGCACCGTGGACGGCTGCGATCCGGGCGTGGGCTGCGTGCACGACCCCAGGGACTGCGACGACAACGACCTGTGCACCGTGGACAGTTGCGACACGGCCACGGGCCGCTGCAAGCACGACCGCAAGATCTGCAACGACGGCGCCCCCTGCACGGTCGACTCCTGCAACCCGTCCACCGGCGCCTGCGTGTTCACGGCGAAGGTCATCGACGACCTCAACAAGTGCACGCTGGACGTCTGCGACGACGTCACGGGGTTCGTCCAGCACTTCGCCAGGAACTGCAGCGACGGGAACACCTGCACGGTCGACGCGTGCAATCCCATCGACGGCCTGTGCACCCACAGGTCCATCCCGGGCTGCGTCCAGTAGGCTTTTCGCCCCCCGCAAAACACCCCTCACCGGTTGACGGCAGGCCGCCTCGGGTCTATAAAGGCCCCGCCCTTGCGAACCTCTCGCAGGATCGGAGGCTCCACATGAAAGCCGACATGATCGTCTTCTCGGGAACGTCTCATCCGGACCTCGGCCAGCGCATCGCCGACCACATGGGCAAGCCGCTGGGACGCAGCGAGACCATCAAGTTTTCCAACGAAAACATCATGGTCCGTCTGCAGGACAACGTCCGCGAAAAGGACGTGTTCGTCGTTCAGACCTCGTCCAGCCCGGTCAACGACAACCTGGTCGAACTGCTGATCCTGATCGACGCGCTGAAGTACGCCAGTGCGGCCCGCATCACCGCGGTGCTGCCCTACTACCCCTACTGCCGCAGCGACAAGAAGGACGAGCCCCGCATTTCCGTGGCGGCCCGCCTGGTCGCGGACCTGCTGCAGACCGCCGGCGCCGACCGCGTGCTGGGGATGAACCTGCACTCGCCGCAGATCATGGGCTTCTTCCGGATCCCCATGGATCAACTGCTGGCCGCGCCGATCTTCTTCGAGTACTTCAACAACGTGCTGTTCAAGCAGGAAGCCAAGGAGGACTGGGTCCTGGTGTTCGGCGACGCGGGCGCGGCCAAGGCCTTCGCCTACTACGCCGACGAACTGCGCATGCCCGTGGCCATCATGGACAAGGCGCGCATGGACCACTCCGAGAAGCCCGTCGTCCGCCAGGTCATCGGCGACGTGAAGGGCCGGAACTGCCTGATCGTGGACGACGAAATCACCACGGGCGGCACGCTGGTGGAAGCGGCCCACAAGCTGCTGGAAGTCGGCGCCCGCAAGGTCGTGGCCGCGGCGGTCCACCCGGTGTTTTCGGGCAACGCGGTGGAGAAGCTGGTGAACAGCCCCATCGAGCGCATCATCGTCGGGAACACGGTGCCGATCGCGGCCAAGATCATCGGCCACGAGGAGCGCTTCGAGGTCCTGGACCTGTCCTCGCTGTTCGCCCGGGCCATCGGGTGCATCCACGACGGGACGTCGATGTCCGACCTGTTCCCGCCGTCGGTGCGCCGCAAGGCCTGATCCTCCAGATCCATCCTCCACTGGAATGCCGACGATGTTGACCAACGCTGTGGTGATCCGGTTCGCCGAACTGTTCCTGAAGGGCGGCCGCAAGGCCTGGTTCACCGCCCGCCTGAAGGAATCCCTGGAACGGAACATCGCGAAGGCGGGGCCATACCGGGTCCGCGAGGGCTACGACCACCTGATGGTCATCCACCGCAGCGCGACGGGAACGAACCTGCCGGACTTCGTGGTCGGGCCGGAACTGGAGGCCGCGCTGGCCAAGTCCTTCGGCATCCAGAACTTTTCGCCCTGCCGCCTGATCCCCCGGGAAATCGGCGTCATCGAGGCCGAGGTGATGAAGATCGCCGACGAGCACCTCGTGGGCGCCACGTCCTTCCGCATCGAGGCCTCCCGGGCGGACAAGGAATACCCGCTGTCGTCCATGGACCTGTCGGTGCGCCTGGGGGCCCAGGTGTTCCTGAAGCACCACGTCCCCGGCAAGATGAAGAACCCCGACGTGGCCATCGGCGTCCACATCCTGCCGAACCACGCCATGCTGTCGGTGCGCCAGGTGAAGGGCCCGGGCGGGCTGCCCGTGGGCACCGGCGGGCGCGTGCTGCTGCTGCTGTCGGGCGGGATCGACTCCCCCGTCGCGGGATGGCAGATGATGCGGCGCGGGTGCGATCTGGACGCGGTGCACTTCGACGCCACGCCCTACACGCGGCTGCAGGCCCGGCAGAAGGCCGAAACGCTGGCCGGGATGCTGGCCGAGTACCAGCAGTCGATGCGCCTGTTCGTCGTCCCCTTCGCGGCCGTGCAGTCGGAACTGCGGGACCACGCGCCGGGACGCATGCTGGTCGTGCTGTACCGGCGCATGATGATGCGAATCGCCACCCGCCTGGCCGCCCGTTCCGGCGCCCTGGCCCTGGCGACCGGCGAATGCCTGGGGCAGGTGGCCAGCCAGACGCTGGAAAACCTGTCCGTGATCGAGGACGCGGCGGGCCTGCCGATCCTGCGGCCCCTGCTGGCCTTCGACAAGCTGGACGCGATCCTGCTGGCCAAGCAGATCGGGACGTACAAGACATCCATCATCCCCTACGAGGACTGCTGCAGCCTGTTCGTGCCGCCGCACCCGGAAACGGCCGCCCGGCTGGACCCCACGCTGGAAATCGAAAAGCGGTTCGATGTGGAGGCCCTGGTGGACGCCGCGGTGGCCGCGACCGAGGAAGTGCAGTACGGCGTGCCGCCGGTGAGGAAGGAAGCGCCGGCCAGCGCGGAAGCCCCCGTCGAGAACGATGCGCCGGCCGACGCCGAAGCCCCCGCCGACTGACCGCCCCTGCCCCGGATTCGCCTACTTTTCGATGGTGACGCGCGACTTGGCGGGGACCTGGCTGGGCTTCGCGTTCAGGAACGCCTTGCACTTGGTGGCGGACACGTCGCGGACGGTGAAGGCGATCCCGGCCACGCGCCCCTGGGCGCCCCGCCGCACGCCGTCCTCGGACCCGCGGTTGATGATGATCACGATGCCGCTGCCTTCCTCGACCACGCTGACGACCGCGCCGGAAACGCCCGTCGGAGCCGCCCCCTCGCACTGGTTCGTGTCCTCGTTGCAGGTCTGGCCGGCCCCGCAGGCCGGGCATCCCTTGCGGGCGGGCGGCTGGGCCCGGGGCGCCGCGGGCTCGCCGCCGACGCAACGCCGTTCGGACACGTCGCAGACCTTCCCCTTCCGGCACCCGCCGGGGCACGCCTCGACGCACTCGCCCTGCTCGCAGACCTCGCTGCCGCGGCGGCAGGGCGGCGTGCAGCCGACGGCCACGCAGGCGCCCTTCACGCAGGCCTGGCCCTTGCCGCAGTCGTCGCAGGCGTCCAGGGGATCGATGCGCGTTTCGACCAGGTAGGCGGCCTTCCCCCGCCGGGCCTCGACCCGGAAGAAGTAGTCCTTGTCCTTCCGGACCGGCAGCACGAACTTGTAGTCCACGGTCCCGGGCATGATCCGCTGGTTCTGCAGCGCGCTGCCCTCGAAGTCGAACAGCGCGATTTCCCCCTCCAGGGCGTGGGGCGAAAACCGGTCGCCGAAGGAAAACACGATCGTGGCCCGGGCGTCCTGGTAGTAGGAAAAATCCTTCCAGTCGACCGGGTCCCGTTTGGCGTCGATGGAGTCCTTGACCAGCACGCCGGGGCTGATGCGCAGGGCCTTCGGCCGGGCGTCGTCGATGTCCGCGCCCCCCCCGCCGCACGCAAACGCGGCCAACAGGACGACGGGGAGCAGTCTGCGACCAAGCATGGGTCCTCCTTGGACGGGGCTCAGGGAATGTCAGGGAAGTCGGGGCCTGGCGCCCGTCAACCCACCTTGCGGGCCTGCTGGAACTTCAGCGCCGCACCGATGAATCCCGCGAAGATGGGATGGGGCGCCCGGGGCCGGGACTTGTACTCGGGATGGAACTGGCAGCCGATGAAGAACGGGTGGCCGGGCAGTTCGATGACCTCGACCAGGCCCGTCCGCCCGTCGGGCAGCGCGGCGCTGGTCGACGCCCGCTCGCCCGTGTGCAGGCCGGACACCTTCATGCCCTTGTCCATCAGCGGCTTCATGAACTCGTTGCTGACCTCGTAGCGATGGCGGTGCCGCTCGCTGATCTTCGTGGTGCCATACAGGCCGGTCGCCAGGCTGCCCTCTTCCAACACGCATTCGCAAGCGCCCAGGCGCATGGTCGCGCCCTTCTGGGTGATGCCGCGCTGCTCGGGCAGGAAGTCCACGATCGGGTACTTCGTGGCCTCGTCGAATTCGGTGCTGTTCGCGCCTTCCATGCCGCACATGTTCCGCGCGAACTCGATGGTCGCCAGTTGCAGGCCCAGGCAGATCCCGAAGAACGGCGTACTGCTTTCCCGGGCGCACTGGATCGCGCGGATCTTGCCTTCGGTCCCGCGACGCCCGAAGCCGCCGGGGATGAGGATGCCGTCCGCGCCCGCCAGCAGCGTGGTGGGGTCCTCGGACTTTTCCAGGTCCTCGGCTTCGATGAAGTGCAGGTTGACCTTGCAGCCGTTGGCGATGCCGCCGTGCAACAGGGCCTCGTTCAGCGACTTGTAGGATTCCTTCAGGTCCGCGTACTTGCCGACGATGGCGATCACGACCTCGGTCGTCGCGTTCTTCATGCGCTCCACGATGCGGCGCCACTCGGTCAGGTTCGCTTCGCGCGCCCAGATGTTCATCTGGTCGATCAGGCGCTGGTCCAGACCCTCCTCGTGGAAGCGCACCGGCATCTCGTACACGGACGAAACGTCTTCGGCCGCGATGACGCACTCGGGCGGGACGTTGCAGAACAGGCTGATCTTGCGCTTGACCTCGGGAGGCATGGGCCGCTCGGACCGGCACACGATGATGTCCGGCTGGATGCCGATGGCCCGCATCGCGATGACCGAGTGCTGGGTGGGCTTGGTCTTCAGTTCGCCCGCGGTGCGGATGTACGGCACGTACGTCACGTGGACCGACGCGGTGTTTTCGCGGCCCAGTTCCAGGCGCATCTGGCGGACGGTTTCCAGGAACGGCTGGCTTTCGATGTCGCCCACCGTGCCGCCGACCTCGACGATGCAGATGTCGGCGCCGTCGGACGCGGCCATGATGCGGCGCTTGATCTCGTCGGTGATGTGCGGGATGACCTGCACGGTGCCGCCCAGGAAGTCGCCGCGGCGCTCCTGCTCCAGCACGTGGGCGTAGATCTGGCCCGACGTCACGTTGTTGATCCGGCCCATCGTGGCGCCGGTGAACCGCTCGTAGTGCCCCAGGTCCAGATCGGTTTCCGCCCCGTCATCGGTGACGAAGACCTCGCCGTGCTGGAAGGGGTTCATCGTGCCGGGATCGACGTTGAGGTAGGGGTCCAGTTTCAGCATCGTGACCTTCAGGCCACGGGCGTCCATGAGGGCCGCGATGGACGAGGCGCTGATGCCCTTTCCAATCGAGGACACCACGCCCCCGGTCACGAAAATGAACTTGGTATGCCGCCGACGGGGGGCCATGGTTACTCCTGTGCTGTAAAGAGAACACGCGGCCGCAACTTGTCTCGGCCGGCGTATCGTAAGACTACCCCCCGGGGGTTGTCAAAAGGAAAGCGCCGAGCCGTGCCGGGTCGGGGGGTTGCAGGCTGCCGGGCGGGGAGGTAGAACGGGTGGCAGACGGGAGGACGACGTGGCAGTGCGCAGCATGACCGGGTTCGGGGCAGCGACGTTCGAGGCGGGCGGCGCGGCCTACGGGTGCACGATCCGGTCGGTGAACCGGAAGCACGTGGACGTCGCGATCCGGCTGCCCCAGGAGCTGGCGGCCCTGGAGCCGGCGATCCGATCCCGGGTCCAGGCCGTCTGCGGGCGCGGCGACGTGTCCGTGGTGCTGGAGCGCGACAAGTCCAAGGGCGCGCGGCGCCTGGACGTGGACGAAACGGCGGCCCGGGCCCTGGCCGATGCGGCGCGGCGCGTTGCGGCGGCGGCGGGGATCCAGGCCGAGGTGCCGTTGTCGTACCTGCTGGCGTCGCCGGACGTGATCAAGACCACGGTGGAAGCCGACGCCGGCGACGAAACCGTGCGCGATGCCGTGATGGCCGGCGTGGAGCAGGCCCTGACCGCGATGGACGGCATGCGGGTTATCGAGGGCGCCGCGCTGGAACGGGACATCGCGGCGCGCATCGACGCGCTGCGCCTGGCGACGGAAGGCATCCGGCGCGAGGCGGCGGCGGCGACGGTGGTGCTGACCGGGCGGGCCATCGCGAAGATCACGGCCCTGGCACATGCCGCGGACGTGGTGCTGGAACCCCAGGCCATGGCCAACGCCGTCGCGTCCATGGCCGAGCGTCTGGACGTCGCCGAGGAACTGTCGCGCCTGGCGATGCACCTGGTGCAGTGGGATGCGATCGTCGCGTCGGAACCGCCCCACGGGCGCCGCCTGGACTTCCTGTGCCAGGAACTGGGCCGCGAACTGTCCACGTCGTCCGCCAAGGCCAACAGCGCCGCCGTCAGCCACCTGGCGGTGGACGCCCGGGCCGAACTGGAACGCATCCGCGAGCAACTGGCGAACGTGCTGTAGGAAGGGCCGCGGAGCGTCCCCTCACGCCGCCCCCCCGACCGTGAAACAGAACCTGCACCCCTTCCCCAGCCCCTCCGATTCCACCCAGACCCGACCGCCGTGACCCTCCACGATCCGCCGGACCAGCGCCAGGCCGACTCCGGTTCCTTCACTGTGGACATCCAGCTTGTCGAACAGGCCGAAGATGCCCTCCTGGAAGCGCGGGTCGATCCCCATGCCGTTGTCGCCGACCACGAAGACGATCTCGTCGCCGCACCCCTGCCAGCCGATTTCGATCCGCGGCGCGACCTGGTCGCCCCGGTACTTGATGGCGTTTTCCACCAGGTTCTGCACGACCTCCGCGATCCGCTTTTCGTCGCCCTGGACCGCAGGAAGATCCGGCTGTACCACGACCTCCACCCGGCTCTGGTCGATCGCCCCCGCCAGTTGCACCAGGGTCTCCTGGACCAGGAGGTTCATGTCCACCCGGGTAGGCTGGTTCATCGCCATGCCCACGCGGGCCAGTTCCAGCAGATCGTGGAGCAGGGCGTTCATCTTCGTCGCCGCATCCGCGATCCGCCCCATGTCGACCAGCGCACGGGCAAGATTCCCGCCTTCGACGTCCTTCCGGATCATCCCGATGAAGCACTGGATGGTGACCAGGGGGCTTCGGAGGTCGTGGGAAACCGTGTAGGCGAACCGCTCCAGTTCCCGGTTCTTCTGCTGCAGCCTGTCTTCCCCTGCCTGCAACTGCTCCTCGGTGCGCCGGCGCTCGGTGATGTCGCTGAGCGTCCCGACCATCCGCAGCGCCCGGCCATCCGGCCCCTGCTGGACGCTGCGCCCGCGGGTGGAAACCCACAGCCATTGCCCGGATTTCATTCGCATGCGCATTGCGATATCAAAGGCCTCGCCCGCCTCGACACTCGCCTGCAGGACACGCTCGACCCTTTCGACATCCTCCGGATGCACCAGCCCCCGCCAGGATGCGTAGGTGGCCGGGAACTCCGCGTCGCCATACCCCAGCAGGGCGTAATAGACGGGGCTGAAGTACGCGTTGCCGCTGGGAACGTGCCAATCCCAGATCCCGTCGTTCACCGCGGCCAGCGTCAGGGAATACCGCTCCTCGCTGGTGCGCAACTCGGCGCTCAGCCCTTCCGCCATCCGCTGTGCGTCGTCGCGCGTCAGCAGCGAACGGAGCGTGGTCGTCAGCAGCAGCGTGATGACGATGCCGATGCCCATCGCCAGCCAGACGCCGGCGTACTGGCCCGAAAGGACGGGACTGCACTTCCGGGTGAAACGAAGCGTCCATTCATGCCCATTGAACTGGACCGGGATCTGCCGGCTGAAGCAGGACAGGTCTTCCGGATCGTCGCCCGACGAAAGGCCATGCCGGTACATCAGGGTTTCGGCAGACGGGTGTTCCCCATCGAACACCTGGAAGGTCGGCAGGTTCTCCTGCTGCAGATCCGATCCGACCAGGATTCCCCGCATCAGGTCGTTCATCCGGAACGGGCTGTAGACCCAGCCGTGGATGGCAGCGCGTCGCTGTTCAACGGTGGCGGTCGGCATGCCCCGCTGATACACCGGGACGAACATCAGCGTGCCCGCCTGGATTTCGGTGCTGCCCTCCTGCACCAGCACGACCTTGTCGGACAGCGACACGGTATCGGTGTCCCGCGCCCGTTCCATGGCCGCACGGCGCCTGGGCTCCGAAAACATGTCATAGCCGAAGGCCCGCAGGTTTCGATCGGAGAACGGCTCCAGGTAGATGATCGACGAGTAGACGTCCCGGGGCGCCACGGGTTTCACGTCATAGTCCGGGAAGCCCTCGCCGCGGATCTGCCGGACGTGCCCGGCAAGCTGCTCCTTCGGGATCAGCAGCGAAAACCCGATCCCCTGGATGCCGGGCAACTGCCGGTCCAACTGCAGGCCGGTCGCGAACGCATGCCAGGCCTGTCGGGTCACCTCCGCTTCGGAGGCCTGGAAGAAGGAGGCGCCGCTGAGCAACAGGCGACCGTGACCGGCAAGCCGCTCGGCGATCCGTTCCTTGACGTCGATGCACTGGGACGTGAATTCCTGCTGCGCGATCCGGTCCACGTTCTGCTTCGTGTACAGGACGGTCGCCACGGTGGCCAGCAGGACCAGGACGGGGATGGCCCGGGTGCGATCCAGATTCCGGATCACGGACTGCAACAGGGTGTGCCGGGGCTGTTCCGGGTGTTGAATGGCTGGCTTCGCAGGTTCTCCGTTCACGGATTCCCCTTCCGACACCTTCGCCTTCGGTCGATGCAACGAGAGTGCCAGACGGAACGCGACTTGTCCAGGGATTCCATGGCGCGCAAGCCCATGTCTTTCGAATGGTTATGACGCGCCCTCTCCCCGGCGAAACGAGCTGAACGTGTACGGGGGGACGCCGACTCCGGGAGCGGGTTCACCGAGTGCGGGAAACGATTCCCGGGATCGCGGGCTATCGGGGGATCAGCACCGACTTCAGGATTCCCATGTGCTGCATGCTGGGCGCGCCCGAGTCGCCGGTCAGGGCGGGCGCGAAGTAGCGGCTCATCTGGGTGGCGCTGAAATCGCGGGTGTCGAAGACCAGCCCGCTGGGGAAGGTGAGCGGCGCGCTGCCGTCCGACGCGGTGACGACCAGCGGTGTCTGGTAGGCGTGCAGCGCGGTGTCGACCAGGACGAAGTCGTACTGGCTGCTGCGGCCCGCGTTGGTGTTTTCGTTGCCGTCATTGCCGACGGGATCGGGGCCGGCCACGTAGAACACGGGCTGGCTGTTGTACGTGCCGAACCCGTTGGCCGACACCGCCGACGGGCCGTTGAAGTCGCCGCCGACCACGTACCAGCAGCAGTCCGGATGCGCCGCACGGTACTCCGTCACCTTCTGCGCGATGACCTTCGCCGCGCCCACCTGGTCGCTGGACGGGCTGGTGTGCAGGTGCACGCTGACGGCCACCAGGTCCTTCGGGCCGGGGAGGTCGATGCGGACCCAGTCCAGGTCGCGGTTGCTGATGTACGGGTCGTCCCAGAACCCGGAGTCGGTGATGGGCCAGCGGCTGACGATGCCGTTGGGGATCTGGCCGACGCCCACGTGGAACTGGCATTCGGCGCCGCAGATCGCGTCGGACATCTTGCGGTAGTCGGCGTCGGAGTTGGTCAGGTAGTTGAACTCCTGGACCATGAGGATGTCGGCCTTGGCGCCGGCCATCAGGCGGATGCCGTGCCCCAGGTTGTAGTCCTGGCCGTCGCCGCTGGACAGGTTGGCCGCCATGAAGCGGATGGCGAGGGGGCCGGTGGACGGGACGTCGGGGACGTCGGGCGTGTCGGGGATGTCCGGGGTGTCCGGGGTGGTTGCACCGTCGTCCAGGAGCGCCGGGGTGTCGTCGGGGGTTGCGGGCGCGTCGTCGGCGGTGATCGTGCCGTCGTCCGCGGTTGCGGGAACGTCGTCCGGGATCGTCGCGTCGTCATCGGAAACATCGGGGAGGTCGCCCGGGGTTGCGTCGCCGTCGTCGGTGGATGCCAGGATGTCGTCGCGGGTCGTCGCCTCCGGCCCCGAATCCTCCGGCGCAACGTCGGTTTCCGGGTCCACAACCGCGTCCGGGTCGTCGAACAGGTCGCCGCGTACCTCGCTCCCCGGGTCCCGGGCGTCCCGGGCGTCCACGTCCCGCAGGTCCCCGGCGCCTTGATCGGACGGCCCGCCGACCCCGATGTCCGGACCTCCGCCGCACGACACCACCGCCAGGACCACCGCAACCAGCATCCCGATTCGCATGAACACCCCGCCAAATGCCGGTGCGCGTTGGATCCGCCCCGTCGCAGGCCCCGCAGGCCCGCGACGAGCCGTTGCATTCTGCGGGGTTGGGCCAGGGCCGTCAAGCGTCGGGGGGGACGTCGCCGGGGGAAACCGTGGACGTTTTCGGCCACATCCGGGGCTCCAATCCCTATACTGTCCTCAACGCGGAGGGGGTATGCGACGGGTTCTGGCGTTCCTGGGGGCCTGCGTCCTGGGGGCCCCTTCCTGCAACCCCGCGACCCAGGCGTGCGACGGTCCCCCGCTGTTCCTGGCCGGCGGCGCCGCGGTCCTGTCGACGTCGTACGGGTTCGCCGGGGCCTCGGAACAGGCGCCGCCCGACGTCGTGCTGTACTCGGCGCACGCGGCCCATGACGGCTGGATCGGCATCGGGACGCTGACGCCCTGCTGGCCCGACGCCGCGATTACCGCGGTCGTCCGGTTGAACGCCGCGGGTACGGTCGACTGGGACCGGACGCTGTCCACCAACCTCATGGTGCCGTCGGCCACCCGCGTGTACCGATGGGCCGTGCCGTTCGCGGCGGGGTTTGCCGTGTCCCAGACCGTCCCTCGGGACGGTACGGATCTGGACGCGACGTTTCCCGCCTGCCAGATCCAGGGCGTGGGCCTGGCCGGCGACCCGACGTGGACCGTGACTGCCGCGCAGTTGGGGCAGCCCGCTGAATGCGCTGAACCCTGGCCGATCCGGCGGGCGGACGTTCCGGCAGACTCGGCGGGGGTCGTGGCCCCGCTGGGATTCGTCGGCGAGGAAGATGCGCTGGAAGGCGGTTTCGCGGTGCTGTCGCCGGACGGTGCGCTGGTGACCGTGGTCCGGACCGGCATCCCGTCCTCCAGCGTGCTGGCCGCCTGGTCCGGCGCCGACGCCACCCGCGTCCTGGTGGCGCAGACCACGACGACCGTGATTTCGACGAACTGCCAGCGGCGCACGCTGGTCCTGGCGGTCCTGCGATACGACGCCTCCTGGCAGTCCCTGGGCGCGGAAACGGTCGGCGAGTACACCGTAAACGGGGGCGATGTCGGGGCGACGGTGGTTCCGGCGAGCGGCGCTGCGGGCGCCCTGGTCCGGGTATCGGGGTTCGACTTCGGCGCCTGTCCGATCTCCGGGTCCCCCACGACCCTCGCCACCGTGCTGCGCTTCGACGCGGACGGCACCCTCCCCTGGCGCCTGGACCTGGATTCGCGGCGCGGCGACCGCCCCGAGGCCTTCGTGGAGCGCGCGGACGGCGGGGTCACGATGCTGGTCCGCCGGAATTCGCCCGACGGCCTGGAAACGGTGGACGTCGCCAGGGACGGAACGGTGTCCGGCAGCGCGCCCCTGGACCTGGAGGCGCTGGGCCTGGACGGGTTGTCGTTTGCCGTTTCTCCCGGCGCCCCCGGCACGGCCCTGGGCAGCGACTTCGTCGTCACGTCCTGGGGCGGCGACCCGCGCAGGGACGTGTGGCTGACGGGCCTCGACACGACGGGCGCCGTTTTCCAGGTCCACAAGCAGTTCGCGCAGGCGTTCGACCAGGTGTCCTGGCAGGACGGCCTGGTGCTGGTCCGCGAACCCAGCGCGACCGGCACGTGCAACGCCCGGCCGGTGCAGGTGACGCGCACCTGGCAAGTGACGGAACAGGTGTGCGAGTAGCGGGGGCGGGGCGCTGGTCAGGCGCTCTGCTTCGTGTTCCTGGACCGTGGCGTGGTGGTCTGCTTACGGGTCCTTGCGGCTCGCTGGTGGCGGAGCACCGGAGCCAATGCCCGCAGTGCCTCGTTCACGGACGCCGAATTCGGGAAGACGTCCATGACCTCGGGATCAATGACAACGACATTGGTCCCCTCGGGGAACCACGGAGCGGTCACGCCGCGGACCGCGTCCGAAAAGTCATATTCGGGCCGCATGGTGTCCTTCTCGGCGTTGCGACGTACCCGACTAACTGCCTTGCTCATGGCGCCTCATCTCCTGCCGAGTCGCCCTGCGCGCCGAAATCAAGCGCGTCCGCGACCCCCTGCCGACGTAAGATATTACCAGAACTCCGCCCTGACTCGACTTGCCCAGGATCAGAAACCGGTGCTCCCACAACGAATGGTCCGGGTCAGGTTCCGCTCGTCCCATTCGAACCTGCGGCCCATTTTCAGAAGTCCCCGCACGCCAGGCACACCAGACCCGCGAACCAGACGGCATTGCGCATCCTCGGTCCCTCCGTTCGTGCGATGGTGGTACGCCTTCTGCGGCATCGCCGGAGAGACCCTGCCGGCGTACAATCCCCTTCCAGACGCCGGTTCCCCGTCCCGGCAAGGAGGTCCGCGTGCGCACCCTCTCCCGCCTGGTCCTGGTGATTGCGTCGGTCTGCGCCACGGCCTGCATCGCGGACAAGGCCCTCCTGGACGGGGACAAGTGCCCGGCGGAGGTACCGGACGGGCGCGTGTGCCAGGGCGCGCATTTCTGCGAGTACGGGATCTACAATCTGTGTCCGGCGGGAAGGTACGAAACCGAGTGCACCTGCCTGGAAGGCCTGATGTCCTGCGACTTTTCGGCCGGCCTGAACCACTGCGCCACCACGGACGTTCCCCAGGACACCACCACGACCGATGCCGCCGAAACCGATGCCGATGTGGAAGTCGTTGACGTCCTGGGCCAGTAGGGGGGCGGGGCGAAAGGACCGCGACGCGGACGAACCCTACGCCACCGCGCCCACGGTGTTCTGCAGTTCCCCGATCCCGTCGATCTTGATCTGCACGACGTCGCCCGGAACCAGAAACCGCGGCGGCTTGTCGTACACGCCCACGCCCGACGGCGTGCCGGTCGTGATCACGTCCCCCGTCCGCAGCGTGATGGCTTCCGACGCGATCGCGACGATCCGCGCCACGGAAAACGCCATGTCGTCCGTGGTCCCGTCCTGGCGCAGTTCGCCGTTCACCCAGGTCCGGATGTGCAGGGCCTGGGGATCGGGGATTTCGTCCCGGGTCACGACCAGCGGCCCCATCGGCGCAAATCCGTCCAGCCCCTTGGCGCGCGTCCACTGGCGGTCGTTGCGCTGCAGATCCCGGGCGGTGACGTCGTTGAGGATCGTGTAGCCGAAGACGTGGTCCAGGGCCTGCGCCTCCGGGATGGCGCGCCCCCCGCGGCCGATGATGACGGCCAGTTCCCCCTCGAAGTCCAGTTCCGCCGTGACGTGCCAGGCGGGAATCGGCGCGCCGTGGCCCGACAGGGACGACGCCAGCTTCGCGAAGAACATGGGCGTGATCGGGGGCGCCTTCCCCTGCTCGGCGCAGTGCGAAAGGTAGTTCAGGCCCACCGCCAGGACGGTCGCGGCGTCGGGGACGGGGGGCAGGAAGTGCGCGGAATCCATGAACAGCAGCGGCAGGTCGGCGGGGTTGCCGGACATGGCCGTATGGACCAGCGCCACCAGGTCCGCGTCGCCCGATTCCCAGGCGGTCACGAACACGCGGCCCGGGGCCGGCACCTTCGTCGCCCACAGCGCGGCCAGGGCCGCCAGATCCACCAGGTCGCCCTGCCGGGCCAGCACCGGCACCACGACGCCGTCGTCGCGCAGGACCGTTCCGAATCGCATCACGCACCTCCCTGGCAAGGCATGACGCCCAGGTGGGAAATCACGTGGTCGGCCGCCAATTGCGCCTCCCGACAGCAGTCGTCCAGCGAAATCCCGCGGTAGGAGTTGTGGCACAGGAACAGCCCCGGCAGCCGCGACAGGGACGCGTCGATCCGCGCCATGCGGTCCAGGTGGCCGACGTTGTACTGCGGGATGCCCTGGGCCCACCGGACGACGCGCACGCGGGTGGGCGTGGCCCGGATGCCCATCAACTCGGCGATCTGCTGCAGCACCATCGGCACCAGCACGTCGTCGGCGGCCACGGCGAGGTCGGGATGGCGCGCGCCGCCGACCATGGCCCGCAGCAGCACCTGTCCGGGGGGCGCACGGTCCGGGAAGATCGACGAATCCCACAGGACGCCCAGGACGGGACGGTGCTCGACCTCGGGAACCAGGAAGCCGAAGCCGTCCACGGCGCCTTCCGGCAGGTCCGCCTTGTTGAACCCGACCGCGACGACCGTGATCGACGCGTAGGGGATGGCGCCCAGCTCGCCGGACAGGGACGGGAAGGCCGACTGCAGCAGGCGCGACGACACGTCCGCGGGGCACGCCAGGACCAGCGCGTCGGCCGGGTAGTAGTGCGTGCCCTCCCCCGTCCCGGCGCCGACCAGCCAGCCCGTGGCCACGCGCTCGATGGACGTCACCGGCGCGCCCAGGCGCAGCGACGCGCCGACCCGTTCCGCCAGGACCTGGACCAGCGTGGTGACGCCGCCCTTGAAGGAGGTCAGGACCCCGGAAGGCCCGGCGCTGATGCCGCCGCCCGGCCCGCGGCCGAAGACGCGGCCCGCAATCTTGCCCAGCAGGCGCGGCAGGCCGCCCTGCAGGGCGATGGCGCCGCGGATCCACGACCCGTACTTGCGTTCCATCAGGACCAGGCGCGGCAGGGCGGCCGCGGCCGAAAGGCGCGCGGGGTCGCCGGCATACACGCCCGAGATCATCGGGTCCACCAGGTAGTCCCGGGCCTCGGGGCCCATGCGACGGGCGGCCAGATCCCCGATCGATTCGTCGTGGGCGGTGCCGGCAGGGATCCAGGGCTCGTGCATCAGGCGGCGCTTGGCGGCCCCGGACAGCAGCGACGACCGCAGGAAGGCCGGGGGCGTTTCGGGCAGGGGAACCAGGCGCCCGTCCCGGCACACGAACCGTTTGGCCGCGTTCTTGTCGGCCCGCATCAGCAGGTTTTCGACGCCCAGGTCGACCATCAGGCCCAGGGCGTTCAGGCGGCTGTCCAGGAAGCCGTTGGGGCCGCGCTCGATGACGAAGCCGCCCTCGCGGTCGGATCGCATCTTGCCGCCGGGCTGGTCCTCGGCCTCCAGGATCGTGATCTGCAGCGCCCGCCCTTCCGCGTCGGCCGCCTGGCGCAGCCGGAAGGCCGTGGCCAGCCCCGAGATGCCGCCGCCGACAATGACGATCCGATCCATTCGCGCCCCCCCACCGGATTCTTTGAAAACGTTGTGACTGTAGGCCAATCGGGCCGTCCGCGCAACGGATGCGTCACCCGGACCGCGCTCAATCGCCGCAAAGGACGTCGCGGCGCTTCCTTGCGCGGCCCCGAATCCGTATCCTACCAACCATGCAGATTGTCGAAATCTTCCGGTCGATCCAGGGCGAGGGGACGCGCACCGGCGAACCGACGACGTTCGTCCGCCTGGCGGGCTGCAACCTGCACTGCACCTGGTGCGACACGCCCTACGCCCAGGGCGGGACGGGCGTCGAGCGGTCGATCCCGCAGATCGTCGCCGAGGTGGCTGCGTCGGGCCCGGGCCTGGTGTGCGTCACCGGCGGCGAACCGCTGCTGCAGGTCGCGACGCCGGACCTGGTGCGGGCGCTGCTGTCCGTGGGCCGCGGGGTCCAGGTGATGACGAACGGCTCGCTGCTGCTGCACGCGATCCCGCTGGCCGCGACGCTGGCCGTGGACATCAAGACGCCCTGGTCCCACGAATCGGTGGACAGCGCGATCCCGGCGGGCCGCGCGCCGGACCGCGGGGACCTGCCTGCGCCCCCGCACTTCGACCTGGCGAACCTGCGGCGCCTGTCGAAACCCGACGAGGTGAAGTTCGTCGTCCGCGATCGCCGGGAGTTCGAGTGGGCGGCGCTGTGGGCGGACCGCGTGGGCCTGTTCGACACCGTCGGCACGGTGCTGGTGGGCGCCGCGTGGGACGAACTGGACGCGGCCACGGTCGCGGACTGGATCCTGGAATCCCGCCTGCCGATCCGCCTGAACGTGCAGTTGCACAAGATGCTGTGGGGGACGGGGACGCGGCGGTGACGTTGGGACGCGCCGGTCGACGCTTTTCAGGCTACAGATCCTCTGCTCGGAGCCCCGTTCTGCGGGCGATGCGCGCGATCATGACGGGGCCGATTTCGTCGCCGTCATGGAAGGCGAAGACGTAGTCCGGCCATCCCTCGCGACCCAACACCTTGTGGGAGGTCCCGGACTGCCTCTTCAGTGACCACCCGATCCGCAGAAGGGCGGCAAGGACGACGCGGGCTTTGCAGGAGGGCCACTGGCTCATGATGCGATGGCAAACACTTCCTTGAGTTCGGGAATGGCCTCGCCGTTGTCCAGCCGATCGGCCATCACCCGGAGGGCCAGGGCCTCGGCCCGAGCGATCGCTTCGTCCCGTGTATCGCCATAGACAATCACGCCAGGAAGTTCGGGGATTTCGGCAATCCACCGACCATCGGCCTCGCGGTCAATTTCTACAATCATCGGAACGACCTCCAGCACCGGATTCTACCCGCCGGAACACCGCCCCGCAAACCGTCACGGCTTCCAGACCCGCGGTTCCAGCCCTTCCGCCCGCAACGCGGCACGCGCCAGCGCGAACATCAGGTCCGACACGCGGTTCAGGAACACCAGGCGCATCGCCGAGGGCCCGAAGTCCTCGCCCAGCGCCACGACCCGCCGCTCGGCCCGCCGGACCACCGTCCGGGCCACGTGCAGCGCGCTTTCCGCCCGGGACGCCCCCGGAACCAGGAAGTTGCGCAGTTCGGGCAGCAGGGCCGTCGCCGCGTCGATGCGCCGCTCCAGCGCCGCCACGGTGTCCTCGTCGATGCCGATCCGGTAGGTGCCGCCGGAAGCGAGGTCCGAGCACAGGCGCATCAGCCCGTCCTGCACCACGTCCAGCGTTTCGAGGAGGAAATCCCGATCGGTCCCGGCGGGCAGGCAGGCGACCTCGACGCGCGCAACCCCCACGCAGGCGTTGGCCTCGTCCACGGAACCGTACGCGTCCACCCGCGGGTCGGCCTTGCTGACGCGCCCCCCGGAAAGGAGCCCCGTCTGCCCGCCGTCCCCGGTCCGGGTGTAGAGCTTCATTCGGCGCCCCCGGCGGCCTCGACCTTGTCGCTGGCCCGCTCCTTCCCCGGTGCGGTTTCGCGCCGCACGTACCCGCATCCCTCGCGCTGGCACAGCAGCGTCCGGGCGTTGCGGAAGGACTTGGCGAACAGCGTCGGCGCGCTGCACGTCGGGCACACTTCCGACACGGGCTCGTAGGACGTCAGGAACTTGCACTTCGGGTACTGGTCGCACCCGAAGAACGGCTTGCCCTTCTTGGACCGCTTTTCGGCCAGGTGGCCCTCGCAGTCGACGACCGGGCACCGTTCCACGCGGGTGTAGGGCCGCGTGAAGTCGCACTTGGGGTAGGTCGTGCACGCGACGAACTTGCCGAAGCGGCCCGACCGCACCTGCAGCTCGGCGTTGCACTTGGGGCAGGCGCCGGGGCTTTCGGTTTCCTTCGGGGCCACGTGGCCGTTTTCGTCGCGGTCGAATTCCTTCGTGACGCGGCATTCCGGGAAGCCCGAGCAGCCCAGGAACGCGCCGTTCTTGCCGAAGCGGATCAGCAACGGCTTGCCGCACTTCTCGCAGTCGATGCCGGCCGGCAGGGCCTCCGACTTCACGCTGCGCATTTCGGTCGCGGCCAGCTTCAGGGACTTGTCGAACGACGCCCAGAAGGTCCCCAGCACTTCCAGGCGGGCCGTGCGGCCTTCCTCGACGCCGTCCAGGGACTCTTCCATGCGCGCGGTGAAGTCGTAGTCCACGATGTCCGCGAAGTGCCGCACCAGCAGGTCCGTCACCACGCGCCCCAGTTCGCTGGGACGCAGGCGGCCTTCGACCTTCTTGACGTAGCCCTTCGTCTGGACCGTGCCGACGATGGTCGCGTACGTGGACGGGCGCCCGATGCCCTTTTCTTCCAGTTCGCGGACCAGCGTCGCTTCGTTGAAGCGGGAGGGCGGCTCGGTGAACTTCTGGATGCCGTCCAGGTCCCGCAGGCGCAACGGCTCGCCGTCCACCAGGTCCCCGGGCAGCATGCCCTGCCCTTCGAATTCATCGTCGCCTTCCGCGGCGTCGGTCTTTTCCTCGACCTTCGGAACGTCCTTGCTGTCCTTCCAGGCGGCCAGGTAGCCGTCGAACCGCAGGATCGAACCGGTGGCGCGGAATTCCGCGGGCCCGGCCTCGACGTCCACGGCGGTCTGGTCGTACAGGGCCGGCATCATCTGGCAGGCCATCGCCCGGGCCCAGACCAGGCCGTACAGCCGGAACTCGTCGCGGTCCAGGAACCCCTTCAGGTCCGCCGGGGAACGCCAGGCCGACGACGGGCGGATGGCCTCGTGGGCGTCCTGGGCGCTTCGCTTGTTCTTGTAGACCATCGGCTTCGCGGGGACGAACGCCGCGCCGTAGCGCTCGGCGATGCACTCCCGGATGCCGGCAACGGCTTCTTCCGACATGCGCACGGAGTCGGTACGCATGTAGGTGATCAGGCCGACCAGGCCCTCGTCGCCCAGTTCCACGCCTTCGTACAGGCGCTGGGCCACGGCCATGGTGTGCGACGGCGAAAAGCGCAGCAGGCGAGAGGCCTCCTGCTGCAGCGAGGACGTGATGAAAGGCGGGCCCGACGGGCGCTTGCGCTCCTTGCGCTCGACACGAGCGACCTTCCAGTCGGCGCCCTTCAGCGTGACCAGGAGGGACCGGGCCAGATCGCCGTTGTTGACGTCGGCCTTCTTGCCGTCGATGCGCCGCAGGGTGACCGGGAAGGGATGGGACGTGCGCGGCGCGACGCGATCGACGTCGGCGGTCAGCACCCAGTATTCGCGGGGCTGGAACGCCTCGATTTCGCGCTCGCGGTCCACGACCAGGCGCACGGCGACGGACTGCACGCGACCCGCGGACAGGCCGCCCTGCACCTTGCGCCACAGCAGCGGCGAAATCTGGTAGCCCACCAGGCGGTCCAGGATGCGCCGCGCCAGTTGGCTGTCGTACATCTTCTCGTCGAGGTCCCGGGGGAATTCCAGGGCCTTGCGGACGGCGTCCTTGGTGATTTCGTGGAACAGCACGCGACGGATCTCGGGCGCGACGCCGCGGATTTCCTCGGCGATGTGCCACGCGATGGCTTCCCCTTCACGGTCGGGGTCGGGGGCCAGGTAGACGCAATCGGCGGTCGCCGCGGCCTTCCGCAGCTTGTCCACGATCTTGCGCTTGCCCTTCACGACCTCGAACTTCGTGCCGAACTCGTTGTCGACGTCGACGCCCAGCGTGCGCTCCGGCAGGTCCTTGATGTGGCCCGCCGAGGCCTCGACTTCGTACTCGCCCATCAGGTACTTCTTGATGGTCGCGGCCTTTGCCGGCGACTCAACGATGATCAGCGACTTGCCCAAGTTGACCTTCCTTCACGCGGGCTGGAACCCGAAATTCCTGCACCGGCCAGCCCTTTCGGCCGATCCGGCGCGCGCCTCCTATACCATGGATCCGCAGCATCGCCCATGCCACGACCACCAACCACCTGTCGTATGGCCGTCTTCAGTGGGAAGGCGCGTCGGTCTTCCCGGCGGGCGGCGCGTCCGATCCGGGTGATGGGATGCGGGCTTCCACCAGGGCCTTCAGCTCGGCCGACTCGCGGCGCAGGGCGGCAACCTGGCCCTGGGCGCGCAGCACGAACAGGATCAGGATCAGCCACAGCACGCCGTACGCGGCGACCACCATGGTCTCGCCGGACACCTCGTCCTTGGGCGCGCCTTCCTCGACGCCGTTCTTCCAGCCGCCGGCCCAGGCCTTGTCCGGCGGCGGACTGCCGGCCGGGGGCGCGTCCTGTGCCAGGGCCGATGCCGAAACCGCCATCAGGGCCACCGCCGCCAACCGAACCATCCAGCGTCCGAATCCGATCCCGTGCATCCTGAATCCTCCCCGACGACGTCAGCCCAGCCGACGATCGACCTCCAGGTACAACGCATCCAGGTGCTGGCGCTCGCGCTCGATGGACAGACGCAGCCACGACAGGGCCGTCGCCAGCAGGAACACCGCGGCGACGCTGAGGCCGAAGGCGATGCGCATGTCGATCTGGGTCAGCCCGCCCTTGTACACGACCTGGGGATGGGCGCCGCCCCACCGATCCACCGCGACGTGGATGAAGTACAGCGCCGGGATCCCCAGGATCGACAGCCCCGCCGCCACGCTGCGGCCGAACCGGTCGCTGCCCGCGAAGGCGCGCAGGGCCAGGTACGCCAGGAACAGCAGGAACACCATCAGCGACAGGGTCAGGCGCGGTTCCCACGTCCACCAGGTGCCCCAGGCCTTCCGGGCCCAGAGGGGACCGGTGATCAGCACGATCGCGCCCAGCGTCACGCCCACCTCGGCCGTCGCCACGCCCACCGCGTCGGCGATGTCGGCCCACCGGCGGTTCACGCTGCCGATCGACAGGTACACGATGCCCGCCGTGGCGCACAGCCCGAAGGACACCAGCATGTTGATGGCCGAGCCGACGTGGAAGTAGAAGATCTTCTGGGAAATGCCCATCGTCGCTTCCTTCGGGGCGACGAAGAACACCATGTACAGCGCGGCAGCCAGGAAGCCGGCGGCGGCGACCGTCAGCCCGTACCCGATCCAGCCCGGTGTGAACCCGCCCTTCGTCCTCACGCAACGCCCCCTTCGGCCCCGGCCCTCAGGCCCGGACCATCCGGCCGAACAACACCACCGTCACGACGGCGAAGATCATATCAAAACCCGCCAGGAACTTTAGCCAGACTTCCGGATCCTCGGCGATCGGCGCACCCACGGCCACTGCGGTGACCTTCACGCCGGCGATCACCACGGGCACGAAGATCGGGTAGGTGACCAGCGGCAGCAGGACCTCCTTCATCCGCGCGTTCATCAGCATCGCGGCGAAGAGGGTCCCGACCAGGCCCAGGGCGACGTTGCCCAGGGCCAGGACCGCGATGAAGGAGAACGGGTCGGTGACCCCGAGGTCGAAGAACACCAGGATCAGGAGGATCGTCGGGACCTGCATCATCACGGCGAAGGCGATCTGGGCCGTCGCCTTGGCCATGAACACCGTGGACGGCTCGGCCGGCGACAACAACAGCGACCACAGGCAGTCGTTTTCGCGCTCGCGGTCGAACAGGCGGTTCTGGCCCACGGTGGTCGCGAACAGGACGGTCACCCAGATGATGCCGGGCCCGTAGTCCCGCGACTTCCCGGCGTCCGACAGGAAGGCGAAGGCGAAGATCACCACCAGCAGCAACGCGAACAGCGTGGTGGTGTACAGGATTTCGCGGGTGCGGAACTCGACGCGCAGGTCCTTCTGGACGATGGCGAGGTAGCGGCGGAACTCGTCCATCAGGGCTGCCCCCCGTCCACCCGGGCGAAGGCGGCGGTTGCGCCCTTCAGCCCGCCCGGCAGGTCCTCGACCAGGCGTCCGCCATCCAGGACCAGGACCCGCGTCGCGGCCGTTTCGACCTCCGACGGGTGATGGGTCGTGAACAGGACGGTGCGGCCCTCGCGCCCCTGGGCCGTCAGCAGCTGCAGCAGCCAGCGGCGCCCCGACTCGTCCAGGCCCGTGGACGGCTCGTCCAGCAGCCAGAACCGGGCGCCCGACGCCATCAGGCGGCCGATGGCGGTGCGTTGCTGCATGCCCCGGGAAAACGTCCGGACGGTGCGGTCGGCGTCGATCGTCAGGCCGACGGCCTCCAGGACCTCGACGGCCCGTTTCGCGGGATGGGGCTGGCCGTGCAGGACGCCGGTGAACTCCAGGTTCTCGCGGGCGGTCAGGTCCGGGTACACCAGCAGGTCGTGGGGCAGGAACCCCAGCCACGACCGCGTTTCGGAAGGGGTGGCGGGACGATCGCCCGCGGCGACGACCACGCGACCGCGGTCGGGCAGGCGCCGGCCGGCCAGGATGGACAGCAGCGTGCTCTTGCCGGCGCCGTTGCGCCCCACGATGGCGACGACCTCGCCGGCACTGGCCGTGAACGATACGTCGCGCAGCACGTGGCGCCGTCCGTAGACGCGGGCCACGGCTTCGCACCGCAGGTTCAGGGGCCCGTCGCTCATCCGGCCCTCCGGCGGACCAGGAGGACCGCGGTGCCGGTCGCGACCAGCAACAGCAGCGCCAGGCCCGCCGTACGGTAGGGCCCGGTGGCCGACGGCAGACGGCCGACCGCGACGCGCAGGCGCTGTCCCGCGGGCAGCGGTTCCAGCAGGTCCTGGTAGCGCCACGTCCCGTCGCCTTCCGATTCCTCGCGGTACGCGAAGGGCGCCAGGGGCCGGACCTGCAGCGCGTAGGGGCCGCCCCGGTGGATGACCTGCACGCGGACCAGGTCCAGCGACGTCGTCGCCCCCAGGACCAGGTGCGCGTCCTTGACCGGGACCTCGAAATGGACTTCGACGCCGAAGTCGCCCGACATGCCCGGCGTGCCGGACACGACCACCGCCCCGTCGCGAACCTTGGCCGTGGCGCCGCCCCGCACCTGGATTTCCAGGCCCGGCGCGTCGCCGATCCTTTCGATCATGCGGGGCAGGGGGCCGGATTCCGGCAGCAGCAGCGGCACCGTCCAGGTACCCGCACCGCCGCCCAGGACCGAAAAGGCCTGGGCCACCGACAGGGTGCCCTCGTCGGAACTGATTTCGACCAGGACGGTGGCCACGGGGCCCTCGGGGGCCGCGGCGGCCGCAAGGGGCGACGCCAGGACCACGCAGACCGCCAACGCCAGTCCGGACAACGGGAGGATGGTGGGAAGGCCCGCGCGGTTCATCGCCCTTCCCCCTTGTCCCGGTCCAGGCCCCAGGCGGCGCCCAGCATGCGCAGCGCCGACCGCAGGGCCAGTGTCACCGCGCCGGCCACCAGCACCGCGAAAATCACGTCCGTCGCGCTCATGCCGCCCCCTCCCCTTCCGGCCTCGCCACCGCCACCGGGTCGCGCCGGCGACGCACGGGTGCGATCAGCGCACCCCCGGCCAGCAGGGCGATGACCGCTCCCAGCCACAGGGACGTCATCATCGGGTGGTCCATGGCGGTCAGGTTCACTTCGCCGGCGCCCTGGGCGGGCGTGGCGGCGAGGTACATGTCGGTCAGCAGGCCCGGCTGGATTTCGACCTCGGTGGTCGGGTTTTCGGACTTGAGGTAGTACCGCACCTCGGGCGTCATCACGTCCCCGACGCCCTCCGGCACCACCTCGACGACCGTCGGATCCTTCGCCGCCGCGCGGGCCGCCAGGATCACGGAATCGTTCGCCGTCGCCTGCCAGCCGGCCAGGAACGCGTCGAAGGCCTCGGCGTCCAGGGCGGCCACGGTCATCGTCGGGTCGTTCCGGGCCCCCGTGCGGACCGTGATCCGTTCGCCGCCGGCGCTGTCCGCAACCAGGTTCGCCGCCTGGGCCAGGCGCTGGAACGAGGCGGGCAGGACGCGCAGGACCTCCAGGCGCCGCGGCACCAGGCGGACCTCGCGACGGGTGCGATCGGGGGACATCAGCGCCAGGGACGGCGCCAGCGTGGTGCGGGCCGTGACGGTCACCAGCCATGCCCGAGCCGCGGCTTCGGTGGCGAACCGGACCTTCACGAAGGGCGTCTCGCCGGCCTCGACCGCCGTCGCGCCCGGCACCGCCGCACGCACGGCGTCCAGGACCCCCGGCGCGATCGGGCGGCCCTTCGGCAGCACCACGAAATGCGCCTCGAGTGCCGCGAAGCCCCCGATGGGCTCCCAGCGATCCTTCGTGCCCAGGAACCGCACCTCGCGACCGCCCAGCGTCGTCGCTTCCAGGGGCGCCAGGACCGCGTCCTTCTTGACCAGCTTGCCCGCAGCACCCGCATACCCCAGGAACGTCAGGGCGACGCCGATGTGGACCAGGTGGCCGCCGTAGCGCCGGGGATTTTCGCGGAACAGCACGCCCGCCGCGGCCCAGGGGGATTCGCTCTTCGCCGAGCGCCGGGCCCGCACGCTGCGAACCCAGTCCAGGGAGGCCACACCCAGCACCTGCATCGCGAAGGTCACGGCCAGGATGCCGTAGACGCCGGGCCAGGACAGGGACTTCACGTACAGGCTGCAGGCGGCCCCGAAGGGCATCCCCGACGCGGTCGAAAGCCCCGCGCCGCGGACCAGGATCAGCACCACCGACAGGACCACCGCCAGGCCGGCGCCGACGGCGAGGGTCCGCCAGGCCGTCCGACGGGCGACGTCACCGGGCGCCTGCCGCAGGACGAAGACCGGGCCGATGGCCGTCAGGAACAGGACCGCGATCCCCAGGGGACCGACGGCCTTGTTGAACCACTCGGGGCCGACGTTGACCGCGCCCGTCAGGGGGACGTGCGTCTGGCCGGTAATCCCGGCCAGGGCCGCCAGGGCGCTGTCGACGACGGACAGGACCGCCGGCGATTCGCTGAACTTGGGCAGCAGCGTGCCCCACATCACCACGAACACGGCCATCAGCAGCAGCAGCGTCGCCGTGACCACGAGGGCTTCCCGGGACAGGTACGATTCGATGCGGCCGGCGGGCTTCAGGAAGTTCCACCGCCAGGCGATCAGGCCCAGGGCGGCCACGATGATCACCAACTGGTACCACAGGAAGAACGGCGTCAGGGCCGATCCGCTGAACGAGTGCAGCGACTGGATCAACTGGCTGCGGGTCAGGAACGTCGCGAAGATCGTCAGGAAGAACGTCAGGAACGCCAGGAAGACGTTCCAGCGGCGCAGCAGGCCGGTCCGGAACTCGACCGAAAAGGTGTGCAGCATCGCGGTGCCGGTCAGCCAGGGCAGCAGGGCCGCGTTTTCCACCGGGTCCCAGCCCCAGTACCCGCCCCACCCCAGTTCCAGGTACGACCACAGTTCCCCGACCACCAGGCCGGCCGTCAGCATCACCCAGGCGAACAGCGACCACCGCCGGGCGTCCAGCACCCAGGATCCGTCCTTCCTGCCGGAGGCCATGGCCGCCATCGCGTACGCGAACGGGATCGTGTAGGCGATGAACCCCAGCAACTGCGGCGGCGGATGCACGGCCATCAGCGGGTTCTGCAGCAGGGGATTCAGGCCGGTTCCGTCCGCGGGGCCGCCGGATGCCAGGAACGTTTCGAAGGGGCTGGATGCGAAGACCATCAGGATGTCGAAGAACAGCAGGGCCAGGGCCGTCGTCGCCAGCAACCAACCGGTGTAGGGCGAGTCGTCCTTGCGATGCGTCCACGCCAGCGCGCCGCCCAGGGCCGACAGGCTGAGGACCCAGAACGCCAGCGCGCCCTTCTCGCCGCCCCAGAAGGTGGTGATCAGGTACATCAGCGGCAGGGTCGTGTCCGAATAGTGGGCGACGTACTGGTTCGAAAAGTCGTGGGTCACGATCGCGTGCAACAGCACCAGCGACGTCGCGACGCCCAGCCAGGCCAGGGCCCGCATGCCGAAGCCTGCCGCCCGGACCAGCGGCGCCTTCCGTCCGCTGGCGCCCACGATGGCCACCGCGGCCACGAAGGCCGTCAGGACCAGCGACGCGAAGACCAGGATTTGACCAAGCGCCGAACTGCTCATCGTCGCCTCGAGGGAGTACGGGTCACATCAGTTCGTCCGGGAAGGTTCGGGTTTCACGGCCGGGGGAGCGCCTGCCGGGGCGGCCTCCTGGTGGCCGGTTTCGTACTTGCCCTTGTAGTACTGGTCCGCCTGTTCCTCGGTGACCCCGGCTTCCTGGTACTTCGACGGGCACTTCACCGTGATCTTGGACACCCGCATCCGCGTGGGACCCTCCAGGTGTCCCTGGACGATCACTTCGCGGCCCTCGGCGAACGGATCCGGGAGGGCGCCCTGGTACAGGCAATCCAGGCGATGCCCCCCGATGTCGGTGATGGCGAACAGCGTTTCGAAGGTGTTGGACCCCTTGGCGATGGTCCCCTCCATGACGTTGCCGCCGACCTTGAACTCCTTCGAGCCCAGGGTCTCGGACGCCGCCAGGGCCTCTTCCAGGGTCAGGTTGAAGACGCCGCTCTGCATCGACGAGGCGACGATGGCGAAGCCGCCGCCCAGGACGGCGAGGGCAACGACCACAGGCACGATTTTCCGCGCGTTCACAATCCCCCCAGGCCGGCCCAGAAGCCGCGAAAAGGTACCAAGCCACCGGACCCGTGTAAAGGCGGCGCCCTGCAAGACCGCGCAGACCCTTCGCGCTCAGCGATCTGCCGGTCGCTCCGTTCGGGCATTCAGGGGAACCTTTCTTCCGGGGAAAGCGGTGCGCGAAGGAAGGAGCGACGACTCACCAGGACCCGTGGGAACCGTGCGAGCCGTGGGAGCCGTGGGAGCCGTGGGAACCGTGGGAGCCATGGGAGCCATGCGAACCATGGGAGCCATGGGAACCGTGCGAGCCGTGGGAGCCGTGCGAACCGTGGGAACCGTGCGAGCAGTGCTGCTCGACGCCGAGGTCCGAGGCCGGCCCCTCGCCACCCGTGACGGACGAGCCGGCCGCGAGGGCGTGACCGCTGGTGCCGGCCATCAGCAGGAACGAGCCGATCGCAGCAGCCTGTCCGCGGGTGACCTTGCCTTCCTCGCTGGACAGGAAGTCCTGAACGCGCTTCTTGAACGTAGGCAGTCGCGAGGCCATGGCTCCCCTCCAGAATTCGCCCCGGCATTATCTCAAATCGGCGAGCACAGTGTCAAAACTATTCTCCAATCACCGGGCGGGGATCGGCACGAGGAACGCCGCCGTTCGTTGCACAGGAAGCCGCAGGTGCGCTTCGGGTCTGGTCGGGTGGGTCGGGCAGGTCGGGCGACCGGGGATCATTCCGGGGCGGGTTCGTCCGTCACCGGCGCGGGGGCGGGCTCCGTCGCAGGGGCAGGCTCGGGCGCCGGGGCAGGCGTCGCGGCGGGCGCCTCGCCACCCAGGAAGCGCGCCAGGATGACTTCGGGCGAAAACCGCACTTCGTTCAGCCGGATGCACGCGTGCACGTCCTGCTTGTCGAAGTTCAGCAGCAGTTCGTCGATGAAGTCGTTGGCCTTCGCGTCCTCGATCTTCTCGATGTTCTCGACGTCCTCGCGGATCGTCCGGACCAGGGCCAGCATCGCCTGGTACAGATCCCGGTGGGTCTGGTTCCACAGCAGGATCAGGACCTCGGCGACCGTTTCGTTGCGCCGCTTGAACACCTCGAAGTGCAGGGCGTCCACGACGCGCTTGCGGCCCAGCATCTGGGGGCGATAGCCCTTGAAGTGCCGGGCGAACGCCATCGAGTCCAGCCGACGGATGTGCTCGATCAGCATGGCCAGGTCCAGCGTCCGGACCAGGTGGTCGAAATCGTCCTGCAGGGCGATGAAATTGTCGGTGGAGTTCGTCGAGTTCATCGAACCTCCGATGCCGCGGATGTTCCGCGGCGCCGTACATGCCTCAGGCGATCGCCTTGACCACCAGGGCGGCCAGGTCGGGGCCCGCCACCGGGGTCAGTTCGTACCGCACGCGAACCATCGGCTTGGTGTCCTGGATCAGGCGGCCCAGGTCGATCGGCGTACCCACCAGCACGACGTCGGCGGGCGTGTTGCGAATCGTCTCGGCCAGTTCTTCCAACTGCTTGTCGCCGTAGCCCATGGCCGGCAGGATCTGCTTGCAGTGGGGGTACTTGGCGTACGTCGCCAGGATGCTGCCCACGGCGTGCTCGGTCGGATCCACGAGGATCGCGCCCGCGCGCTGGGCCAGGACGAAGCCGGCGCCGATCGGCATGCCGCCGTGGGTCAGCGTGGGGCCGTCCTCGACGACCAGGACGCGCTTGCCCTTCAGGTCCATCGGGTGGTCCAGCGTCACGGTGGACTCGGCCTCGACGATGGCGGCCTTCGGGTTCCACTTGGCGATGGAGGCCTTGACGGTCGCCAGGGCCTCGGCCGACGCCGAATCGATCTTGTTGATGACGATCACGTCGCCCATCAGCAGGTTCGTCATGCCGGGGTGGAACGTGGTCTCGTGGCCGGGCCGCAGGGGGTCGGTCACGGTGATCAGCAGGTCGGGCTTGTAGAACGACATGTCGTTGTTGCCGCCGTCCCACAGGATCACGTCGGCTTCGGCCTCGGCGGCCTTCAGGATCGCGTGGTAGTCGACGCCGGCGAACACGACCGAGCCGCATTCGATGTGGGGTTCGTACTCCTCGCGCTCCTCGATGGTGCACTTGTGGTCGACGAGGTCCTGGACGGTCGCGAAGCGCTGGACCGCCTGGGCGGCCAGATCGCCGTAGGGCATCGGGTGGCGGATGACCGCGACCTTCTTGCCGGCGGCGCGCAGGGCCTCGGCCACGAAGCGGGAGGTCTGGCTCTTGCCGCAACCGGTGCGGACGGCGCAGACGGCCACGACGGGCTTGCAGGACGGGATCATGGTGTCGCGGGCGCCCAGCAGGACGTAGTTGGCGCCGGCGGCCAGCACGCGGCTGCCGATCTCCATGACGGTCTGGTGGGACACGTCGGAGTAGGCGAACACGACTTCGTCGATGTTGTGGGCGTGGATCAGGTTTTCCAGCTCCGACTCGTCGACGATCGGGATGCCCTCGGGATACAGGTGGCCCGCCAGGACGGCCGGGTAGCGGCGCCCGGCGATGTCCGGGATCTGGGCCGCGGTGAACGCGACGACGTCGTAGGCCTCGTTGTCGCGGTAGGCGCAATTGAAGTTGTGGAAATCGCGCCCTGCGGCGCCGACGATCACGACCTTCTTCCGGGAATTCGCCATTGATGGACTCCTGGTGCGGCGTCAAAAGCCGGCGCAATCCTATTCGCGCACAGGGAAATGTCAAGACGATCAAGGACCGCGCCGAGCGCGCGCCCAAGGGTACCGCACGTCAGCGGCTGCGGGTCACGCCGACCCGGGCGCACCGGATTGATCCTCCCGAGGCGGCTTCGGCTCCGGCGAGAGTTTCCTGCGGAAACCCATCGCCTCTGCCTGCGCGCTCGGGAGGACCCGCCAGGGGGCAGATCGAGCAGTGGGGCGAGGTGGGCCGGCAGACGCGCTGGCCGAAGGTCACCAGCAGCATGTTGATGGGCTTCCAGTGTTCGGGCGGCAGGATTTCCCGCAGCAGGGTTTCCGTCGCCAGCGGATCCCGGGTCGCAATCCATCCCAGCCGGTTGGGAATTCGATGGACGTGGACGTCCACGCACAGGCCGGGCAGGTCGAAGCCCTCGGTCAGCACGAGGTTCGCGGTCTTGCGCCCCACGCCCCCGAAGGTCAGCAGGACGTCCAGATCCGCGGGCACGACGCCGCCGAACTCGTCCACCAGGCGCCGCGACAGGGCCTTCAGGCGCTGGGCCTTGGTCAGGTAGAAGTTCGCCGGATGGATCGCCGCGGCGATGGCGTCCACGTCCATCGCGGCCAGGGCGGCCGGGGTGTCGGCCAGCGCGAACAGACGGTTGGACGCGGCCTCGGTCACCGCGTCCTGGGTCCGCAGGCTGAGGATCGTCGCGACCAGCACGCGGAAGGGATCGTGGCGCTCCTCGGCCACCTTCGTCACCGAGGGCGGCTCGAACCCGGTCCTCCAGGCTTCGAGGGTGGCGACCAGGTGGTCCCAGGCGGCGCGGCCCGGGTCACGGGGCGGGCGGTTCAAAGCGCGTGCTCCTCGAGGTACTTTTCGACGTCGATGGCCGCGGCGCACCCGGTGCCGGCCGCGGTGATGGCCTGGCGATACCGGGTATCGACCACGTCACCGCAGGCGAAGACGCCCGGGACGCTGGTTTCGGTGTGGCGCTTCGTGACGACGTACCCGACCGCGTCCAGTTCCACGTGGCCCTGGAACACTTCCGTGTTGGGCTTGTGGCCGATGCCCAGGAACAGGCCCTGGACCGGCAGGGTGGAGGTTTCGCCGGTCACGGTGTCCTTCAGTCGAAGGCCCACCACCTCGTGGCCGGTTTCGGTCAGCACCTCGTCGACCGTGGCGTTCCAGCGGAAGGCGATCTTCGGGTTCGCGAACGCCCGGTCCTGCATGGTCTTCGACCCGCGCAGCTTGTCGCGCCGGTGGATGACGGTGACCTTCGTCGCGAAGCGGGTCAGGAACGTGGCCTCCTCCAGCGCGGTGTCCCCGCCGCCCACGACGGCCAGTTCCTTGCCCTTGAAGAAGAAGCCGTCGCAGGTCGCGCACGCCGAAACGCCGTGGCCGACGAGGCGCTGCTCGGACGGCAGGCCCAGATACTGGGCCGATGCGCCCGTGGCCAGGATCACCGACGCGGTTTCGACCCACTCGCCTTCGTCCACCTGGACCCGGAAGGGCCGCCGGCTGAAGTCCACCTTCGACGCCATGGCGAACACGGTCTCGGCGCCGAAGCGCTGGGCCTGCTCCCGCAGTTTGTCCATCAATTCCGGTCCTTCGATGCCCTCGGGAAAGCCGGGGAAGTTCTCGATGTCGGTGGTCTGGGTCAACTGCCCGCCCGGCTGGATGCCTTCCAGGACCAGGGGCGCCAGGTTGGCGCGCGCCGTATAGATTGCCGCCGTGAGCCCGGCAGGACCCGAACCGATGATCACCACGTTCCGCATGGAGCCTCCTCATTCACCTCGGCCGAACACGGGCGTCGGCCTCGCGATACTTTACGCACGACGGCGGCTTCCGCAAGGCGCCCCCGCCTTGACAATCACGCCCCCGGGGACCAGACTGCGCGCACCATGCAGGGCGCGGCCGGCCGCGCTGGAACGGGGTTCCAGACGATGAAGATCCGGGTGAACGGAGTCGAGCGCGAGATCCCCGAGGCGACGACCGTCCGGGAACTGGTCGCCACCCTGGGATTGCCCCCGGGACCGATGGCGGTCGAGGTCAACCGTGACGTGGTCCCCCGGGCGCGCCACGCCGAACACGTGCTGACGGAAGGCGATCGGGTCGAGGTCGTGACCCTGGTCGGAGGAGGCTGACGGTGGGAACGCTGGTGAAGACGGATCGGCCCCTGGTCCTGGACGGGCATGCGTACCGCTCGCGGTTGATCGTCGGCACGGGCAAGTACCCGGATTTCGCGACGATGAACGCGGCGCTGGTCCAGTCCGGCGCCGAGATCGTGACCGTGGCCCTGCGGCGCGTGGACCTGTCCCAGCGCGGCGAGGGGTCGTTCTTCGCGTCCATCCCCGCGGGCATGACGATCCTGCCGAACACCGCGGCGTGCTACACCGCCGAGGACGCGATCCGGACGTGCCGGCTGGCCCGGGAGCTGGGCCTGGGGCCCCTGGTCAAGCTGGAAGTCATCGGCGATCCCAGGACGCTGCTGCCGGACGTGGCCGGGCTGCTGGAAGCCGCGAAGGTCCTGGTGGCCGAGGGATTCGTGGTCCTGCCGTACACGAACGACGATCCGATCACGGCCCGGCGCCTGGAGGAGGTCGGCTGCGCCGCGGTGATGCCGCTGGCCGCGCCCATCGGCTCCGGCCTGGGCATCCGGAACCCCCACAACATCCGCCTGATCATCGAGCAGTCGAAAGTCCCCGTGCTGGTGGACGCCGGCGTGGGGACCGCGTCGGACGCCGCCGTCGCCATGGAACTGGGCTGCGACGGCATCCTGATGAACACCGCGATTGCCGGCGCCGACGACCCGGTGTCCATGGCCCGCGCGATGCGCCTGGCGGTCGAGGCGGGACGCCTGGCCTGGCTGGCAGGACGGATCCCGCGAAAGGCCTACGCCAACGCATCCAGCCCGACCTCCGACCTCATCGAGTAGGGCGTCGCCGATGCCCCATCCCCCGCCACGCCTGTACGTGATCAGCGATCGACGGGTCGCGGGCGGCGCCGCCCCGATGCTGGACGCCCTGCGCCGCGTCGCCGCCGCCCTGCCCCCGGGGTTCCTGGCCGTGCAGATCCGGGAAAAGGACCTGGCGCCCCGGGA
The DNA here is from genome assembly GCA_903847405.1 of uncultured Myxococcales bacterium. Taxonomy (GTDB): domain Bacteria; phylum Myxococcota_A; class UBA9042; order DTJE01; family DTJE01; genus CAIZWN01. The sequence goes on along the minus strand of CAINDP010000242.1, from coordinate 5,376 downwards.
GGTCGTCGCCCTGGCCCGGGCGGCCGTCGAGGCCCTGGCGCCGTGGGACGTCCCGGTCCTGGTCAATGATCGGTTCGATCTGGCGATGGCCGCGGGCGCCGCGGGCGTGCACCTTTCGTCGTCCGGCCTGGACCCCGCCGACGTGCGGAAGGCCTACGACGGGCTGGTCGCGATTTCCACGCACCGGGCCGCGGAACTGTCCCGCCTGCGTCCGGTCGACGTGGACTTCGCCGTGTTCGGCCCGGTGTTCGACACCCCGTCGAAACGACCGTTCGGGCCGCCGCAGGGCGTCGAAACCCTGCGCCGCGCCGTGGAGGCCTCCGGGGTGCCCGTCGTGGCCCTGGGCGGCATCCACCGGGACAACGCGGCCCTCCTGTCCGGCACCGGGATCGCGGGCATCGCGTCGATTTCGGCCGTCCTGTGCGCCCCGGACCCGGCCCGCGCGGCCCGGCTCCTGGCGGACGCAGCCCTCGCGGCAGGCCATCGCTGACGAATCGTGCGGAAAGGCGGGACGCGGTCAGGGGTTGGTCTGGAGGCTCAGTTCGCCGTCGCTTCCGGCGTACTCGATGCGGTTCCGGCCGGCGGTCTTGGCCCGCAGGACGGCGTTGCGCGCGGCGTCGATCAGCGAGTCGATCTGGGACTCGTCCGACGGCACGCCCCGCGACACGCCGATGCTGACGGTCACGCGGACCTGCCGGCCCTCCCAGTCGAAGAGGTGGTCGGCGATGATGCGACGCAGTTTCTCGGCCATCACGACCGAGCCGAACGCGTTCTTGTCCACCGAAAGAACGATGAAGTCCTCCCGGTCCCAGCGTCCGACGACGTCGATGGACCGCGTCTGGCGGCGGATCAACTGGGCGATTTCGTCGAGGACGAAGTCCCCGGCCTTCTTGCCGAGCTTCGCGTTGACCACGCCCAGCCCGTCGACGTTGACCAGCAGGATCGACAGGTGGGCCTCGAAACGACGAGCGCGCTCGGCCTCGGCCCCGATTCCGTCCCTGACGTCGAGCCCTTCCTCGTGAGCCATGGTTCCATGCCCCCGCGATCGACGAATCATCGTACCCCTCCGTTCCGGGGCATGCAATCGTCGGGACGACGGGAGGCGGGGAGTGCGAAAAGGGGCGGGGGGGCGACGGAACGAAGCGGTCAGTACCCAGCCAGCATGTCCACCGGGGCGCCGACCTCGAACTCGCGGTTGGTGTAGCTGACGATGCCCAGGGACGTGGCCTCGCCGGCTTCGATGACCAGGATCTCGCCGTAGATTTCGTCCGGGAAATCGCCCCGTTTCGACGCCTTCGGGTTGAACCTCGGCACGCCGTCGCCCTTTTCCCGGACCACGAAGCGGTTGCCCGCCTGAACGCCGTCGGTCGTGCCCCGGTCGATGATGACGTAGTGGAACTCGCCCAGGTAGGGCACGTCGTCGAACGTCAGCACGACGTTGCCGGCCACGGCGGTGGCGTTCTTGACCGGCGGGACCATCCGCTGCAGGGGCGCGAACGGCGCCACGCGATCCCCGCGCTCGATTTCCTCGAAGGTGGTCAGCAGGATCGACTTGTTCAGCTTGGTGTCGGTCGCCGTGACCTTGGCCACGCCCAGGTACCGGACCTGGAACCCCATCTTCTTCCGGGTGATGGGGTGCTTGACCTTCCCGACCGTCCGGTAGACCAGGAACAGGTCGCCCGGCTTGATCCGCCGCTGGGTCTCGAACCGGATGTAGGCCTCGTCGTGGTCGCTCAGGAAGACCTTTTCCTCGCGGGAATTCTGCAGCACGCCCGAGCCCTTGAACTCGTCCTCGCTGACGAAGCCCACGCGGCGGCCCAGCGCCAGTTCCACCCGCGGTCCCGCCGAGTAGCGCGACTCGGTGACCTGGTAGCCCTCCTGCTTCTGGGGGCCCTTGGGCTGCGGCGGCACCAGGAAGACCTGGTCCCCCGGGAAGATCCAGTTCGGGTTCGTGATCTGCGGGTTGAACGACCACAGCGTCGGCCAGTAGTCGGGATCGCTGAAGAAGCGATCGGCGATGTCCCAGAGGGTGTCCCCCTCCTCGGCGATGTAGACGTTCATCTCGCCGACGCTGCCGCCGCTGACCGAAATCTCCTGGGCGGAGGCCGCCGCGGGCACCGAAGCGGCCGCGAGGGTCACGGCCAGCACGGCCAGGGCCCGAAGGGGCGTCCGCAAGAGGGTCGCTCCGCTCATCCTCGTCCTCCCGGGCCGGCCCAGGGGCGCACCGGCCACACACAGGTTCTGGAACCGAGGGTCAGGCCCCCCGGCTTCACGGCATCTCGCCCAGCAACCGCATGGCGACGGCCGCCGCGGGGCTGTCCGGGAACGTCAACATGACCGAATCGTACATCCGCCGGGCCTCGTCGGCCTGCTGCATCCGCTGGGCGCACAGGCCCACCTTGACCATCGCGTCGGGGACCTTGTTGCCGTCGGGGTGCTCGGTGACCACCCGCATGAATTCCCGGCGGGCGCTTTCCCACTCCTTGCGGTCGTAGAAGCACTCGCCGACCCAGTACTGGGCGTTGTCCGAGTAGGGATGCCTGGGATAGGACTTCGTGAAGGCGCGGAACGCCGCCAGCGAATCGTCCAGGCGCCCCTGCTGGTACGATTCGTAGGCCGTCCGGTAGGCCGCCAGGGGTGCGGCGTCCTCGGACGGATCCGCGATGCGCACGGCGTCCTTTGGAACCGGGCGGATGCCGGCCGACCGGATCGCCGCCCTGCCCGCGCCCTTTCCGGACACCTTCGACGTGGTCACGCGCCCGTTGTCGTCGAGGGAGGCGTAGACGTCCCCCATGTCGTCCGGGTTGCCCACGTCGCGGCTTTCCCGCGCCGACCGGGGCGCCGAGGCGTCGTCGTCATCGTCCTCGCCGGACTCGGCGGCCTCGTTGTCGTCCGCGGTCGGGGTCATGCGGACCATCGGAAGGGGTGCGGTGTTCGGCATCCGGATCGAAACCGCGGTGGACTGGAATTCGGGCTTCGCGGGCGCCGGCTCCGGGGTGGGGGTGACGATCGTCGTCGGCAGCACCCGGGGCGCGCCGACGCGCGACACGGCCAGGCGCTGGGTGTCCACCTGGTCCTGCAGCAGCAGGAGGGAGTCCTCCAGGCCCGACGTGCGCCGGCGCTGGGCCGCGTTCGCCTGGTCCAGTTCGACGAGGCGAGCCTTCAGGCCGTCGACTTCGGTGCGCAGTTCCGTGACCTGGCCGTTGCACCCGGCCATCGCCACCGACCACGCCGCTGCCACGACCACACCAAGCCGCATGAAACGCCCCGCACGCACGAATCTCGGAGGATTGTAGGCCCACCAGGACGCTCGGGACAAGAAGACGCCCGACAGGATGGTTTCCGTCGCGGGCCGGACGTCCGAAATCGACCGACGCGGCCGCACACGTGGGATTTCCGCCCCCGCCACCATTCTCCACCCGCCGGGAGGGGGGACGGGATTGACATCTTCCGTGCGCGCGGCGTACATTCGGGACGCGCTGGAAAACCAATATGACTCAAGTTACGGGTCTTGAAGAGGAGGAACTCATGCGTTTCGGAAAGATGACCGTCCTTGCTGGCCTGGGGATCTTCGCGGCATTCGCCTTCGCGGCCTGCGGCCCGAAGTACCCGAACTGCGACGAGGACAAGAACTGCAAGGATCACAACCAGTTCTGCGTCGACAAGCTCTGCCGCGACTGCGCGGTTGACGCTCACTGCAAGGCCCAGGGCCCCTGCGCGTTCTGCGGGACGGACTACTCCTGCCAGACCCCGATGGGGATGCAGGGCGACTGCTGCGTGTCCGACGCGAACTGCAAGGACGGCGGCAAGTGCTGGAAGCTGCCCGGCGCGGAACGCGGCAACTGCGCGAAGTGCCTGCAGTCCGGCGATTGCGGCGCGAACTTCAAGTGCGTCCAGGGCGCCTGCGTGCCCGAGTCCGAGTGCGGCGCCGACAAGCCCTGCGCCGAGGGACAGCGCTGCGACATGGGCAAGTGCGTCGCCGACATCTGCGCGCTGAACCCGATCTACTTCGACTTCGACGAGTCGGCCATCCGCGCCGACGCCCGGGACACCCTGAACCAGGATTACAGCTGCATCCAGAAGCGCAAGCTGGCCCCGAAGCAGGCCGTGTCCATCGAAGGCAACTGCGACGAGCGCGGCGCCGACGAGTACAACATGGCCCTGGGCACCCGGCGCGCCGAGGCGGCCAAGAAGTTCCTGCTGAACCTGGGCCTCAAGAAGGGCAACGCGAAGACCATTTCCTACGGCGAGGAGCGCCCCGTGTGCTCCGACGCCAGCGAGTCCTGCTGGTCGCGGAACCGCCGCACGGACATCAAGGTCCCGTGACGGATTCCCCGCCTCCCGTCCTGACCGCGCACCCGAAGGTCGACGACCGGAGGGTCCTCAACCGACCCTCCTCACGGTGATGTGATGAACGCACGACGGTGGATGACCATCCTCGCCCTGGGCCCCTTGTTCCTGGCGCCCGGCGGCTGCGTGACGATGTGGCGCTTCAACGACACGGTCGCCGGCCTCGAGACCCGGGTCAAGACGCTGGAACAGCAGAAGCAGGAACTGGCCACGGTCCAGCAGCAGGACCGGGAGCGCATGGAAACGGTGCGCAAGGAACTGGACGACGCCACGGACGCCCTGCGCAAGGGCGGCGCCAACCTGGGCGCCGACGTGGACGCCATGAAGCAGGCCGTTGCGCGCCTGAAGGGCGTGGACGAGGAGCACGCCTGGGCCCTGGGCAAGTCCCAGGAGGACATCGAGGCCGTCAAGAAGGCGCTGGACTCCCTGGGCGCGCCGATCGTCCCGATCCCGGCCAACATCGGCCAGGACCGGGATGCCCTGCTGACCGCGGCCCGGGAGGCCCTGGCCAAGGGCGACGGCAGCCAGGCCCGGGGCCTGCTGCGGCGATTCCTGGAAACCTTCCCGGACGAGCCCCGGGCGGGGGAGGCGCAGTTCCTGGTCGGCGAGTCGTTCTTCAAGGACGGCAAGTGGGGCCAGGCCGTCAAGGAGTACCAGCGGGTCCACGACCGCTACAAGGACATCAAGGGGGCCCCGATCGGCAAGGCCCTGCTGCGCATCGCGGACTGCCTGCTGAAGCAGGGGGACTGCAAGAAGGCGGGCGGCGTCTACCAGTACCTGGCCGACCTGCAGAAGAAGACCCCGGAAGCCGACCAGGCAAAGGCCGCCCTCAAGAAGCTGAAGAAGACCTGCAAGGGCCTGTAGCCGGAAAAATGGGGACAGACACAATGCTGGTCACTTAGGCTCGACCTTCCTCTTCGCCCGCGGATACCGGGACGTGCCGGATTTCACGACCCGCGCGTAGGTCCTGTCCGTTCTTCGAGGCGGCAGGGTAAGTAGCTTCAGTTTTTCGCGTAGTTGGGACAG
>CAINDP010000241.1 GCA_903847405.1 uncultured Myxococcales bacterium | reverse complement strand
GATCAGGCGGCCCTCGAAGTTCGCGTCCCCGAACAGCAACTCGGCCATCGCGCGGCCGCCCTCCATGCCGGGGTACCAGGCCATCACGATGGCGTCCGCGTGCTCGATCCAGCGCTCCATCGTGATGGGGCCGCCGGCCTCCACGACCACGACCGTGCGTCCGGCCACCATGGCCACGTCCCGGATCAACTGCTCCTGGTCCGGCGAGATGTCCAGCGTGTCGCGGTCGCCGCCGCCGTTCCAGGCCTCGCCTTCGTCCTGCTGCGACAGGGCCACCACCACGATGGCCACGTCGGCCCCCGCCGCCGCCGAGGCGTCCGCGCTGGTGGCCACCTGGGCGCGGTTTCCCACGTGCGACGAGATCCCCAGGAAGGGCGACACCGCGTAGGAGGGCCGGACGTTGCTGCTGCCCGCGTCCCCCAGGCGTGGCTCGGTGGCATAGCGCCCCACCACCGCGATGCGCTTGTCCTTCGACAGGTCCACGGGCAGCGCGGCCTCGTCGTTCTTCAGCAGCACCATGCTCCGGCGGGCTGCTTCCCGGGCCAGGGCGACGTGCGCGGGCCCCTCGACCAGGTCCGGGTCGCCGGGGAAGGGATCGTTCAGTTGCGCGAAGCCGAACTTGTACTTGATGCGCAGGATGCGGGTGACCGCCTCGTTGACGACCTCCTCGGACACCAGGCCGCCGGCCACGGCCAGTTCCAGGATCGAAAAACGATCCCGGAACGGCATTTCCAGGTCCAGCCCGCCCAGGGCCGACTCGACGGTGGACTTGGCCGCCCACCAGTCGCTCAGCACGAAGCCGTCGAAGCCCCAGTCCCCCTTCAGCATGTCCCGCAGCAGCGGGGTGTTTTCGCAGCAGTAGGTGCCGTTGAGCTTGTTGTAGGCCCCCATCACGCAGGCGACGTCCGCCTCCTTCACGATCATCTCGAAGTGCCGGGCGTAGACCTCCCGCAGCGTCTGCTCGTCCATCACCGCGTTGTTGGTCTGGCGCGTGTCCTCGATGTTGTTGGCGGCGAAGTGCTTCACGCAGGCCGGGACCTGGTCCTGGATGCCGCGGGTGGAGGCGGTCCCCATCATGCCCAGGAACCACGGGTCCTCGCCGTAGGTTTCCTGGCTGCGGCCCCACCCCGGGTGCCGCAGGACGTTCACGCAGGGGGCCAGCACCATGTTGTGCCCCAGGCCGCGGGTTTCCGCGCCGATGGCCTGCCCGACGCGGTACTCCAGGTCCAGGTCCCAGGTGGCGCCGCGGGCCGCGGGGACCGGGAAGCAGGTGGCGGGCGCCAGGCCCAGTTCCATGCCGACGCCCCGGGGGCCGTCACGGAACTTCATGCCCCGGATGCCCAGGCGCTCGTTGTCCTTCGTGATGAAGCTGTCGAAGGAGGTGTCGGACCCGGCCATCTGGTCGATCTTTTCCGCCAGCGACATGTCGGACAGCACCGACTTCACCTGGGGGTCGGTGGTCCGCGGGCGACGGTCCAGGGAGGGCGCGTCGCCGCAGACGCCCCCGGGCTGTGGGCCGGGGTCCTGCGACACGTCCCAGGAATTGCCGCCGTTGTCGGTCCCGCCGGGGCCCGTCGCCCAGTCGATGGCCGGGCGGTTGCAGGCGGCCAGGGCCAGCACTGCCAACGCGGCCGCCAGGATGAACGCCTTCGGTCCCCTCATGCCTCTTCTCCTTCAGGCGTCCGCCCGCCGGGGTTCTGCAAAAAATGGCATCGACTGCCATCGCGCCGATTCTAGCGGGACGAACCCCGGAAACTCAATGCCAAATTCGCGAGGCTGGACCGAAACAGCGGGATGCCGAAGCTGCGTGAGGCGTGCGAGAAGGCATGGGGGAGTGAGTCCCGCGGGATTTGCCCGGACCCGTTGAACCACCGCTCCCCCACCCACAACCGACGTTCGCGAAAGCGAACCCATCAGCGAGCGTGAGCGGCGGCCGAAGGCCGTCCGATCCATGCGAGCGGTTCGGGACCGCCCCACGGGTCGGTCCCGAACCTACTTGACGCCCAGCAACTGCACGTCGAAGACCAGCGTGGCGTTCGGGGGGATGACGCCGCCGGCGCCGCGGGGGCCGTAGCCGAGGTCCGCGGGGATGGTCAGGCGACGCTTGCCGCCGATCTTCATCGTGGACAGGCCCTCGTCCCAGCCCTTGATGACCATGCCCTTGCCCAGGACGAACTGGAAGGGCTGGCCGCGGTCCACCGACGAATCGAACTTCTTGCCGTCGGTCAGGTAGCCGGTGTAGTGGACGATCACGGTCTGGCCGGCCTGGGGCAGGGCGCCCGTGCCTTCCTCAACTTCCTCGTACTGCAGGCCCGACGGAGTGGTCACCTTCTGCACATTGCCCTCCTTCCCCGCCGGCAGGGCGGGAATCTGCTGTGCCGCGGCCGGGGCCGGGGCGGGTTGAACGGCCGCCGTGGTCGCGGCCGGCTTGGCGGCATCGGCCGTCGTGGAATCCTTGCACGCGGTCGCGACGAGGGCCGCGGCGACCAGGAACGGGATCAGGCGAACGGACATGGAAGCCTCCCAGGTGAGAATCGCCGGGCGAAGATTCGGTCGAAGCCCCCGGGTTGTCAAGGAGACGTCGCCAAACCCTACGTTTCGCGTTGACGTGCACGTGGACGTGGACGTGGCCGTCGACGTGGACGGCCTGCCCCTGACCCGAACGCCCCGCTCTTGACTCCCTCCCGTGCAACCGGCGAAAGTGTGCCCGCACCAACGGGAGGCCGCCATGCATCCGGTACGGCAGTGGTTCGAGCGTGCCCGGAGGATCCCCGGCGGCCTGGCGCTGTTCTCGAAGGCCCTGGGCGTGTACATCCCCTACACCGGGTCCACCGGCGCCGAAATCCAGTTCATCGGCGACGGCGAGGCGATCGTGCGGCTGCCCGACCGGCGTCGCGTCCGCAACCACCTGGATTCCCTGCACGCCATCGCGCTGGCCAGCGTGGGCGAGCTGTCCACCGGCCTGGCCGTGATCGGCGCGCTGCCCGGGTCGGGTCGCATGATCATGCGGCACCTGGAGGTCGAGTATCACAGCAAGGCACGGGGCGACGTGATCGCCACTGGCCGCGCGCGGTTCCCCGTGACGCCGGGCCGGCACGAGGTCGCGGCGACGTCCGAGGTCCGGGATGCGAACGGCAACCTGGTGACGACGGTGACGGCGACCTGGGTCGTGGAAATCAGCTGACCTTCATCAGGCCCAGGACGGTTTTCGCGAAGGCGGCGGCCTGGTGCGGGCCGTCGGCGGTCACGATGCGGTTCGGGTCGGTGACCACGCCTTCCGCGCAATGGATCGCGCCCTTCGATTCCAGGTGCGTCCGGCGATCGGGCCAGCACGTGGCGCGGCGCTCCACCAGCACGCCCGCCTCGGCCAGCACGGAGGGCGCGGCGCACAGGGCGCCCAGGACCTTCCCCGCGGCCAGCGCGTCCCGGCACAGGCGGTGGGCGACCTTGTTGTCGAACAGTTCCTCCGCGCCCTCGCCCCCGGCGAACACCACCGCGGCGTAGTCGGAAACCACGACCTCCGTCAGGGCCAGGTCCGCGGTCAGCCAGGCGCCGAAGGATCCGCGCACGGGCCCGGACCGGGTCGAGGCGATCGTGACCTCGCAGCCCGCCTCCTCGAAGCGTGCCTTGGGGACCAGCGCTTCCTCGTCCCGGAAGCCCCGGGAAGCAACCACGAGCAGGATACGGGGCATCTAAACCTCCTGGGCCCAGGGCTCGGACGCCAGCGCGGCGCCCACCAGGTACAGCGAGCCGGTGATCAGCACGGTGCCGCCGGGACCCGCCAGCGCCATGGCGCGCGCCACCGCCTGCCGCAGGTCCGGGACGACCTCGACCGGGACCTTCCCGTCCCCGCCCGTCGCGGCCAGCGGGGCCAGCACGTCCGGCGGGGCCAGGCCGGGGATCCCGGTTTCGACCACCGCGTCCACGCAGGGGACCAGGGTCTGCAGCACCGTCCCCACGTCCTTGTCGGCCCGGCTGCCGTGGACCATGACCAGGGGACGGGTCGGCGGTTCCGCGCGAAGGGTTTCGGCCAGGCGGATCGCCGCGCCGGGGTTGTGGCAGCCGTCCAGGATCACCGTCGGCCGTTCGTGCACCTTCTGGAATCGTCCCGGCCAGGTCGCGCCGGCGATCCCGGCCCGCATCGCGGCGGCGTCCAGGACCCAGCCCGTTTCCACCAGGGTTTCCGCGGCGGCCAGGGCCAGGGCGGCGTTTTCCACCTGGAACGACCCGGGCAGGCCCACGGGGATCCCTTCCAGGCGCCCTCCGTGCCCCGTCCAGTCGATCCGCCCGTCCTCCCTCCGAACGACCCTCACGTCATGGCCCAGGCGCCGGGCCGGCGCGGCGATCGCGTCCAGGGCCGGCCCGACCACCCGTTCGAAGATCCCGTCCGCGACCGCCGTGACGCACACCCGCCCCGGCCGGGCCACGCCGACCTTTTCGGACGCGATGGCATCCACCGTGGGACCCAGGAACGCCGTGTGGTCCAGGCTGACGTTGGTCAGCACGCTGACCAGCGGGTCGCAGACGTTGGTCGAATCGTACCGTCCGCCCATGCCGACCTCGACCACGGCCAGGTCCACGCCCGCCCGGGCGAAGGCCAGGAACCCGATCGCGGTCAGGGCCTCGAAGTAGGTCGCCCGCACCGGCCGCGTGCCGGCCGCCATCGCGTCGCGGACCTCGATCGCCAGGGCGGCGAAGGTCGCCGCGTCGATGGGCCGGCCGTCCAGGACGATCCGTTCGCGCACGTCCACCAGGTGGGGCGACGTGAAGCAGCCGGTCCGGTAGCCCCCGGCCCGCAGGATGGCGTCCAGGAACACCGCCGTGGACCCCTTGCCGTTCGTGCCGGTGATCAATACGGCCGGGAAGGCCCGTTCGGGGTGGCCCAGGCGCGCGACCAGGCGCCGGATGCGGGACAGGCCGGGGCGGATGCCGGTGCGTTGCAGGCCAGCCAGTACGTCGAGGGTGTCTGTGTCGTCCATGCGGGGGGGCGCCTGCCGAGCGTCGGCCGGTTCGGACTACTCCAGGAACGTCCGCAGCTTCTTGGACCGCGACGGGTGCCGCAGCTTGCGCAGCGCCTTCGCCTCGATCTGCCGGATGCGCTCGCGGGTGACCTTGAACTCCTGGCCGACTTCCTCGAGGGTGTGGTCGCTCTTCTCGCCGATGCCGAAGCGCATCCGCAGGACCTTTTCCTCGCGCGTGCCCAGGCCGCACAGGACCTTCCGCATCTGCTCCGCCAGGTTCGCCCGCACGACGCTGTCGGCCGGCGACGGGGTCTTCTTGTCCTCGATGAAGTCGCCGAGGTGGCTGTCCTCTTCCTCGCCGATGGGCGTTTCCAGCGAAATCGGCTCGCGGGCGATCTTCATCACCTTGCGGACCTTCTCGACCGGGATCTCCATCTTCTCGGAAATCTCCTCGGGCGTCGGCTCGCGGCCGAACTCCTGGACCAGGTAGCGGCTGGTGCGGACCAGCTTGTTGATCGTTTCGATCATGTGGACCGGGATGCGGATCGTGCGGGCCTGGTCGGCGATGGCGCGCGTGATCGCCTGGCGGATCCACCAGGTGGCGTAGGTGCTGAACTTGTAGCCGCGGCGGTACTCGAACTTTTCGACCGCCTTCATCAGGCCGATGTTGCCCTCCTGGATCAGGTCCAGGAACTGCAGCCCGCGGTTCGTGTACTTCTTGGCGATGGAAACGACCAGGCGGAGGTTCGCTTCCACCAGTTCCCACTTCGCCTTGTCGGCCCGCGCCTCGGCGCCGACGATGCGGTTGTAGGTGTCGCGGACCAGGTCCGCGGTCAGGTGCGCCTTTTCTTCCTGGCGGTGGATGTGCTTGCGGGCGTTGCTGACGCGACGCTCCAGTTCCTCCAGCATGTCCAGCGAGTAGGACGTCCCGTCGGGCATCGACGCGGTCTTGTCGGACGCCAGCTTGGCTTCGCGCAGCATCCGGCGCAGGTTCGCCAGGTCGCGCCCCACGGCCAGTTCCACCGCGTCGATCTGGGCCTCGGACTCCTCGATTTCCTTCTTCAGTGCCTTCAGCTTGTCCACGATGTTCTGGATGAAGATGCGGTTCAACCGCAGATCCATCAGCAACTGGCGAAGCTGGCCTTCCAACAGCGTCCCCTCGTCCTCGATGGCCTTGCGGGCCTTGGGGCTGAGGTTGGTCTTTTCCAGCTTCTGCTTGTTCTTGTGGATGTTCCGGTCCAGTTCCTTCGCCCGTTCCAACTGCTCCAGGACGCGCTTCCGCGTGGCGCTTTCGTCGCCGACCTCGTCGTCCTCGTCCAGATCCTTGACCACGGTCTTGATGCCGATGCGGTCGCGCCGGATCTTGTCCTCGAGTTCGAGGATTTCGGCGATGGCGATCTCGGTCTTCATGATCAGGTCGAAGATTTCCAGTTCGCCGTCCTCGATGCGCTTGGCGATTTCCACCTCACCCTCGCGGGTCAGGAGGGGAACCTCGCCCATGCGCCGCAGGTACATGCGGACCGGGTCGTTGGACTTGCCGTAGACCTCGCTGCCGCTGTCGTCGTCGTCCCGCATGCGCGGGCCGTCCTTCGGCTTGGGCGCGCGCGGCTGCGAACCGTCCACGACCTCGACGTCATGGTTCCGCAACTGGACGAGCATCTCGTCCAGCTCCTCGGGCGATACCGAGTCCCGGGTCATGGCGTCGTTCAGTTCCTCTACCGTGAGGTAGCCGCCGCGCTTCTTCCCGATGTCGATGAGTCGCCGCAGGTCCGAAGTTTCCATGCTCACCTCGCCGTCGAGACGCCGCTGCGCGGCACGCTGCCCTGACCGATACCCGTCTTGCGGGCTGCCTCGGCTGCACTGTTCGCTCGCGAGAGCGAAAGGATCCGACCCCGCAGGAGGGCGACCTCCCCCAGCAGCCGGTTGGCCTCGTCCTCATTCCCTTCCGATTCCGCAACCGCCCGCTGCGACTCCAGATCCTCGCGCCGCCGCTCCAGCTGTGCGCGTTCCAGATCCTTCAGGCAGTCCAGGTAGGCGCTGTCCGTATCGGGATACCGCTCGGGATTCTGAAGGATACGGGAAACGGCCGTCCGGACCGGGCCGCCGGAGTCCGCCGACAGCACGAAGGCCTCGGCCGGGTCCTCCCCCGCGAGGGAGGCGTTCACCAGATCCTGGAACACCTCACGGGCCTCCGGATGGACCAGCAGGCCCGGTCGGGCCGCCTCGTCGTCCAGGAAGCGCTGGATGAGGTGCGGATGCAGCAACAGCAACTCCAGCAGGGTCCGCTCGGCCGCGGGGCAGGTCGAGCGGGCCCCGTCGCCGGGATTGGCGGCCGTGGGGTCGCGCAGCAACCGGGCCAGTTCGCGTACGTCCACGTCCAGCACCCGGGCCATTTCCTCCCGGTACCGTCCCATCCGGAAGGCGTCCCGCTCGTGCTGGAACACCTCGCGCGCATCGTCCACGACCTTGCGGAGGCCGTGGGGGGTTCGACCATGGATTTCGACAAGGGCGTCGAGCAGATAGGTAACCATAGGCCGCGCCCGGTCAAGGTGCATGCGGACCGCCGGTTCCCCCCCGGAACGGGCGATGGTGTCGGGATCCTGGCCGGGGGGCACCTCGGCCACGTAGCCCTCGATGCCTTCCTCGATCAGCAGGCCCACCGCGCGCCGGGACGCCTTGCGGCCGGCCTCGTCGCCGTCGAACATCACCACGACGGTTTCGGCGAAGCGGCGCAGCAGGCGCAACTGGGCGTTCGTCAACGCCGTGCCCAGGGGGGCGACCACGTTGGGAACCCCCGCCGCCGCCAGCGCCAGCACGTCGAAGTTGCCCTCGACCAGGACCGCCTGTTTCGCCTGCCGGATGGCCGCCCGGGCGACGTGCAGGCCGAAGACCGCCTCGCCCTTGATGTACAGCGGCGATTCCGGGCTGTTGACGTACTTGGGGCCGTCGTCGTGGGGCGGGATCAGCCGGGCCGAAAACGCCACGGCGGCCCCGTCCAGGTTCAGCACCGGGCACACCAGGCGCCCGCGGAAGCGTTCGTAGTACCCCGAACCGGACTGGGACGGCGCGATCACGCCCGCGTCCACCGCGTGACGGACCGGCACCTTGCGTTTGTCCAGGAACGCCAGCAGTTCGCCGGAATCGCCCCCGAAGCCCAGGCCGTACCGATCGGCGACCTCGACCGGGATCCCGCGGGATTCCAGGTAGGTCCGGGCGTTGGCGCCCCGGGGACCCGCCAGGGCGATACGGAAGAATTCCTGGGCCGCCTGGACCGCGTGGGACAGGTCCGCCCGGGTCCGGGCAGCGGCGTCCTCGGCCGGGTCCCGGGTGGCGTTGTCGGGAAGGGTGACGCCGGCCTTTTCCGCCAGGCGGCGCAGGGCTTCTTGTCCGGTCAGCCCCGCGGCCAGTTTCAGGAACGTGATGGCGTTCCCGCCGGTCTGGCAGCCGAAGCAGAAGAACAGCTTCTTTTCTTCGTTGACGTTGAAGGAGGGGGTCTTTTCGGAATGGAACGGGCACAGGCCTTTCCAGGTGCTCCGGCCCATCTTCTTCAGTGGAACGAACTCCTGGACCACCTCGACGAGGCTGGTTCGGGCCAGGACTTCCTGGACGATTGGATCCGAGCTGCCCACGCCCAGCCTCCGCCCAAAAGAAGGGCGAGACAGTATAAAGGAACCGATCCACGAAGGGAAGGCCTTGAAAGCGGTCGGTTCCCGGGGGCTTACGGAGCGGGCCGCGCCGCCATGGATTGCAGGAAAGCGCGGGCCGCATCCGCGTCGGTGACGTCCCCGCCGAGCTGGGCGTCCTCGAGGGCCGTGAGGGCGTCGGCCACCCGCGGTCCGGAGGGGATGCCCGCGGCCAGGGCATCGTCGCCGGTCGCCAGCCGCGGGGGATGCAGGTCCGCGTCGGTCCATCCCGCCAGCCGATCCCGGGCCGCCCGCACCGGCGCATCGTCCAGCCCCTGGGCCTTCCGCCAGGCCGCCAGGGCGTCCAGGCCGGCCCGGGCCCGGGGTTCGCGCAGGATCCGCTTGGCCCGGACGACGTCCCGGTCGTCGATGGTCGCGGCGGCAAGCCCCAGGCGCACCGTGTCGGCCGCGTCCCGGATCGACCGGTTGCTCTGGCGCAGGCGCCGCAGGACCTTGCCCGCACGGTCGGCGCCCAGGGGCCACAGGGCGATCGCCCACAGCGTGTCGGGGTCGCCGATGCCGACCGCCGCATCCAGGGCCGCGGCCACCGGGTCCGCCGGCCCCGCTTCCCCGCACTCGGGCAGCACGGCCGCCAGCATCCCGGTGTCCGCCAGCAGCCGCCAGCCCAGCCCCGGCCGCGGCGACAGCAGCGTCTTCTTCAGTTCCTCGGAGATGCGCTCGACGCTGACGGCGGCCACGTCGGCGGCCGCCCGCCGCATGGCGTCGTACGTCGCCTCCTCGATGGCGAAGCCGGTCCGCGCGGCAAAGCGCACTGCCCGCAGGGGCCGCAGCCGGTCTTCGGCGAACCGCGCGTCGGCATCCCCGATGGCCCGCAGGATGCCGGCCGCCAGGTCCGCCACGCCGCCCACCAGGTCCGTCACCTCGCCCGTCATCGGGTCCAGGGCCAGGCCGTTGATCGTGAAGTCCCGCCGCAGCACGTCCTCGCGCAGGTCCGTGAAGCGCACCCCGTCGGGCCGCCGCCCGTCCGAGTACCCGAGGTCCGCCCGCAGCGTCGCCACTTCGTATTCGAAATCCTTCAGGAGGACCCGGACGACGCCGAACTGGACGCCCACGGGCACCGTGCGGCGGAACAGCGCCTGGACGGCCTCGGGGCGCGCGGAGGTGGCCACGTCCCAGTCGGGAGGGGTTGCACCCATCAGGAGGTCCCGCGCCGCCCCGCCCACGATCCAGGCCTCGTGGCCGGCGGCCCGCAGCAGTTCGACGACCCTGCGGGCGCCCTGGAAACAGGGGTCGTCCGTGGGCAGCGGGACGATGCGCTGGTCCGATGACGGCGTCAGAGGTCCTCCCCCACGACGACGTCGAAGGCGAACCGGCTCATGGTCAGTTCGATGCGTCCCTCCGAGGCGTACAGTTCGCCGTCCAGCGTGAAATCCCCGGACGTGACGACCTTCGAGGCCTCGGGTACCGACAGGATCAGCGGGTGCGGCAGGTCCCACAGCAGTTGCGGCAGGGCCCGGACCATCTCCCCGGGCGTCCGGGTCCGCAGGGCCCGCACCGCGAACCCCTTCGAGCCCGCGGGCACCGCCAGCGCCCACACCAGGCCCCGGACCAGTTTCAGGTCGATGGTGGAGGCCGCGATGGCCGTGACGTCCTGGTAGCGCGTCCCGTCCAGCCAGGCCGTCCCGTCATCGGGCCGCAGCCGCCAGCGGTTTTCCTGGAAGAACCGCGTCCGCAGCAGCGTGCCGAACCCGCCCCGGGCCAGCAGCGACGCCAGGCCCAGGTACCCGGACCCCAGGTCGTCGCACAGACCCAGCACGTTCATGATGACCTGGGACCCGAAGACCATGCCCAGCATCGGGTTCCGGCCCGGCCGATCGACCTCCAGGAGCCCCATGGGCCGCGTGGCGACGGCGCTGGGCGGCGCATCGGACCACCGCGCCAGGAAGCGCCGGACGGTCGTCACCGGATCGGCCTTCGTGCCCATGGCCCGGCTGCCCATGTTGTACGTGCCGCCGTTCAGCAGCAGCAGGCGGGGCAACCGCGCCCGGCCCGCATCGACGTCCGGGCCCAGCAGGTTCGCGATGGCGTTGATCGTGCCGTGGATCGTGCCGTCCCCGCCGTTGATCGCCAGGACGTTCACGCCCCGCTCCAGGACCAGGTGCCGCACGGCGTCGTTCAGTTCCGCCTTGGTGGCAGTCCGTACCGCGTCCAGTTCCGACGCCAGTTCGGCCCCCAGGGCGTGATGGGTGAACGGGAACCGGTAGTTGTGGTGCGCGGTCGGGTTCGTCAGGACGCCCAGACGGACACGCTCGGTGTCGGGGGCCGGAAGTGGTGCGTTGCGAGGGGTCATCGGCCGAGGCCTGCCGTTGTTACAAGCGATTGCCGTAGAAGGTGGCGTCAGGCGAGTAGTCGATGTTGCCCAGCGTCAACGTGGCATCCCAGAGGCACTGCTGCTCCACGGGCATCGCGCCCAGGGCGTCGAACTTCATGTCGTTGTTCTTGTCGAAGATCGCGCACGGCGTATCGGCGGGGGTGCCGATCTGGAAGTTGCTGGTGTCCGTGTCCAGGTCGGTCAGGAAACTGCGGACGTACTGCCCGCCCGTGTTGATCAGGGCGTCGCAGGCCCCCTCGACGAGGTTCACGCCCAGGGCGCCGCCGGTCTGTCCGACCAGGTTCACGGCGAAGTCGTGGCAGCAGGTCCCGGTCTGCAGGCAGGCCTTGCCGGCCAGCAGCGAGCCGATCATCGCCTCGAATGAATCCACCGCGGGCAGACCGTCGGAGCCGTTGCCGAAGACCTGGGGCAGCAGGATCTTTTCCAGCACGAAGTCGATCAGGGCGCCGTACTTCAGGTTCACCGGGTGCTTGGTGATGGCCAGCTTTGTGTTCTTTTCCACCAGGCGGGCCTCGATGTCCGCGGTGATCGTGCCGCCCATGCCGGGCAGCGAGTTCAGGGACAACTGGACCGCACCGCAGGTGGGATCGCTGGGCGCGCAGTTCTTGCCGAGGGTCCAGTAGATGACGACCGAGTGCCACTTCTCCGAGCAGTCGCCCAGGGCGATCAGTCCGTCCTGGCCCGGCTCCTTGTCGCACTTCATCGTGGACAGCAGCGTCAACTTTCGCAGCATCTCGCCGACGTCGCCGCCGATGGTGAAGACCTGCGAGCAGGTTTCAGGGTGGACCTTGTCGGGGCAATTGGCCTCCAGCAGGCTCATCAGCAGCGCGTCGATGATGTCCCGGGCGATCGTGCCGATGGTGGTCAGGTTGTCGATGTCGGGCGTGGTGATGTCGACGAAGATGTACTCGCACAGCCCCTGGAGGGCCCCGCCGTTCGCGCCCCAGATGTTCGGGTCGCACATCAACTTGAGGATCGCCCCGGTCGGGCTCTGCAGGAAGTCGATGATGTAGTTGACCACCAACTGCACTTGCGGCGGCAGGCCCGACACCATGTTCAGGGTGGTGGTGAGGTTGTATGACCCGACGATCTTCGGCGGGATGTCGTCCAGCGGGCACTCGACGAACCGCTTGGCGCCCGCCTCGACGGTCACGTCGTCCACGCAGCCGTAGGCGCGCTTCTGGTCGGAACCGGGTTCCGTGGCGTAGCAGTAGACCGTGTACGACTGCGTCAGTTCGGTTTCCAGGTTCTTCAGCGTTTCGAACTTGGCGGTCAGCAGGATGCTGATCGGGCCCCGACCGTCGGAGGCCGTGGGAAGGGCCTCCGACTTCAGGCTGTCGCAGCGGTTCTTCGAGGGGTCCGCCTTCTTGAACAGGCGGACGTAGCCCAGGCTGACCTGGGGATGCACGCCCGTGTACTCCGCGAACCCGACCGACAGGGGAACCTTCACCTTTTCGACGACGTGGACGTTGAACGTCAGGCAGTTGTCGGTGCCTTCCTGGCACGCCTTGAACGTGCACTCGCCTTCCAGCGCGCTCTGGGGGCTGCCGACGATGACGGACGAGATGCCGTCGGCGTCCGTGGGGAAGCCCTCGAGGTCCAGGGAGCAGAGGTCGTCGGGGTCCGACACTTCCTCGTAGCTGATGCTGACATCGGGGGCGACGGCGTTGCAGGCCGTGGCCTTGACCCGCATGTCGCGCTGGCCGTTGAAGCTGAGTTCCAGGTGGTACCCGTTGGCCGGGTCGTCCATCACCGGGTCGGCGTACCCCAGGGTGATCTGGCAGTCCCCGTCGTCGGTCGTGACGCGGTCCGACGTCACGTCAGAGTCGGCGATGTCGTACCGGATGTCCGGAAGTTCTTGATCCACGCCCGTCGAGTCAAGTTCCCCCGGGGTGCCGCCACCGCCGCAGGCCACCGGGAACACCGCAGCAAACAGGGCCGCGGTGAGCAGGGGAGAGCGCTTCATCGCTGTCGTCCTCGGTTCGGGAGGGATCCTTGGGCTAAACGCAACCCACGGTAGGATACAGGAAAGGTCCGAATGAACGCAACCTGTTGGGCTTCCGTTTCCCGCGGGGGGGGCGATCCATTCCGCCCGAGCACGCAGGCGCAGGCGAACGGATCGCGCAGCGATCTTTCGCCGGAGCCGAAGTCGCCTCGGGCCGATCCAATGTCAGTGCCGCGTGGCCCGCCCGGGCGTGGGGCCGCGCCTTTCCAAACGGGATCGGATGTGCTAGGAAGTGCGGGTTGGGACAAGCCCCGGAGGGGTGGATGGGTGTTCGGAAGTTCCTGATCGGCAAACTGCACCGGGCCACGGTCACCGAGGCCGATCTGGATTACATGGGTTCGATCACGCTGGATCCGCTGCTCATCGAGGCTGCCGGATTCGGTCCGCTGGAAGAAGTGGACATCTGGGACGTGACGAACGGGGCGCGGTTTTCGACCTATTGCCTGCCCGGGAAGCGGGGCGGGGGCGATGTCCGGATCAACGGCGCGGCGGCCCACCTGGCCCACGTGGGCGACAAGATCATCGTGGCGGCGTACGGCTGGTTCGACGAACAGCACTTCGGCCCGCACACGGTGCCGGTGGTCATTCCCGACGATCAGAATCGCGTGTCCCGCGTGATGCGGTACGAGGCGAACCTGGCGACGGGCGCCTTCGAGGTCATCGAGGATTGACGATTCCGCCCGGCGGTTCCATCCGCCGCGGCAATGGGAGGTTCGCGTGGGCCTGTTTGGGAACCGCGAGCGCGACGAAGTGAAGGGCCGCCTGGATTCCACCGAGGCCGAACTGGCCAAGGTGCGCAAGGAAATGGAGCGCGAGCGCGCCCGTTCCGAGGAAGCGCGCAAGGTGGCGAAGGCGGCCACCGATGGCCTGGACGCCCTGAAGGCGAAACTGGCCGAAACCGAGGCGGCCCGCGATCGGGCGGTCGAACTGAAGGCCAAGGCCGAGCAGATGGGCCACTGGCTGGAGGACCGCTACAA
Organism: uncultured Myxococcales bacterium; assembly: GCA_903847405.1. GTDB lineage: Bacteria > Myxococcota_A > UBA9042 > DTJE01 > DTJE01 > CAIZWN01. The sequence continues at coordinate 8,689 of CAINDP010000241.1, read as the reverse complement.
CCAGGCCATGGCCGCGGCGGGCACGGCCGGGAAGGCCCGGGAAGACGACGCGTCGAAGGCGACGGAGGCGATCGCCGAGGCGACGCGCCTGCGTTCCGAGGCCGAGCGTCTGCGGTCCGACGTCGACCGCCTGCGCCTGGAGCTGGACGCCGCCCGCCGGGAGCGCGCCGAGGCTCCGCGTCCGCGGCCGGCCCCCGAGCCCGTTCGCGAAGGCGCTGTGTCCGAGGAAGGCCCCCGCCTGAAGGCCGCGATCGACAACCTGCACCGGCGCCTGGCCGAGGCCGAGGAGCACCTGCAGGTCACGTTGCGCAAGGCCGAGCACAACCGCCGCGCCTACCTGGTGACCCAGATGCAGTTGGATCTGGCCGAGGACAAACTGTACCTGCTGACCACGGGCAAGCCGCGACCGATCTACGAAGGGTCCGACTCCGGGAACGCCGGGCGCCCGGTGGCCCAGGACGTCGAGGGCTACACCTACGCGGACGACGATTCCGACGCGGCTCCGGAAGCCGCCGAGGAAGGGCCCGATGCCGTGGAACCCGCTCCCGCAGCCGCAGCCGTTGCCGAGGTCGAGGATCCCGGTCGGCCCGGCGCCTGACGCAGGGTCGCAGGGACTGTGACCCGCCTCGGCGAGGCGGGCCGGAGGTGCCGGTGGACCTCTCCGTCGACGCCCGAGGCGCCCCCTTCATCATCCGCGAAGCCCTGCCCGACGACGCGCCCGCCCTGGGTGCGATCCTGTCCGAACTGGCCCCGGTCGACGGCTTCATCCTGCTGTCCCCCGAAGAGGTGGCTGCCGAGCCCGCCGCCCACGGGGGCGACGTGATGCGGGCGAACGCCAGCGGGGGCCGGTGGCTGCTGTTCGTGGCCGAGCAGGACGGGGTGGTCGCCGGGATGGTGGACCTGCGGGCCGTTCCGCTGCGGCGCTGTGCGCACGTGTGCGAACTGGGCATCGGGCTGCGGGCGGGGTTCCGGGATCGGGGCGTCGGCAAGGCCCTGATGGAACACGCGATCCGGGCGGCGTCGGCCCAGGGGTTCAGGAAGGTCCGCCTGATGGTCATCGCGTCGAACACCCGGGCCATCGCGGTCTATCGCAAGACGGGATTCGTCGAAACCGGGCGGTTCCGGGAAGAGGTTCGCCTGGGGCGGGGCTTCGAGGACCTGGTGGTGATGGAAAGGACGCTGCCGTGACGACGGGACGAAACAGCACGGGACCGCGGCTGGCCTTCCTGGGGCTGGTCGCGGCGATGGCGGTGGCGGCCGGCTGCACCGATTCGCGCCTGCTGACGGGGGTCTACCGGACCACCGCCGAGGCGCCGGTCGTCGTGGACGGCGTGCCGGGCCTCGAGGGCGGCGCCTACCTGGAACTGGTTCTGGGCGAGTACGGCCCGGACGTGGCGGGGATCATCCGCTTCTACGCCGACCCCGACTTCATCCAGACCATCGGAGGGGTCTGTCACTGCAGGTTCCTGACCAAGGGCCGGTTCGAGGGCGGGGTCCTGGTCTTTGCCTTCCTGGATCCGTCCTCCTGTTCGCAGGCGACCGTGGACCTGATCTCGGCACGCCTGACGGAATCCGACAACGGCGACACTCTGGAGGGACCCATCGGCCGGGTCCTTGCGACGGCCCGGACCGCCCGCTTCAAGCGGACGACCGCCGCGGGCGATCTGGGGAGCGAGGACAAGACCTGCGACGAGGTGGGAAGCGAGTTGCCGGTGGATTCCGGCCCCGGGGACGAAGCGGCCGAAACCGGCGAGGGGGCGGAATGACCCTGCGCTGCAAGGCGGCCTGGATCGCGATCCTGCTGGCCGGGTTGGTCCTGCCCGCGGACGCCGCCCCGCCGAAGAAGTCCGCCATCGGCCTGCCGGAGTCCGCGGTTCCCCGGCGTCGTGTCGCGATTCTTCCGGGACGGGACTTCCGCATCGATCCGGGCGCGCTGTTCATCGAGGGGGAACCGGTATCGTCCCCGGACGCGGGGGCCATCCTGGCGGACGCCGTCGCCCGGACCCTGGCCCGGGAGCCCGAGGTGGCGACGGTACGGCCGGCCGACCTCCGCCAGTCCGCCGAAAGCACGGAAAGCCCGGAACTGGTCGTCCGCGGCCTGCTGCACCTGGGACAGGAGCGCTATCGGGACATCCGGATCCCCGAGGCGATTTCGGCCCTGGAGCAGGGGATCGCTTCGGCCCGCAAGGTCTACCTGGACATCCTGTCCCCGGACCTGATGTCGGACCTGTACCTGTACCAGGGGCTGTGCCACGTCGAGCAGGGCCAGACCGCCCAGGCGCACGTGGCGTTCAAGAACCTGCTGCTGGTCACGCCAGGCCGCAAGTTCCGCAAGGGCTGGTTTCCCCAGGCCACCGAGGCGGCGATGCGGACGGCCGCCGAGGACTTCATCCGGACCAACCCCAAGGAATCGCTGATGGGCGGCCTGGAGCGGGTCGAGGCGTTCCTGAAGTTCGCCCGGGCGACCGCGGCGGTGGCGACCTACCTGACCGGCGCTCCCGGCGAGGCGGGTGCGGTCGAGGTTCGCGTCGCGGAAGTCTCCCGGCAGTCGGGGGGGCACCTGGTGCTGGTGGCCCGGGGCGAGTCCCCGTGGTCCGGGCCCGAGGCCGCCGCCGACACGGCGTCGCGGACCGTGTCCGGATGGCTGGCGTGCGCCGTGCTGCCTTCCCGGGAGGTCGTCGAAAAGCCCTTGGCCCGGTTCTACCTGGACACCACGGCCGCCTACTCGGTCTTCCTGCGGGTCCCGACGCGGCGACTCTTTTCGAACGCGGGCTTCGGCATCGGGCTGGCCTGGCAGGTCAAGGAAGGCCTGGACGTCTTCGGGCGCGTCAACGTCCTGAACGCCTTCGAGGACAAGTTCGGCGACCTGGTGAAGCAGTTCTGGACCATCCGGGTCACGGCCGGGGTCGGCTATTCGCTGCGCGGGAACTGGGGCCGGGTATTCCTGCACACCGGCCTGGCCTTCGACTACCTCAGCGACTTCGAGTCCACCACCGACCCGAACTGCAAGTTCTGGCCGAACGACCCGGCCCGATGCCCCGCCTCCAACGTGCGTCGGCCCACCTACCTGCTGGGCGGGGCCGTGGCCCTGGGCATCAACGCGACCATCTACGGCCCCATCTACTTCGCGTTCCAGGTCGGCGTGGCGGCCTACTTCGTGTCCAACGAATCCGACACGCCGGTGAACTTCCCCATCTCGCTGGAAGCGGGCCTCGGCTACGCGTTTTTCTGATTCAGTGCGCCCGAGTCGACTGCGGCTGCGGCAAGAGATTGCATGCGCAATCCCTCGCCTCCGCCTCCGTGCTCGGGCGGGGAGTGCGCCCGAGTCGACTGCGGCTGCGGCAAGAGATTGACGGCGCGGAGCCCCCCCCTTACGATGATTGCATTCAGGAGTCGGCACGGATGCGGAAGCGATGCACGAGGTGCGATCGCCCTGTTCCGGTGGGGGCCTGGCGATGTGACGACTGCGGGGACGAAGCCGTTCTCACCCCGGGGTCGATCGTGTCGGGTCGCTGGCGGATCGTGCGCCTGCTCAACGTCGGGCCGGGGAGCCGGGTGTACCTGGTCCGGGGCCGCGAGGATCGGACGGAGGCGGTGCTGAAGGTCCGGCCCCCGCGACCGCAGTCGAGTCCCGCGCAGCAGGCCGTGCTGGACGAATTCCCCATCGCCGCGATCAACCATCCCAACGTCGTGGCGGCCCTGGAGGGCGGGGTGGGGGCGGACGGCGCCCCCTGGCTGGCCATGGAACTGCTGGAAGGGCGGACCCTCCGGGAGCGCCTGGCCCAGGAAGGCGCGCTGCCGGTTCCGGTGGCGGCCGAGATCCTCCACCAGGTGGCCGACGGGATCGCCTCCATCCACGAGAAGGGCTTCGTCCACGGCTCCCTGGATGCCCGCTCCGTGTTCCAGGCCAAGGGGCGTTTCGGGCGTTTCGGCGAGCGTTGGGTCATCCTGGACTTTCCGCCCGAGGGCGGACGGCCGTCGCCCATCGAGGATCGGGGGATTCCCCGCGGGGCGTCCCTGATGATCGAGCGTCCCCCGGACCTGCGGACGGACCTGTACGCGCTGGGGGCCCTGGCCTGGGAATGCCTGGCCGGACGCCCCGGGCTGGCCGCGGACGGGCGACGGACGCGCCGGTTGCCCGTGCCCCTGACGCTGCTGCAGCCGGCGCCGGACATCCCGCGGGAACTGGACGATTTCGTGATGCGGCTGCTGGCCCGGGACCCCGATCGGCGTCCGGCGTCCGCCCGGGAGGCGGCCGATCGGTTCGACCGCTGGCGTCGGCGGCCCGGTGCGGACGGGGTTCGCGATTCGAACGGGACCGGAACGCCGGCCGGCCGTCCCAGCCCGGCGCCGTCCGTGCGGCTGGAACTGCGGGAACCGGACGTGGCCTACCGCGGGACGGAAATGCGCCACCTGGCCCGGGTGCTGGACGAGGCGGCCGAGGGGCGTGGGACCGTCACCTGGCTGGAGGGCGAGGAGGGCGGCGGCAAGTCCACGCTGGGCCGTCGCTTCCTGGCCCTGGCCGAGGATCGGAAGTTCCGCGTGGGCACCGGCCGTGCGGCGCCGGGACACCGGTTGTCGGCGTGGCGCGAGGCGCTGGCGGCCGGTGGCGAGGTGGCGGCGGACAGCGATCCGCCTGCGCACTCGGGAGGGGTCGAAGCCGGCCTGGACCGGGTTCTCGCGGACGGACCCCTGGCGCTGTTCCTGGACGACTTCCAGTGCGCGGACCCTTCGTCCGCGGACCTCCTGGACCGCCTGGCGCGGCGGCTGTCCGACCGGCCGGCGCCGCTGGTGATCCTGGTGGCGTCGCGACCCCTGGGGAAGTCGCCGCTGCAGGACGAGGCGCCCCTGCACCGGGCGCTGGCGACGATTCGCAGCCTGGGGAATGCCTGGCGGCTGCCGGGCATGACCGATCGCGAAATCGACGCGGTGACCGCGGGCATGAGCCGTCGCCCCTTCGACCCCGACCTGAGGGCGCTGGTCCGCCGGGCCGCCGCGGGAAATCCCATGGTGGCGGTGCACGTCCTGAGGCACCTCGCCGCCGAGGGCGCGCTGACGCTGGCCGATGGACGGGTGAGCCTGGCCCCGGGGCAGTCGGCCCAGTTGCCCGACGGCCTTCGGCAGGTCCTGGCCGCCCGTCTGGACGGGCTGCGCAGGAGCGACGGGGGGCTTGCTGCGGCCGAGATCCTGGATCGAATCGCCCTGCTGGGACGCCACGCCACCCCGACGAACCTGAAGGCGTTGCTGGACCTGGAGGGACGGTCGGACCTGCGCGACGGCGCCGCGGCGACCCTGGCACGCCTGGTCACCGAGGGCTACGTGCGGGAGGTTCCGTGGCGGCCCGAGGCGTTCCTGGTGCCGGTCCACGCGGGGCTGCGGGAGGCCCTGGAGGCCGAGCGGCAGGGGCCCGACGTGGGGCGCCGGCACCTGGCGGCCGCCCGCGTCCTGGAGGCGATCGCGGCGGCCGACATCCAGCGGGTCGCCGCCGACCTGGCGGATCATTACGAGCGCGCGGGGTTCCTGGACATCGCGGTGGGGTGGCTCCGGCGGGCCGCCGACCGGGCGGTGACCGAAGGCGACGTGACCCGGGCCCGCGACCTGCTGGTCCGCGCCGACGGGCACCTCGTTCGGCTGGGCCTTCCCGCGGACCAGCGACGGATCGACCTGCTGCTGGAACTGGCGTCCTGGGAGGTGTTCGGAGGGCGATACGCCGAGGCCGCCCGGGCGCTGGCGACCCTGGTCCGCGAGTGTCCGCCGGCGACCGGCAGTCCCTCGGGCCGCCGGCTGCTGGAGGTCACGGCGGGCCTGGAGGAGGCGCGGCGCCACGCGGTGAAGGCGACCGAGGGACTGGAGCGCCTGGCGGTCGAGGCCCTGGAGGCCGGCGATCGGGCGATGGCGGTCCGGGCGAAATTGCGCCTGGCCTGCCTGAGGATGGACCGGGGCGACAACCGTGGGGGCGAGGCGCTGGTCGAGGAGGTCCGACACCTGCTGGAGGGTATGGTCGACCCGCGATCCCTGGGGCGCCTGGAGGTGGTTCGGGCGCGCCTGTCGCGGAAGACCGGCCAACTGGCCGAGGCGATGGCGTGCGTGGACCGCGCGCTGGGGGCCCTGACGGACCCGCGGGATTTCGCGGAACGCATCGAGGCGCTGTTCTTCCGCGCGGCCTGCCTGATGGATCGGGACCTGCACGGGGAGGCGGCGGAGGTCAGCCGGACGGGAGCGGCCCTGTGCGAACAGGCGGGGTATCCCCGCGGCCTGGCCGCGCACCTCACGAACCTGGCGTCCTGCATGGGTCGGCTGGGTCGATTGGACGAGGCCCACGAGGCGGCGCGACGCTCGCTGGAGATCCGGGAGCGCACGGGCGATTCCAAGGGGCTGGCCCACGTCCTGACGGCGCTGGCCGACCTGGCCCTGCGGCGCCGGGACTGGGCCAACGTGCGCGAGTTGTCGGAACGGGCCCTGGCCCTGTGCAGGCAGTCCGGCTACGTCCAGGGCGAACGGGTGGCGCTGCTGAACCTGGCGCATTCCTTCCAGGGTCTGGGGGATGCATCGGAAGCGCGGCGACGACTGGAGGCCTGCCTGTTGACGGCCCACCGGGACGACGGGCTGTCGATTTCCCTGGCCAATGCGCACCTGCTGCTGGCCGACCTGCTGGACGCGGCCGGCGAGCGTGACGCGGCCCAGCGACACCGGCTGGGCGCGGTGGTCGTCTTCGAGCGCATCGAGCGTCCCGATCGGGCCGACCTGGTGCGCCGAGCGATGGGTTCGATTCCCGGGAACGGCGGCGGCCCTCCCGGGGTGTGAAGGGGTTCACAAGGAGGAAGCCATGCCCGAGTTCACCAGCTACCCGTACACGTTCTCGGCGAATGCAAGCGCAGCGGAATACTGGAATGCCGACGGGTTCCGGCTCACGATCACGGCGAACACCTTCGCCCAGGCCACCAGCATCACCATTTCGGCCCCGATCAAGAAGGCCTTCTACCTGCGTTCCCTGTCGACGAACCTGTACACGATCTCCGGCGGCAACTACTACAAACTGACGCGGAACAGCGGCGTGGCGCCCAGCAAGGCCTTCAAGGTCACGGTCCCGTACAAGCCGCGCTTTGAGCAGGACAAGAACCTGACCCTGTTCACCGTGTACTACTGCGACCAGGCCACCGTGGAGGAAGACGATCCGGGCAACTGGCACCCCGGCACGAACAAGACCATCCCGACGGGCACCGGCCTGGTGGCCGCCGAAACCACCGCCTTCGGCTACTTCATGGTGGGGCATCAGGTGGACGGTCGCACGGACTTCTGACGCGGTCGTTCCTCCTCCCCTGCACCCGTCCGCCCCTCGCCTTGCGACGCCGATGAGGACCCGCTACGATGCGTCGTTCCGGGCTTTTCGCCCCTTTCCCCAGAGGATGCGAATGACGCGTTGGCGGTTGCTGCTGGTGCTGGTCCTGGCCGCCGTGGCGTCCGCCCTGGCCCTGCGGTTCGTCCTGGAAGAGCAGGCCCGGAAGCCGGCGCCGATGGCCTGCTACGGCTGGAACGAGGCCGATCCGTCCTGCAGGTTCGTGGACTCGCTGGTCCGGAAACTGGGGCCCCGGCAGTACTCGCAGGGCTTCGAGGAACTGATCATCCGGGATTTCCTGGGCGATCGTCGCGACGGGTTCTTCCTGGACGTGGGGTCCTCGCACTACAAGGACGACAGCACGACCTTCCTGCTGGAGGAACGTTTCGGCTGGAAGGGGATCGCGATCGACGCGAACGCCGACTATCGGGACGGGTACGTGCAGTTCCGGCCCGGGACGCGGTTCGTGTCGTTCTTCGTGTCGGACGTCTCGGACGAGGTCGGCGACCTCACCATCGTCGAGTCGGCGCCCAAGAACTCCACCGGGGTTCCGGAGCAGGCCCGGCAGATCCGCGAGGCGGCCGGGGCGGGCGGCGTGCGCGAGGTCAAGGTGCCGACGATCACCCTGAACGTGCTGCTGGCGCGCCAGAAGGTGGCGAAGGTCGACTTCCTGTCGCTGGACATCGAGGGCTACGAACCGAAGGCTTTGGCGGGCTTCGACATCGAGAGGTTCCGACCGGACCTGGCCTGCGTCGAGGTCAAGCCGCCGACGGAGGAGGCGATCGACGCCTACTTCGCCGCCCATGGCTACGTCGAAATCCCGAAGTACCGGGGCATCGACCCCAGCAACCGGTACTACGCCCCGAAGGATTCGATCACGAAGGATGCGACGCCCTGAACCGGTTCCAGCCATAGGCGGCCAGGGCGATCGCCGTCGCGACCCCCACCCAGATCAGCAGGCCGGGCGAATCCCGGAACCCGAAGTACAGCATCCCGGCGGACGACGTGGCATAGACGAGGGCGGCGACCACGCTGACGGTCGACGGCCGCCCGGGCCCCGGGCCCCTCAGCCACAGGCGGATCAGGGCCAGGGCCGCCAGGGCCGAGAACAGCGTCAGGATCGCGCCCAGGTCCTGGAGGATCTGCTGGATGTGCCAGGCGAACACCAGGACCAGGGCCAGGCCGCCCTGCAGCAGGATGGCGCCCACCGGAGGCCGCCCCGGTCGGGCGACCAGCGCCTTCGGCAGGAAGCCGTCCCGGGCCATCGCGGCGCCGATGCGCGGCCCGACGAACAGCAGGGCGCTGACGGCCGAAGCGAACACCAGCACCATCACGACCGACATCACGGCGGCG
>CAINDP010000240.1 GCA_903847405.1 uncultured Myxococcales bacterium | reverse complement strand
TACCCGATCCACGACACGTACGCCTACCAGCGGGCGCTGGGCGTGGACTGCAAGGCCGGCGAGTCCTGCGCGCAGCCCTACGTCGTGTCCATGGGATCCCTGGGCGTGGACATGCAGCAGCGCGCATCGACGCTGGTGGACCTGGACGGCGACGGCCTGCCGGACGTGGTGGACACGTCGGAGGCCGGGCAGGCGCACCGCATCTTCCGGAACGTGCTGGAGGCCGACGGGACGCACCGCTTCGCGGCGGCGGTGGCCAGCACGGTGGGCAACCAGGGCGGCTTCGATCTGGCGTCGCCCAACGTGCAGGTGCTGGACGTCAACGGCGACGGCTTCGCGGACCTGATCAACGCCCAGACCGGACAGGTGCTGTACAACCGCGGCACCGGCGACTGGGCCGAGGTCGGATCCCTGTGGGCGTCCGGCAGCGGAGGCGGGGTGCCCGACCTGGATGGCGACTTCGACCCGTCGGACGGCGCCCTGCGGACGGTCCGCTTCCTGGACTGCGACAACGACAAGCGGATCGACCTCCTGCGCAGCGAGGGGACGGACGCCGCGAACCAGACCTTCCTGTACCGCAACACGGGCGCAGGGGCCTTCGTGCTGGACCCCTCCGCCGAGCCCGTCGGGGCGGGCTTCGAGTCGGACCGGCTGGAACTGAACGACATGAACGGCGACGGCCTGCAGGACGTCGTGCTGGTGAACCAGGACGAGGTCCGGTACCGCCTGGACCTGGGCCGCGGCCACTGGGGCGCCTGGGCGTCCATCCCGCTGTCGCCCCCCCTGGCGTCCAGCCAGCAGGCCATCGAGGTCGAACTGGACGACCTGAACGGCGACGGCCTGGCGGACCTGGTGCTGGTGTCTGGCAACGTGGTCCGGTACTGGCTCAACCGCAACGGCGCCAGCCTGGACGCCGGCCGCGACATCACCGGGGCCGACATCGCGGGCGAAATCCCCGAGCGGATCGCCGGCACGACCGTGCTGCAGGCGGACATGAACGGAAACGGCTCCAGCGACGTCGTCTGGATCGACGCATCGGGGAAGGTCACGTACCTGGAACTGTTCCCGACGCGTCCGAACCTGCTGTCGCGCATCACGAACGCCATCGGCCGGGTCACGGACGTGACCTATGCCAGTTCCGTGGCCGAACGGGCCAGGGACGCGTCGATCGCGGCCTGGACCCGTGCCCTGCCGTTCCCGATGACGGTGGTGAAGTCCACCGACGAGTGGGACGAACTGACGAAGGTCCACACGGTCACGACCTACGCCTACCACGACGGCTACCACGACGGGACCGAGAAGCGCTTCCGGGGCTACGCCCGCGTCGAGGGCGCCCTGGCGGGGGACGACCTGCAGGAAGCCGGGGCCACCGAGGAGCGGTTCGACGTCGGCATCGGCGATGCGTACCGCGCGGGCCTTCTGCTGCGCGAGGAGCAGTGGAGCGGCGGCCGGTCGATCCAGGTGACGACGCATACGTACGTGGATTGCGATGTGGCGGGCGTGCCGTCGGACGGGCTGCGCTTTCCCGTGCGGCACGTCTGCGAAACCGCGCAGGACGTCGAGCACCGGGAAGGCGTGACCGACGCGACGAAGTGGGTCACGACCCGCACGACCTGGGACCACGACGGCTACGGCAATGTGACGCTGGAATCGGAACTGGGCGTGACGGCCGTGGGCGGCGGGGCCTGCGAGGCCTGCACGGGCACCGGCTACACGGGGACGCCCTGCGGGGCCATGTGCCTGGGCGACGAACGCTACTCCAGCACGGTCTACGTGGCGCCCGAGGGCAACGACGGGCGATGGATCCTGGGGCTGCCTGCCCGCCAGCGGACCTACGGCGTGGCCCAGGGCGACGGCACGCCCGCGGACGATGTGTATGGGGAGACGGTCACGTCCTACGACGGCGACGCCTTCGCCGGGCTGCCCGAGGGGAAGGCCGACCACGGCACCCCGACCCGCGTCGCCGAGCGCGTGGATGCGACCGGCAAGACCCGGGACAAGGTCCGCAACCGCCTGGACGCAAACGGCAACGTCGTCGAGTCCCTGGACCCGCTGGGCACGTCCGGCGGCGACACGCACCGGCGCCTGTACACGATGGACGGCGACGGCCTGCGGGTGGCCCGCGTCGAAATCCTGCTGAAGGACGCGGACGGGGCCTACAGGCTGCGTCGCGACGTGCAGTACGACCCGGCCTGGGACAAGCCCGTCGAAAGCACGCAGTGGATGGTCGTCGTCGGCGACCAGGTCCAGGACGCGCGCACCAGCACCTACTACACGTGGGACCAGTTCGGGCGCCTCGCGGCCACCATTGAGCCGGGCGACTCGGCCGAAGCCCCCAGCGCGACCTACGAGTACCTCCTGGCCGGCCCGGCCAGCCGCGTCCTGCTGCGGGAGCGCACCGGGGGTGGCGAGGGGACGGACCTGGTGACCGTGCGCTGCATCGACGGCCGGGGCCGGACCTACCAGGAGCGCCGCCGGATTTCCGGGGACGCGTACCGGGTCACCGGCTTCCTGACCCACAACCTGCAGGGGATGCCGCGGGAGATCTTCGACGCCTACCTGGGCACGGGCGACGGCTGCGACGCGGCCGCCCCGGTCGGGACGCTGTCGCAGCGCAAGCGTCATGACGCCCTGGGGCGCGAGGTGGGGCACCTCCAGCCGTCCGTCGGCGACGAGGCGGGGCCCGCGGAATCCCGCACCGTCCTGGGTCCTCTGAGCGAGGCGGACTGGGACCTGGAGGACACCCTGGCGGGCGGTTCCCATGCGGACACGCCCACGACGGTGCGCCGCAACGGCCTGGACCAGGTCGTGGCCATCGAGCGCCTGGCGGTGGCGGGCGGGACGCCGCTGGTGACCCGGTACGGGTATGACGCGACGGGCCGGCTGGCGACGATGGTGGACCCCGCCGGGGCGACCCGTCGCCAGGACCATGACCTGCTGGGGCGCCTCGTGCAGATCGACGACCCGGACAGCGGCCTGACGACCTTCGAGTACGACGACGCGGACAACCCGGTGCGCCAGGTGGACGGCCGGGGCATCGCGGTGCGCAAGGCCTGGGACGGGACGAACCGCCCGGTGGCGGAGTGGGCCGAAGCCGACGAAGCCGGAACCCGCATCGCGCGGACCTGGGACCGGCGCGGGACCTGCGCTGCGGACCGGTGCACCAACGTGGCCGGGCACCTGGCCTCGGTGGCCTACCCGGTCGAGGCGGGGACGGGCAGCGAGCGGTATGGGTACACGCTGCGCGGCCAGGTGTCGTACCTGGGCCAGGGCATCGGGGGGCGGCTGCTGGAGTCCCGGACGCTGTATGACGGCGCCGACCGGGCCGTCGCCAACGTCTTCCCCACGGGCCGGCAGATCGACGTGACCCTGGACGGCGCCGATCGTCTGGTGGGCGTCCCCGGCTACATTTCGCCCGTGGCCTACGACGCCAACGGCCAGCCCACCTCCTTCACGATGGCCAACGGGACCGTCACGACGATGACCCACGATGCGCGCCGGCAACTGGCGTCGCTGGCGGTCCAGGGACCGGGCGGGGCCGCGCTGATGGCCGAAACCTACCGACGCGACCGGGTCGGCAACGTCCTGGAGGTGGTGGACGGCCGTCCCGATGACGGGAAGCCGACCGCCGCCGCCCGATACGCCTACGACGGTCTGTACCGGCTGACCGGGGCCGAACTGGACCCCGGGAAGGGCGACCGGGCCGAAACCCTGTCCTGGACCCACGACCAGGGCGACCGGATCCTGAAGGCGTCCAGCAGCATCGCCACCAGCGCGGCCCACGTGGGCGACTACGAGTACGGCGCCGGGGCCGGACCCCACGCGGTGACCCGGGCCGGCGCGACGGAGTTCCAGTACGACGCGGCGGGACACCTGCTGCAGCGGGGCGCGACGACCTACGCCTGGGACTTCCTGGGCCGCATGGACAGCGCCGCCGACGCCTCGGGCACCCGGGCGGCCTTCGCCTACGGGCCGGGACGCGAACGGCTGGTGAAGCGGGAGGACGGCCACCTGACCTGGAACCTGGGCGACGATTTCGAGGTGCGGGACGGGACGGCCATCACGTACGTGACGATGGACGACAGCCGGCGCGTGCGCATCGAGGAACCGGCCTTCGCGGCCAGCGTGCTGCCGGACCTGGCCCCGGCCAGCGGGGTTGACGCGGCCCTGGCCAGTGCGCCCGACGGGCGGATCAGCGCGGGGGACGCCTGGCTGGCGGCTGCGACGGCGGCGGGCACGGTGGCCTTCGCGGGCACGGCGCCGGTCCTCGAGGAC
>CAINDP010000239.1 GCA_903847405.1 uncultured Myxococcales bacterium | reverse complement strand
AGGTACTTCGTCGAGACCTACAACGAGCACTGGCGTGTCGAGAAACTCGGTTTCCTCAGCCCCAGACAGGCCCGCCGGGCATGGCTGACTCAGGAGGCCGCGTGACTACAACCTTGTGTCCAAACAATCGGGCGCGGTACAGGATGTTCTGGGCGGCGAGCGGCAGGGCCTGGGACATGATGGCGTCGAACACCTGGTGGGCGGGGTTGACGGTCGGTCCGATATTGTCCGACTGCGGGGAATCGGCCTGCCCGAACAGCGTTTCCAGCGACATGAAGACGAACACCCGGTGGCTGACGACGCGCGCAACCAGCAGGCCTGCCGCATCATCGTCGCCACCGAGTCGCACGTCCGTTTCAGAAGGATCACCTGGCGCGTTGTACGGCCCGCTGTAGGCGATCTGGCTGTCGACCCCTGGGATGGACAGGTCCGCGATCTCGGATCCGTTGTAGGCCCGGATTTCGATCCTGGGGACGAACGTCACGGGTGCCGTCGGCGCATCCGGCAGTTCCATGTACTCGATGGGGACCTGCAACCGCGCCGCCTCGAACTCCAGCAGCGCCCGCAGGCCCGGATGGTGGGCGTTGATCATGGGATGTCTCCTTCGGGTGCCACCGCACCCCGCACCCGTGCCCGGGATTCCCTTCGTGCGCATTCGCGCGCGCGCTCCGCAGGCCTGGAAACCAGGCATTTCAGGGAGCGAAACGGGATGTCCGGGTCACGGATGCGGGATTCGGGGGTAGGGGACGATCGGCAGGGCCTGGCCTATCGGCCGCCCTCGACCTTCGGGACCAGCGTGACGATGTCGCCCTCGCCGAGGGCCGTGGACAGCCCGGCGCCCAGGCCGTTCACGCTGATGGCGTGGCCGCCGAAGGGCAGTCCGGCCTTGTCCAGCACTTCCTGCACCGTGGAACCGACGTTCGACTCGACTTCCGACGCGCTGTGACCGAGCTTCAGGACCTTGACCTTCATGGGGAACCTCCTGTCGGGAACGTTTTGGGGCGCGGAACTGCCGTGGGCAGCGTCGCTGTGGAAGCCAGCGAAACCACTCACTATTCTTGTACCCAGATTTCGGGCAGTTTCGCCGGTTTTCGGGGCCGGTGCACCGTCAAATGGTGCGAATTACAGGCAGTTGGACCCGCTACATTGGCCGCTGCAGCAGATTTGCGGGGATACGGACGTGCATCCTCCTGCGCCCCTCGGAAGACAGGTGACGCACTGGTCGCCGTAGCAGTACAGCCCGTTGCAGCCGGTCCCGCAAGACCCGCCACACCCGTCACTGCCGCACTGCTTCCCCTCGCACTGCGGCTGGCAGACGCATGAGCCTGCCTGACACCATTTGTTCGTTCCGCAGGTGGTGCCGTTCGAGACGTTGCTCCAGCCCAGAGGGTTCATTCCGTTGTTGCAGACCTTGCACGCGGTGGCGGATTGACGGTAGCCGTCCTGGTAGCAGGTTCCCCCGATGAGGCAGTTCGCGCCCTGGACCACTTGGGTGCAGCCGGTGGCGTCATCGCACGTCGCTACGCTGCAGGCCGTACTGACGCATGCGCCAACCGTACCTCCCACCACGCAGTCGCCCAGGTTGTTGCACGTCTTTGGGGTCGTGTACGCCTGGAACGAGCAGGAACCGGCCTGACACTGGGTTCCGGCCGGTGCGTCGCACCAGAACGCTGTGCTCTTCGCCGTGTTGCAGACGCTGCAGGACGCCGAGGGATCGGCTTGCCCGTCGGCGTAGCATGAACCGCTGATCACGCAGTTCCCGACCAGGAGGACATTCGCGCACCCGGTGCTGGTGCTGCACGAGTCGGTCGTGCAGGCCAGGCCGTCATTGCAGGATTGCGTCGTCCCGACGCACTGCCCGGATGCGCACTTCTTCGGCAACGTGAGCGTCAGGTCCGCGCAGGATGCGGCCAGGCACTGGACGCCGTCGGTTCCGTTGCTCCAGGTGGTCGTGCTTTTCGACGTCGTGCAGAACTGGCACGGGTTCAGAGGATTCACCTGCCCGTTGGTGTAGCATGCGCCGTCGATCAGGCAGTTCCCGGCGATCAGGACGCTCCTGCAGCCCGTGGCGGTGCAGGAGTCGGTCGTGCAGACGAGGCCGTCATTGCAGGACTGGGTTCCGCCGCCACCGTTGCACTGGCCGGAAAGGCAGGTGCTGGGCTTTGTCCAGGTCAGCCCCGAGCACGAACCTGCGGCGCAGGTGCCGCCGTCGATCGCGGGGGACCAGGTCGTCGTATTGGTTGCGGGCGTGCAGGTCTGGCAGACGTTCAACGGGTTCTTGTTCCCGGTCAGGTAGCAGGTTCCCGCGATCAGGCAGTTGCCCGCCAGGGCGGTGTTGATGCAGCCCGTGGAGGCGCTGCAGGTGTTCGTCGTGCAGGTCTTGCCATCGTCGCAAGACTTCGCGCTCCAGGCGGTCCTGTTGGTGGCTGGGGTGCAGACCTGGCAGGCGTTCGCAGCGTTCGTCTGGGCCTCGCTGTGGCACATCCCCTCGATCAGGCACTTCCCCTGCTGCACCGCGTTCACGCACCCGATGGTCGGGTCGCAGGAATCGGTGGTGCACGTCATCTGGTCGTCGCACGACTGCCCAGCCTGCGCGATGCATTGGCCTCCCGCGCAGGTGCTGGGCTTCGTCCAGTCCAATGCCGCGCAGAACCCGGACGAACAGACCTTCCCTTCGTTCACGGGGTCGTGCTTGCACCCGACGGCCTTCACGCATGAGTCCAGGGTGCAGGCATTCTGGTCGTCGCAGTCGAGCGGCCCGGTCCCGCGACAGTCACCGGACTGGCAGGTGTCCCCGATCGTGCAGGGGTCGCTGTCGTCGCAGGCCTTCGAGTTCGACGGGAAGGCGCAGCCGAGTGCGGGCGAGCAGGTGTCGTCGGTGCAGTCGTTGCCGTCCACGCATTGGAGGCTGCCGCCTCCTCCAATGCACTGCCCGGCGATGCAGGTGATCGGCTTGGTCCACAGAACGTCGACACAGGCCCCGGCCACGCATGTAGTCCCGGTGTCCACGTTCCTGCGGCTGCACCCGGCATTCGGGTCGCAGGTGTCGACCGTGCAGGGGTTGCCGTCGTCGCAATCCTGGACCTGGCCCGGGATGCAGGTTCCAGCGGGGCACGTGGCCACCGGCGTCCATTTCAACCCTGCGCATGAACCGACGGTGCACGTTCCGCAGTCCTTCCCGCAGCCGTCTTCGCCGCATTCCTTGCCGCTGCACTGGGGCACGCAGGCTTCGCACGCGCCCTCTTTGCACCCGAACGGGCAGTCCACGACCTTCGTGCCCTGGGCGCCGCAACTGTCGAACCAGCAGACGGCCTGGGCGCAGCAGGCCTTGTGGTCATCGGCCGCGCAGGCGCAGGTCCCCGCCTGGCATACCTTGCCATCGGTGCAGGTACCGCAGGTGCCCCCGCAGCCATCGTCACCGCATTCCCGGTCCTGGCACGAGCGGCGGCAGGAGTCTTCGGCGGTGTCGAGGGGCGCGACATCGGGTGACACTTCCGCGACGTCGATGGTGGCTGGGATGTCGCTTTCGCGCGCATCCCCAAGGTCCGCAGAGATCTCGGCGTCGGGCAGTTGGGCGTCCGACAACCCTCCCGGGTCCTGATCCGTGCCCTGCAGGCCGGGGGTGGATGCCCCCCCGCAACCGGCCAGGGCCAGGGCAACAACAATCAGTGTCTGGCGCGTCATGGTTCACCTCGTTCATCTGGGGAAGACATGGAAAACACTCCAAAGTCCTTATCCCCAGATCCGGGACGGTTTCGTCGGCACCGCACCGGTCGTGTACGGCCAGCAGGCGCATGTCGGGCTTCGAGACGCCCGGAACCAGCGGTTCATGGTTCCTGACGGTCAGACTGGAATCTGCGCGTATGCCGCTCGCACGGCCGGTTCGCCGTACTTCCGCTCCAGCCGACGGACCGTGAAGTGCCCCTGCGCCATGTTCTGGAAGTGGTCCATGAAAAGCAGGTTGACCAGGGCTCCGCCTGCCGCCCCGATCACAGGGACGGCGATGGCGGCGACCTTTTCGGACACCACGACGCCGAACCGCGCACCAATGACAGCGATGAGCCGAGCCAGCGCTGGCGCGGCCTCTTCAGCGATCCCGCGTTCGGCGATATACTCCGCCGCCTCCGATACCGCCTTCGCCAGCGCGGCCCGGACCACGAAGTATCCGCTCTCCGACGCGTCGTCCTTCGACGACTTGCCGCCCAAGGCGAAGACCTCCAGGCACGCAAGCTGGGCCAGCGTGGTCTTCAGATCCTCCCCGTGGCTCCTGGCGATGTCTGCGATCGACCGAAGCATGATCGTCGTGCTGACCGGGAGTTCCACCGGGAGCGCGACCAGTCCGAACCACCCTCCAAGCCCCCCGGAAGTCGCAACGGCGATCTTGTGCAGCAGGTTGTTCGGGTTTTCGACTGCCTTTCCGTCCATCGTCCCGAGTGCGACCCGCAGCGCCTTATCCAAGGCCGCGCGCGTCGCGACCTGAACCTGGTTGGACCAACTGGCGGGCAGGAGTTCGAACCCCTTCTCGATGGGGGTCCCCAAGGCATCCGTGATGCGCGCCGCAAGCCCAGGGCTCTCCAGCAGAGCCTTCGCTCGGGCCAGATCGGCAAGATCATCGTTCGTCAGTTCGGGCATGCTTCCCTCCAAGAGGACGTCCCATCGGTTCCCGTGTTCGGGGCAGACGCTACCACTTAGATCACCCACTGGTCAATCTATGGTGGGGTGTTCGCAACCTACGCTTCCGCCTACGTTTCCACGCGGAGGCAAGTGATGCAGGACGCGATCGGGAGGCGCATCCGGGAACTGCGAATCGCCAAGGGGATGACCCAGGCGGCCGTGGCTGAACGGGCGGAGACCCACACAAAGTACCTGGGCAACATTGAACGCGGCGAGGTGAACCTGACCGTCGCCATGATCGAGCGCATCGCGAAGGCCCTGGACGTCCCCGTCGTCGAGTTCTTCCAGGGCGTCTATCCCCCCCGGCCAGACCGTGATCAGGTTCGTCGGCTGTTCGACGCCATCCTGAATCACGGCGACGACGAGAAGGTGGCGCGGCTACGGGTGTTCCTGGAGACCGTGTTCAGGTAGCCGGGCGGCGCGGCGCTGGGCATCCCGAAACGCCCTGTCGTGATGCAGCAGCCTTGGCGTGCACTCGTCTGCACGGAAATCCCCGGGGGCCACGAACGAGGTGAACATGGAAACCGCTCCGTTCGTGAAGTTCCTGCGCGATCACTTGAACGTGTGGCTGATGGCAGTCCTTTGCGACCGAGTGGGTCTGCATGTGCCCACGAATTCTGGTGCTGCGGCCGCTGCCGCCTTGCGCAAGTGGTTGAAGGATAATCCGGTAGAACGCGCCCGCGACCTCCTCGGCAGAGTGGACGATCGGACCCTGTTCGAGTGGGGCCGCGAGGTCGGGGAGCCTTCCAGGAACAGGAAGAAGGTCATCGACGCGTTGATGAAACGCCTGGGGGAGCCGCGCCCGGTAGGAATTCCCCGTGACGACGACGATCTGGACGATGTGGCGGTGGACGATGACGTCGGGTTCTTCTTCGACCCGAAACGGGCCCGTAAATGGCTACGCCCGTACCAGACGAAGTGCCTGGCCGAACTGGAGGGTGCCACCCAAGGGGGCGGTCCCGGCAAGCACCTCATCGAGATCGCCACGGGCGGCGGGAAGACCCGCGTGGCGAACGACTGGGTGTGGCGCCGCGCGAAGAGGGGCAAGCGAATCCTGTGGATCACCAAGGACTGGGAGTTGCTGCGGCAGGCCGCAGATGACCTGTGCGGACGCCACAAGGGTGCGGCCGGGAAGGCGGGCTACGTCGGCCCGAAAGGGCACCTCCCGCAGTTGGAGGCGAACGCCTCGGCCCGGGTCGTCTACACCACCATCCACACCTGGACGGCCCGGGAGGCCAGCGATTTTCGCGATCAGCGGTTCGATTTCGTCGTGATCGACGAACTCCATTGGGGCGAGGGCGGGGCCTCGTACAGCAGGCTCTTGCGTAGATACAGGCGCAGGACGATCGTGGGGCTGACGGCCACGCCACGGGAGTGGACGTCCTTCGTCCCGGTCGGCGAGCCCTGCGACTTTCCATTCCTGGTGCGCAGGCGCTACCTGGCCCGACCCATGGTGGGGGCTCCCAGGGAAACCGGCGTCCGCTGGAGACCCAGGCTGAACGGGACCCACGGGGACTTCGCGGAGGCCTCGCTGACCGAACTGGCGGCGAACGCCGACCGCAACCGGTTCATCGTGGACACCTACCTGCAGGACCGGGACCGGTTCGGCAAGACCCTCGTGTTTGCCTGCAACATCGACCACGCGGAACGACTGGCCGACCTCTTCAAGACGGCGAAACTGTCGGCAGAGGTCCTTCACAGCCAGATGGACGCGGAGGAAAGGCGCATGACCCGCAGGCGCTTCCGCGACAACCGCACGCAGATTCTGATCAACGTGGCCATGCTGACCCATGGCGTGGACATTCCCGACATCGAGACCGTATTCATGGCTCGGCCCACGGCGAGCCGCACGCTCTTCATGCAGATGGTCGGCCGGGGTTCCCGCCGGACCCCGACCAAAAAATCGTTCTTCATCATCGATTTCGTCGATGCGGTGGAACGTCACTCCGACGTCAACCTGAGCGCGATCCAGATTCTGGGCAAGGACTTCCCGCCCCTTCTTGACGCCGCGAAGACGACGTCACTGGCCCGGCCGCGCGCGAGGGTGTCGGGAAGGAACTGATCGAACTTCTGGCCCATCGCCGGATCATCATCAAGAACTTGTGGCTGCCCTACAGCGACTCCGCGAACTGGCCCGTGAGGTCTCGGAGGGCTGGGCGTGACGGTGTTCAGGTAGCCGAATGGCGTGGCGCCCATGGTCGGCGCCAGCCCCTATCCGATCAAGACACATGCCCACCGGTGAAGGCGTGAAGGGCCATACGAACCAGCGCCACAAGCCACACGGCCGCGCGAGAGACCCAGGAAGGCGCCGATACCGACCGGCCCGATGCCTTTGCTCCCGTCCGGACGCGCGAGCGCGACCATTCAAGGCGAAACAGCCTGCCGAATCCCACGCGCAGGAGCATGTGGTCCTCGTCGGCGCCCCGCCGGGACGCAGGGCCCCCCGGGCGAGCCACCGCCTGGATTTCCCGAGTGCCGGATTCCGCTCGTCTCGTCATGGCCATCCCCGTCAATCGTCGTCGCGAACCGTTTCGCCGCGCCATGCTGCTGCGGCTGGCTGCGAACCGAGCCCCCGGATGAAGTAGCGCACCGTGTACACATCGTCCGTCACCAACCGGCCCCGCTGGATGAGGCTGTTTTCGGTCAGCAGGCTCAACGAGGGATTGATGTCCTTCCGCGCGACGCCGGTCGCGTCCTCCATTACCTTGTACGTCGCCCTCGAGAACGGCCCGTCCCAGTCGCGCCTGGCGAGCAGGAGCAGGTAGATCTTCAGCGCGCCGAGACTGATGTCCGTGCCGATTCGGACGTTGCCGAGCAGGTCGTACCCCGCCACATGATTTCTCGGAAAGCTGAAGAACGGCATCGGCAGGACGGCGTACTCGAAACGCGGGCGCTTGCTTCTGATCCGCGCAGTTGCGTCGGGAGGGGCCGGACGGATGAAGCCGTTGTCGACCAGGAAGTGGATCGCCGACGAGGCGTTCGTTCGGCTCATGTGGGCGACGGACTGCATCCGCTCCAGCGTGACCGGGAAGGTGGTCGACGTCCTGAGGTTCCTGGCCTCGAACTCGCCATGCAGGATCGCGACCGCGAAGAGGGCCTTGAGGCCCCTGAATCCGGTGGGCCCGACGATTCCACGCAACTTCTGGCCCGTCACGACAGCTGCCGGAACTCGGCTGAATCCTCGCAGAAGCACGGTGTTCTCCCCGTCGACCTGCGCCAAATCTACGGGGCCCATAGTTATAGAACAATAAGGGGCAGGGCATTTTTGTGGCGGAACACGATAGAAACAGATGATATATATGCGAAATATACCCTGATTGCAGGGGTACTCCAGAACCGTGAAACGGCGCCCCGTTCATGCCGGAGTCGCCAGCACCCTGTCCGGGCGGAACGTCCCGGACGGATCATGTCGGACAGGAAGCATCTGCCCGTCCGGGCGGCCTGCCAGACGGCTACTTCAGCAGCATGATCGCGGTCTCCGCGACCCGGGGACCGATCCCCTTCACGGTGCACAGCAGTCGGACCGCCGAGGCCTCGTCACCGCTGTCCACCAGCGCCGTGAGGCCGTCCAGGACCCCGGCGTGGATCGCCCGCATCAGGCACTGCAGGCGCTCCGCCATCATGCCCGTGAGCATTCCGCGTTCGTGACCTGACGCATTCAGGGTCGCGGTCACGACACCCTCGCCCTCGGCGGCGACCCAGGAGGGGTCCGTGAGACGCGCCGCCCGGAGTCTGGGCAGTTGCGCCCGCACCTTTTCGATCGGGTACTGGTTCACGGCAAGGACGGCCACCACGAGCGCTTCGGTCTGCGCGGGAGTCAGCATCCTGGTTCCTCGTCCGGGTGCCGCGATTCTACACTGGAATTCGGGGCCGGTTTGATGGTCGTTCCGCACCGCGCGAGCTTTGCAGCCACCGGCAGCAGGCGCTATCGTGCACGCCGGGGGAAAACATGCACGCGGCCGAAACGTTCTTCAACGCGCTGAACGCCGCCCGGGGGGGAGTGGACGAGCGGTCGTTCTACCCGGCCGTCGCGGGTCTCTTCGACGAGGTCGGCTCGTGGCTGCGGCCACGGGTTCGCTGCGTCATGGAACTTTCCGATCAGGGCGCCGGTCACCCGGACGGCGGTTTCTTCACCGAAGGCCAGTACCGCAAGCAGGCGGACGATGTGGTCCGCGCCCAGTTGCCCGAGCGCGGCGTCCTGGAGGTCAAACCCCTCTCCATGGACATCCTGGAGGTCGCCAAGAGCGCCCAGGTCGCGAAGTACCTGGACCGATACGGCCTGGTGCTGGTCACCACCCTCCGCGAATACATGGTCGTCGTACGCGGGCCCGGCGGCCTGCCCCTGCCGACCGAAAGGTTCACCCTCGCGTCTTCCGAGGCCGCCTTCTGGAAGCTCATGGAGCACCCCCGGGTCGCAACCAAGGTCCACGGGGAGCGGTTGAGCGAGTTCGTACGTCGCGTGTTGTTGAGCCAGGCCCCCCTCGGATCGCCCGAGGACGTGGCCGCCTTCCTCGCGTCGTACGCCCGGGATGCACGGGCGCGAATCGACACCGGCGCGTCGTACCTCTCGGGCCTCGACGCCGTGCGCACGAGCCTGGAGGAGGGCCTCGGACTGCGCTTCGAAGGCGAGCGCGGCGAAAGCTTCTTCCGGTCCACCCTGGTCCAGGCCCTCTTCTACGGGCTGTTCTCCGCCTGGGTGCTGTGGCGCCGCAAGCAGCCTGCGGGCAAGCCGCCCGCACTCTTCGATCAGGACAAGGCGTCGCGGTTCCTGCATGTCCCTGTCATGCGGAAGATTTTCCGCGAGGTCACCGAACCCGGATTCCTCGACGACCTGCGCCTTTCCGAGGTCGTGGACTGGGCGGTGGCCGTGCTGAACCGCGTGGACTGGCCGCTGTTCTCCGCGAAGTTCGAGAAGGGCGACGCGGTCCAGTATTTCTACGAGCCCTTCCTGGAGGCGTACGACCCCGACCTGCGCAAGGAACTGGGCGTCTGGTACACGCCGCCCGAGGTGGTTCGGTACATGGTCGAGCGCGTGGACACGATCCTTCGCTATGAACTGGGGCTGCCCGATGGACTGGCCGATCCCGACGTCGTCATCCTGGACCCGTGTTGCGGCACAGGGGCCTACGCCGTCGAGGTCCTCCGCAAGATCGCTGCGACCCTGACCGCGCAGGGAGTGGGTGGGCTGGTCGGCGAGAAGGTCAAGGCTGCCGCCATGTCCCGGGTGTTCGGGTTCGAAATCATGCCTGCGCCCTACGTCATCGCCCACTGGCAGGTCGCGGCGCTGCTGGCGGAGTTGGGCGCGTCGTTCAACGATGGGAAGCCTGCGACGGCAGGGGTAGCGCCGGTCCCCGCTGAGCGGGCCGGGATCTTCCTGACCAACGCCCTGACGGGCTGGAACGCGCCCTCGGGAGTCAAGCAGCCCCTGCCCCTGCACGAAATGGAGGAGGAGCGCCAGAGGTCCAGCGAGGTCAAGCACCAGAAGCCCGTCCTGGTCGTGATTGGCAACCCGCCCTACAACGGATACGCGGGCATAGGCGTCGCGGGTGAGCGGGAGATGTCGGACGCCTACCGAACGGCGAAGCGGGCACCCCAGCCCCAGGGCCAGGGCCTCAACGACCTGTACGTGCGCTTCTTCCGGATGGCCGAGCGCCGCATCGTGGAGTTCAGTGGGCGCGGCGTGATCAGCTTCATCTCGAACTACTCCTGGCTCGACGGCCTGTCGTACACCGGGATGCGGGAGCGGTACCTCGACGTCTTCGACCGCATCTGGATCGACTGCCTGAACGGCGACAAGTTCAAGACCGGCAAGGTGACCCCGGACGGCCAACCTGACCCAAGCATCTTCTCGACGGATACGAACCGCGAGGGCATCCAGGTCGGGACGGCCATTGCAACACTGGTCCGACGTCCCGGCGCCCGACCCGATGGGACGCAGGCTGATGTGCGGTTCCGGCACATCTGGGGCAAGGACAAGCGGCAACACCTGCTGGCGACGGCGGTGCAGGATGGGGACTCCCTGTACGAGGTCATCGAACCCGTCGCTGAACTGGGCCTGCCGTTGATGCCGATGGCGACGGCCCACGATTACGTCCGCTGGCCCCTGTTGCCCGACCTGCTGCCTGCGTTTTCCCCGGGCGTGAAGACCAGCCGGGACCAGGACCTGATCAGCATCGACCTGGAACCCCTTGCGGACAGGATGCGGACCTACTTCGACCCGGCGATCCCGGACGAGGTGGCCCGCGAGAAGGCGCCGGGGCTGTTCGTACCGCAACGCCGGTTCCGACCTGACATGGCGCGGGAGTTCCTTCGCAAGGTAGGGTTGGACAGCGGCAAGCTCGTCACGTTCGCTTACCGTCCCTTCGACGTTCGGCATCTTTACTGGCACGGCAAGGCCAAGCTGCTGGACGAAAGCCGGAAGGACTTGTTCGACGCGTCCCGCCAAGGAAATCTCTTCCTGACATCGCGCCAGAAAGGCGAGCGGACCGACGAGGGGACCCCGTTCTACGTCACTCGTTCGCTCCCAGACTGGCATCTGACGCGGCCCGGAAGCATGTGCTTCCCCCTGAACGCCGCCCGGCTGGAAGCGTTGTTGGACAGCGGTGGCGATAAGGCCGCCACCTACAGGCCCAACATCTCGAAGCGCATCCGGGAGTACCTGTCGGCGCTGGGATGCGGCGACCTGGACAACGACCGCAAATGGACCGAGGCACCCTGGTTCCACGCCCTGGCCATCGGCTCGTCGCCCGCGTACCTGGTGGAAAACGCCTCGGCCCTTCGCCAGGACTGGCCCAGAATCCCCCTCTCGGCGACATCTGATCGGCTGTTCGAGTCGGCGGACCTCGGTCGCCAGGTGGCGATGCTACTCGACCCCGAGGCCCCTGTCCCTGGCGTGACGATTGGCGTAGTCCGTCCGGAGTTGCGCCCCGTGGCGGTGCCTGCCAGGGAAGACGGCCAGAACCTCGCCGCTGGCGCGGGTGACCTTCTGGTGACGGCGGGCTGGGGTCATGGGGGCAGGGATGGCGTGACCATGCCCGGGAAGGGGCGGCTGCGGGAGCGGAGCCCGGACGCCGACGAGATGGCCCTGGCGGGCACCGTGCTCGACGGACCCGTTCTTGACGTGTTCCTGAACGACCGGGCCTACTGGAAGGGCATCCCGCTGCCCGTGTGGAACTACACCATCGGCGGCTACCAGGTCCTGAAGAAGTGGCTGTCGTACCGGGAAAAGGGACTCCTCGGGCGCGGCCTGCGGATCGACGAGGTCGAGGAATTCACCCGCATTGCACGGCGTCTCGCCGCGCTTGTCCTGCTTGTCCAGCAACTCGACGACAATTACCACGAGGTCGCGAAGGCGACGTGGACGTGGCCGGTCGACCCGCCAAGCGCGGCAGCACCTGTCCCAACGTGAAGGGGGCCGGTTCCTGTTTTTCGGCACGAGTGGGGGGGCTGGAGCATTCCAGTCGCATCCGACCCATGGTAGAGTCCGCCCCGACAACCCCTCGCTGCAGGAGGACGGGCCATGGCCGCTCCCCCCTTTGATTTCCACGTCGACCTCGGGGTTCCTCCGGAGCAGCTCCCCACCAGCGAACTTACGGATTTGCTGCGCGCGATCGACGCCATCGTGAACAACACCGTTCCGGGGGCGGACCCCGAACGTGACGACCGGGTCAACTGCTGCCTGGTCCGCATCAACAAGCAGAGCACCCACCTTCAATTGAAGGCGAGCCAGCCCGAGCGGGCCGTGAAGTCCATGCAGGTGGCGTCGAACGCCATCAACGAGAATCGACTGGGCGATCTTCCGCCTGTCAGTCGCGATGGCGTCGCCCGCCTGTGGAACTGGTCGTGCAAGCGCGGCGCTGCGGTGAAGCTTTTCGACACGCCGAAGGGCGGTCCGATCGCCGTCATCTCGCCCAAGAAGAACCTCGACCTTCCGACCCGCATGGTCGGCCTGACCACGCTCTACGGCCAGGTCTTTCGGGCGGGCGGCAAGCGTCCGAACGTGAAGCTGCTGGTCCGCGAGGGCGACCCAGTTGTGACCTGCTTCGGGGATCTGCAGATCATCAAGGCGCTGGCCGCCAGGCTGTACCAGGTCGTCGGGCTATCCGGCACGGCGGTCTGGAACACCACGTCGTGGAAGGTCGAGTCGTTCACCATCCTTCGGGTGCTGGACTACGAACAGGCGTCGTTGCAGCAGGCGTTCGCCGAACTCGCCCAGGCAGCCCCCACGGCGTGGGCGGAGGTCACTGACGTGTCGGCGGAGGTCCGGAGGCTGCGGTCGGAGGACGAGGCATGAGTCTGTATTGCTTGGACAACATGGTCCTTGGGTGGGGGCTGAAGAGCGTCGCGTCGCCTGGGCAGGAAGGCATGATCGATCGTGCCAGGTTCCTGCTGGACGAACTGGCCCGGAAGGCCGCCACCGTCATCGTCCCCGCGCCCGTCCTGACCGAATTCCTGCACAACGTGGCCGTCAACGAGAAGTCGGCCTTCCTGGCGATGTTCGAGAAGCGCTTCATCGTCGCTCCCTTCGACGCGCTGGCGGCGGCGCAGGCGGACAAGCTCTGGCTCAAGGTCAAGGCGGATCCCCACCTGTGCCCGAAGTACCCTGGCCCCTGCGTCGTCAACGGCCGAATCCCCAAGCCGGTCCTGAAGTACGACGTGCAGATCGTCGCCATCGCCATGGCCCAGAAGGTGGACGCCATCTACTCGGACGACCCGCATATCAGGACGATAGCGCAGGGGATGGTGCCTGTCCTCGACCTGCCGGAAGTGAAGGAGCAGGGCGAACTGTTCGCTGCCCAGCCGCCGAAACTGCGGATTGTTCGCACGGCCGAACCCATGCCGGTCCCGCTGCCCGTCGAGGACGACGAGGACTGAACCCCCAGGCCCGGTAGGGAACTCCGGACCCGACCGTCGCACATGCGCCCTGCTGCACGGAAAACACCGGCAAATGCCGCACTTCAAGGTTTCCCCTCGCGTGCGCGCACGAGTCTCAGAATACCACTGCAAGTACCGCCTGTTGCGCGCCGATCTGGTAGTTCAAAAACCGTGCGGAAATGGCGTTTTTCATCGCGGGGACGGACCGCGAAACGCAGGAAATGGAAAACCTCGTGGGGCGCCTTCACGTGGGCGTCGGTGGATTGCACGTCGCGGAGGGCGAATTCGCGGACCGTGATTCGGTGGAGTCGAACTTCTTGATGCGCTGGAATCCCTTGTCCAGACTGGAGATGAAGGGCCGCCAAAACTACGCTACACGAATATTTTCCCCGATTTTCGCCACCACCTGGTGTCCTGTATCTGTTCTTGTAGTTTTGGCGGGTCATATTGGACTTTTTTCCCATCGCTGCACGGTCCGCAAACCCTTCTTGTACTTCATCGCGACCTCGACCTGGGTCATCCCCATGGCTAGGCGCTCCTTCGCGGTCGGCAG
The DNA here is from genome assembly GCA_903847405.1 of uncultured Myxococcales bacterium. Classification (GTDB taxonomy): domain Bacteria; phylum Myxococcota_A; class UBA9042; order DTJE01; family DTJE01; genus CAIZWN01. Next base: position 15,969 of record CAINDP010000239.1, on the reverse strand, counting down.
CACCGTGCCCGTCATCACCGTCGTAGGCCTGCCGGGTTTCAACGTGCGGACATCCGCGACGTCCTGGGCCCACTCCAGCGGAGCAACCTGGCCGACGTCGATCATCAGCGCGTGGTGTTCGCGCTCCGGCATGATGGTCCTCAGCCTGCCGCACATCTGCGCCTTTTCCTCGCGCACCTTCCTGCGATACACGACCTTGAAGTCGCCCCGCGTGAACCAGGCCTCCCGCCTGGCCGCCCCCATGTGAATCCAGGGGTCACCCAGCGTCACCACGCAGTCGAAGTCGTTGTAGGCGTTCGTGCCCAGGCCGCTGCCGTAGTGCTCGAAGGCGACCTCGTGGCCCTGGTCGAGGAACCGACGCAGTATCCGCAGCATCTCCAGGGCGTGCGGGTCCACCGGCAGCACAGGGGGCGTGGCCTGCCAGTTCCGGATGTTGTCCACGAGGAACTTGAAGGACGTGAACAGCACACGGATGTGGTCCTGGTCCCGGAAGCCGTCGTGTTCCGCGATGGTGCTGAAGACCTCCCTCCACGGCCCCACCAGGTGCTCCCAGCGCACCCGCAGCACCTGTTTCCGCCCCTTCCCGCTGCTGCGCACCAGGTACTTCCGCGCCGAGTTCTTCCAGACCAGTAACACCCTGTCCACGTCGCACGAGTCGTCCACCTGCTCGGCCTGGACGACCACCTCGCGGCCCTTGACCACCGCTTTCAGAAGGTCGGGGTCCAGGCTGGCGTCGATGAACACAGCTGGGCCCCGATGCGCCGCCAGGCTCGTGGTGTAGCGGGGGTTGGGGCCGAAGAAGGCGATGCGACGATCGGTACCGGTGACTCCATCGTCCACGGTCAACCGGACCTCGTTGCAGGTCGCAGCCGCCTGGAGGGGGGTCAGGACCCGTCCCAGGGCAAACGCATGCTCGACGTCGATGTCACGGTCCGTCCGATGCAGCCTCCAGGGCTCGATCATGGCGATGGTGGTGGCGTGCCCGGCCCCGATGATGTCCCGGAGCGACACCACGTCGCCTTCCTCGGCTTTCCTGGACCAACTGATGAGTCTCCGGATGGCCACCCGCAGTGCGTCGCCATGGCCAGGATTGCCCACCAGGTCCTTGATGGCGGCCAGCGCGGCGTACAGCGCGTCCTCGGCCAGCAGCTTCTCCTCGTACAACGCGATGGCCTCGTCCACGACCAGCATGCAGTCGTTGCCAGCGCGCTTCAGGGCCTCGGGCATCACGCCGTGGACACCCAGGATGATCAGGGGATCGGAGTCACCGAACTCGCCCGCGTACCCGGCACAGGACTCGCGGTCGCAACGGGCGGGGCAGCGCGGACAGAGCGTCTTGCGGACGTCCCAGCCCGCTGCGGCAAGGCGAACTGCGTCATCGTGGGCGCTGCAGATCGTGTCCCCGTTCAGGTTCTTCGCGGTCGGCGGCACCAGCACCACCCAGGGCATTTTGGATTCGAGGACCCGCGCGTGTGCCTTCCACATCAGGTCGTAGGTCTTGGACAGCAGGACGGTCTTCAGACCCCTCCGGGCGCGGTGGATGGCGGCGGCCACGGCGGCACTCGTCTTCGAACTGCCCGGCGGGTACTTCAGGCCCAGCACCAAGTCCATATCGAGGTCCCGAAGCGTCCTGGCGAGTTCCTGCCGCACTTCCCCGATTGGCTTCGGGACCCAGTCGAGGTTGTCGTCGAGGTCGGCCATCAGGAGCGCGGGGAGCGGATGGTCGAGGATGACGCTACGCTCGATGGCCTTCAGGACTTCGGGAGCCTGGTCCCGCAGGAACGGAAAGCCGAAGCCTGCAGGACTCTTGACGGCCTCCATGGCGGTGATGGAGCGGTCGTTGTAGGACACCTCGTCGTCGTCACCCGCGAGAATGGCCATCCGGCGCACGAGGGGGCCGATGTCGTCGGCGCCGTACCCGTAACGAACGAGAACGTGGGCCAGCGCCATTGCGGCCTGGTGACGAACGCCTTTCCCGCCGATGGCCTTCCAGGCAGGCGCCAGTTCCTGGGCAAGGGTTTCCATGGCGGCGGACGTCAGTTCCGATTCCTGAAGCAGGCCCAGCGGCACCGGCTGCGACGAGGACCTCGATGTCTTCAGGTCGGCCGGGATGGACGCCAGGATTGCCTTCGCGTCCAGGTACAGGCCGCGATGGACGGTTACGTTGCGGTTGGTGACGGATGATTCGGGACGTCCGCCTGGATGCCATGCTCTCGAAACGTCCTTCGTGCCCCGGTCGAGGGATGCAGGGTCGTACCCGCACTGGTCCCACAGGAAGTCCCGCGCGGCCGTGTACAGCGCCTTGTAGGCGAGGTAGGGGTGCGGACCGATGTCCGACCGCACCAGCGGTTCCGCCAGGAAAAGGACCACCCGCCAGCACGCCCTGGCGCCGGGGTTGTGGGTGGGACGGGACGGGTCGGCGTATTCGTGGGACCAGGTTTCGTAGACGACGAAGGCCGCGTCGTTGCGGGTCAGGTACTCGATCATCCGGTCCGGCGGTTCGCCGCCATCCACATCGATGCAGAGCGCGTGGATGCGTTCCACGGACTCGTTCTGTCGGTGGCCGTCGGTAGTCGTGTAGAACCCGATCTGCGGCAACTGATCCTTCGCGCAGACCGCCCCGGCATGCCGCGCCAGCAGCGCTACGAGCGCGTCGAAGCCATGGTGGACCTCGCCTCCGAGCGACACGGTCCTGCTCGGCCAGACGGTGAAATCGAACTGGTGCTGCTCGATGGCGACCAGCGGCAGGTGCTTGATGGGGAACAGACTCACTGTCGGAACTCCGTTTCCATACGAGGACTCATCGCACCGGGCGAGGACCGCCGTCTCCCAAGGTGCGGCTGCAGCGGAGGATGCCCATGCATGGAATCGGGCAGATTCGCAGGGGGGATTCCTTGTGCATCCCTCACCTGGCAGTGGCGCAGCAGGGCGTTTCAAGGCGCCCCCCTGGAACGGGGACGACATCGCACGCTAAACGGGCGTGACTGCGAGACCCCCGGGCAGAGGCCGTCCTGTCGACGGCCCCGCCCAGGGGAATGGACACCTGTTCGGCCTCGGATTCGACGGATGCCACCGCCGTTGCCACCTGGTTGCCATTTCGTGCCGGAATGTCGTGTGCAGGCCCGGAACAGGACGGAACGGGATGGTCTGGAACGGGAAATCCCAACCGTCCGACATCACGCTGGAAAATCATGCAAGGCCGCGTTGCGGTTTAGGTTTCCAGGGATGCGGGGGTCAGTTTCGAATCCCGTTGGGGTCGCCAGTTCGGTTCCTGATTCCGTTGGTCCCCGCTTTTGCGCCTTCTTCCCGTTTTCATCACGCTGCCACCGTCCATCCTCCAGACCGGCACCTCGTGCCCCAACCGACGTTGCGTTCGGGGGGTGCGAATCGGTAGCATGGACGCGTCCCGCACCGGAAGTGGCCCATGCATCGATCGATGACGTCCTCCCGGTGCAGGGTGCTGTCGGTCCTGTGCCTGTCGGCCCTGCTGTCGGGGATGGCCGCGTGCGAGGCCGCCTCCGTCCCGCCGGGAACCGATGTCCCGGTCGTGGCGGACCTGCCCGCGGACCCGGGGGACGCGTTGCCGGACGTTTCGCCGGACGTTTCGCCGGACGTTGCCCCGGACGTTGCGCCGGACGCCGTTCCCGAAATCGCCCCCGACGCCTGCACGCCGGACTGCGGCGATCACCAGTGCGGCCAGTGCGTTCCGACCTGCGACTGGACCACCGACAAGCCCACCACGTGGGGCCCGGCAGGCTCCCTTTCGTCGTTGCAGACGCCCGTCGAGATCGCAGCCGTCCAGTCGACCTGCTTCGACTACACGGGTGACGGCCTGGGGGACAACGGCTTCAAGCTCGTGGGGGGCCAGATCAACGGCCCGCTTGCCGGCGCGGTCAACGACGGCGGGATCGCCTTCCTGTTCGAACTGGCCGGGGGGACGAACTTCACCAACGCGGCATCCTTCCCGTTGAACGGCCTGCTGGTCGATTCCACGGCGACCCCGCCGGCGACCTTCGGCGACTTCCTGGTCCGGGAGGCGTCGTACCTCCCCGACCTCTGCCGGCCCACGTTCCTGTTCCCCGGTGCGACGATCACCGACGGCGTCCTGGCGGCGGGCCCGGACGAGTTCCAGTTTTCCATCCCGGTCGGGACCGACTTCGTGATCGACGTGACCCTGATCCAGGTGAAGGTCAAGGGCACCCTCAAGAACGGCGGGGCGGACGGCTTCGAGTTGACCGACGGCGTGCTGTCCGGCGTGCTGACCCGGCAGCAAATCGAGGCGGCCCTGGCCCGGCAGTACGCTTTTTGCGACGCTGCCCCCGCCGATGCCCGGCCCACGTACTGCGACAGCGTAAAGACCTCGATGTCGCCGATGCCCCTGCTCCTGGATCTGCATCAGGTCGGCGACGGAACCTTCGTCGCCAAGACGAAGGAACTCCCTGGCGACGCCGCGTCCGTGTGCCTGACCTTCACGTTGTCCAAGGCCCGGGTCGTGGGCTTCGCGCCCTGAACCCGCCGTCGCGTCGTCTACCCAGAACAGGAGTAGACTGGTTCCAGCAGCGAACAACTTGCCGGCCGCCATGGCCTTTCGGAGCCGGGACGGGCAGATGAGCGACCGATTCAACAGGCTGGTGGTCCCTGTCGCGGGCCTGCTTGCCTGCCTTGCAGTGGCGGCGGGGTACGGGTACTACTCCCGTGAGAAGGCGGCGCTCTGGCAGGACAGGCGGGCGGATCTGAAGACCATCGCCCGGATGAGGGCCGACCAGATCGGCGCCTGGCGGGCGGAGCGGCTCCTGGATGCGCGCCTGAATTCCGCCGGTCTCATTTGCCATCTGGCCCCGTCGCTGCTCGATCCGGCCGGAAACAGCGTCGAGGGTGCCGTTCTGCGCGCCAACATGACACTCATCCAGGTGCAGGGGCGATACCAGAACGTGATCCTGGCGCGACCGGACGGCGCCGTCTTGCATGCGACGAATCCCGTCCCCGCCCCCCTGGACGATCCGGCGTTGCGCCTGGTGGAGCAGGCCATCGCGGCCCGCGACGCCTTCATCGGCGAACTGCTCCGGTGCGAGGGATGCGACCCGGTCCGCCTGGACGTCGCGGCTCCCGTCCTGGACGACCAGCAGCGTCCGATCGCCGTGCTGGTCCTGCGCATCGATCCGGAAACCGTCCTGTTTCCGCTGGTCCGGTCCTGGCCAACCGCCAGCCCCAGTGCGGAAACGTTGCTGGTGCGGAAGGACGGCCAGGACGCACTGCTGCTGAACGTGCCCCGACATCGGGCCGATCCGTCGCTGACCGTGCGGCTGCCGTTGTCGCAAACGGGTCTTCCGGCCGCCCAGGCAGCCCTGGGAAGGATCGGCGAGTTCGAGGGACGCGACTACCGGGGGGTGGAGGTCCTGGCCGAACGGGTTCCGGTGGAAGGATCCCCCTGGTTCATCGTTGCCAAGATCGACAGGGCCGAACTGTCTGCCGAACTGAGCAGCAATGCCCGGCTGATCGTGCTGGTGGTCCTCCTGGCCGTCCTGGCGCTGGTGGCGTTCGCCCAGGTGGTCCGCCGGAACCGGATCCTGCGGGTCAGCCAGGACCTCCTGCGCGCCGAACGGGAGTTGCGGGAACACGAGGAGCAGAAGTTCCGTGCACTGTGGCAGCACATGGCCACGGCGAGTTGCCTTGACGAGATCGTCTACGAAGACGGAAGGGCCGTGGACTACCGGGTCCTGGACGTGAACCCGGCCTTCGAACGGATCCTCGGGGTCCAGCGCTCGCGGGCCTGCGGTTCCCTGGCATCGGAACTATTCGGCACCCCGATTCCCTTCCTGGACACCTATGCCCGGGTGGCCCAGACCGGGGAACCGGCATCCTTCGAGGCGTTCTTCGCGCCGGTCGGAAGGCACCTCAGCGTCATCGTGTCCTGTCCGGGAAAGGGCCGCTTTTCGACGCAGTACACGGACATCAGCCAGCGCAAGCGGGCGGAAGCACTGCTGCTGGACAGCCAGCGCCTGCTGGACCGGACCCAGCAGATGGGGAAGGTCGGCGGCTGGGAATTCGACATCGACACCGGGATCCAGGTCTGGACGGACGCGGTCTACGAAATCCACGAAGTGGATCGAACCTTCCAGCCGACCGTGGAAAACGGCGTGGGCTTCTACACGCCGGCGTCCCGGGTGGTGGTCGAAGAGGCCGTGCGGAAGGCGATCGATTCGGGCCAGCCGTTCGACGTGGAACTGGAAATCATCACCGCGAAGGGAAACCGCCGGGCGGTCCATGCCATCGGGGAGGCGGATCCGACCCGTCGCAAGGTCTTCGGCTTCTTCCAGGACATCACTGACCGCTGGAAATCGGAGGAACTGCTGCGCCAGAGCGCCGCGAAGCTGCGGGAAAGCCAGGCCGAAATGGAGCGGTTCCTGCAGACGGTTTCGCACGACCTGAAGAGCCCCGTGGTGACCGTCCAGACCTTCCTGGGCTACCTGGAACAGGACATGACCGGCGGCGGCCCCGGGCAGGTCGAACAGGATCTGTCCTTCATCCACGCCGCGATCGACCGGATGGTCACGTTGCTGGACGACCTGCGGGAACTTTCCCGGATCGGTCGCGTCGTGCACCCGCCGGAGCCGGTTTCACTGTCCACGCTGGCCGGGGAAGCGCTGGCCGCGGTGGCCGGGCGTCTTTCCGAGAGCGGGGTGCGGACCCAGGTGGTCGGCCCCGACGTGATGCTGTGCGGCGATCGGTCCCGGCTGGTGGAAATCTGGCAGAACCTGGTGGAAAACGCCGTCAAGTTCATGGGCGACCAGGTGGCGCCGTTCATCGAGGTCGGTGCGGAGGTGCTGCAGGCGGAAACGGTGTTCTTCGTCCGCGACAACGGCATCGGCATCGACCCGCACTTCCAGCCCCGGCTGTTCACCCTGTTTGAAAAACTGGACAACAAGGTCGAGGGCTCGGGCATGGGGCTGGCCATCGTCAAGAAGATCGTGGAAACCTGCGGCGGCCGCATCTGGGCGGAGTCCCCGGGACCGGGGCAGGGGACCACTTTCCGTTTCACCTTGCCAGGGGCCGTCGAGGCCTGGGCGGCGTACCGCAAACCGGAAGAAGCGTAGGTCCGGGTCGTGGTGCGGCAGGGCGCGGGATGCTGCGGTTCAGGACGGCGGGCCCTTCAGCGCCAGCGGCAGGGTGAAGCAGAAGCAGGCGCCCCGGCCCGGCCCTTCGGATTCCACCCAGATTCGCCCTTCGTACAGTTCCACCACGCTCTTGACCAGGGCCAGCCCCATGCCGGTGCCCGCGCTGGTCGCGTCCAGTTTCACGAACATCTCGAAGATCCGGGCCAGGGAGCGTGGGTCGATGCCCATGCCGTTGTCCCGCACAAAGAACACCGGTTCGGTCCCCTGGGTCTGGACGCCCAGTTCCAGCCGCGGGAACGGCTGATCGCCCATGTACTTCACGGCATTTTCCACCAGGTTCCGCCAGACCACCTCCAGCAGTTTGCGGTCACCAAAGAGGGCCAGGGGCGTGGGCTGGACCTCGACGGCCACTCCGCGGTCCGCGATCGCCCCGGCCGCGGTCTTCAGGGCCTCCTGGACCAGTTCCGCAACGGTCACCCGGGTCGGAGCGTTCATGTTCCGGCCGACCAGGGCGACCTTCTGCAGATCCTCCAGCAGGCGTCCCATTTTGTCGGTGGCCGTTCGGATGAACCCCAGATCCGCGTCGATCCGGTCGGTCTTGTTCTGCCCCAGGTCCTCCTCGAGGTGGCCCAGGAAGGTCCCGATCGTGACCAGGGGGCTGCGGAGGTCATGGGAAACGATGGCGGTGAAGCGTTCGATTTCGGCGTTCTTGAAGGTGACGGCTTCCTCCGCCTTCCTGCGCTGGATGGCCATGCCGATGCTGGCGCCGATGCCTTCGAAGAAGCGGACCGATTCGGCGGTGAAGCGATCGGGGGTCCGATCGGCCAGGTGCAGCAGACCGAGGATCTCGGGGCCTGCACGAAGGGGGATCAGTGCCAGGGACAGGAAGCCGACGTGGATGCACCGGTTCCGAGGATGCACCCGGAAATCCAGTTCAGGGGGCACGGCCAGCAGCGGCCTCGCGTCGTTGGTCCAGGCGCTGCCACCGGGGGTGAACAGTGGATTCGTCAGGTCCAGTTTCCCGCCCAGGACGGTGCCGCAGATGCATTCCAGGCTGACGGAGCCGTCCTCGTTCCGGCACAGGCCCCCGTCCGGGTAGCGGACCGCCAGGGAGTTTTCCGTCCGCAGGAAGTCGTCGGAATAGCCCACGGCCGCGGCGAACGGGTAGTCGTCGCCCTCCCGCAACCGCAGTCCCACGGCATCGAAGCCGGTCGCCTTCTTCAACGACTCGACGATTTTCGCCGCGGTTTCCAGCAGGTGGCCGGGGGCGGCCAGGATCGCCAGGGTGTCCGCCTGGACGGACAGGAGGTCCCGGGTCGCCTTGCGCTCGGTGATGTCCTGGACGGTGCCCACGCAGCGCAGAGGCACGCCTGTATCGCTGTATTCGGTGCGGCCGATCTCGTTGACCCATCGGACGCGGCCGTCCGGCAGCGTCACCCGGTGTTCGATGTCGTAGGGCTTCCGGTTCTGGACCGACTCGCGGAAGGTTTCGGCCACCTGGGCGCGGTCGTCGGGGTGGATGACTTCCATGAAGGCCGGGTACGAAGGCCGGAAGGTCCCGGGGTCCAGACCCAGCAGGGTGAAGACCGCGTCCATCCACACCAGTTCGTTGGTGGCCAGGTCCAGTTCCCACCGGCCCATCCGGGAGATCTCCTGGGCCTCCCGCAGCCTGGCATGACTGAGGCGCAGGGCCTCGTCCTTCCGCTTGCCCTCGACCGCGTCCCAGGCCAGATCGGCCAGGGATGCCACGGCTTCGACGTCCCGTGCGTCGTAGTCCGTCTGCTTGTTGCCCACGCCCAGCACCGCCACGAACCGGTCGTTGCGCATGACCGGAACGACCAGTTCCCGGATCACGGGCACGTGGCCATCCGGCAGTCCCTTGCGGTGGGGAAGGGAGGCGTAGTCGTTGTGGATGACCGGCAGGCGTTCGCGCAGACAGTCCACCCAGACACCCGCCCGGTCCACGGGGTAGTGGAGCCCGGCACCCTCGGCCCTGCACATGGTGCTGGCGGTGGTGCTCGACCACACCTGCAGCGACAGGGTGACCTGGTCCGGATCCACGAAATGGTAGAAGCCCATCCGGCTGCCCGAGAGGGTCTGGGCTTCCTCGAGCGTGGCTTTCAGAAGTTCGGCCAGGGTGAGGGATCCTGCCAGCCGCATCAGGCGCAACCGGGCCGCCATGACCCGCCGATCCTGGAAACTGGAATCTTTTCGCCCTTCTTTCGGCGGGATCCGGGCCGCGCAATCGTGGCAATAGGTGCGTTCCTTCCCGCTTTCCTGGACGACCACGCACGCGGCGCCCCGGGGGATGACGTGCGTGGGCTCCGCGAAACAGCGTCGTGCCCGTAGGGCGGTTTCGACGTGCGAAAACTCCGGAAAGAGCGGGTTCGAGGGCATGGACTTCTCCTTCGACCCTCCCGGCACGTCGGGACGGTCGCGGACATCCCTGAGGTTGGATGGGTCGAGCCTACTTCATCGGCAGACGCGAAAGCAAACGATAGGGGCGCGTCCGGCCGGACGTCCGAAAATCGCGCGATTGACGTGCCGCGGGCATGGACAGCCGGCCCACATGCGGGCAGACTTCGCCGCAGGACCCTTGCGGGATGGGGATATGGCGATGCGGTTGACGGTGCTGGCGGTGGTGGCCCTGTTTGCGGCGGCGTGCGGGACGGAAGACTCGACGCGCTACCAGGCCGGCGTGGCGCGGGAACTGGTGGACCCGGACCACCCGGTGGACATTGCGGGCTACGGGTTGTGCGCGGGGGACGACGCGTTCTGCCGCCACTCGGCCGGCATCCACGACCACATTTCGGCCAGCGCGGTCGCCCTGCGGGACAACGTGAACGGCGAGGCCGTGATCTTCGTCGCCGTGGACGCGTCGGGCATGCTGCGGTACGACATGGACCTGATCCATGCCGCGGCGACGGTCGCGTTCCGGCAGCAACTGGGCATCGATTTCGACGGGACCCGGGTCGTGGTCGGGGCGTCCCACTCGCACCAGGCACCGGACATGAGCGGAATGTACGGCCCCATGCTGGGCGCCGGCCGCGACGAGGCGTACGCGACCTACGTCCGGGACCAGGTGGTCAAGGCGGCCATCGGGGCGTACCGGGACCTGAAGGACGTGGATTTGGACTGGGGCAAGGGCAGCCTGGCGAACACGACCAAGGACCCCTACGCGATCGACCCCGACCTGTTCGTCCTGCGGGGACGGACGCCGGCCGGCGAAACGGTGTTCACGATGACCCGGTGGAGTTCCCACCCGACCGTGTATCCCGAGCAGAACCATGGTATTTCGGCGGATTACGTGGGCGTCTTCCGGTCCCAGATGGAAAAGCGCCTGGGCGGGATGGCCGTGTATTTCAACGGCAGCATCGGGTCCGTGTACCCGATCACGCCGGCGCCCTGCACGCTGCCGGACGAGTTCCCCGAGGGGTGGAAGAACCCCGTGGATTCGGGGGATCCGAAGTTCGACGTGCCGCTGCAGTTCTACCAGGACGCCTCGTGCATCGGCGGCAGCGTCGTCGACGCCGCGGTCGCCGCCCTGGACGCCCCGCTGCCGGTGGCGGAAACCGGCCTGACGGCGCGCTTCACGGAGTTCCAGTTCCATCCGGAAAACGAAACGATGCAGTACATGGCCGAGCAGGCGCCCATGCACTGGGACGCCTCGGACGCGACCGACCCCACGTCCATGATGGGCAGCCAGTTTTCGTGGATCACCGTGGGCGACCTGGACTACCTGACCGTCCCGGGCGAGGCCTTCCCCAGCCTGGGCTACATGTTCCAGGAAACGCTGGGGCGCCCGAACACCATCATCCTGGGCCTGACCCAGGACTGGCTGGGCTACCTGCTGACCGCGCGCCTGTGGGCTGAAATGCCCGTGTCGGTGCAGTACCACATCAGTCTGTCGGTTTCGTCGAAGATCCAGGACGCGTACATTGCCGCCCTGAACGTGCTGAAGGCGAAGGAGTAGGGGCGCCCTCCGGCCGATTCCAGGGGTTGCCCTGGTACTTCAGGTAGAACTCTTCCACTTTCATCCGGGCCCAGGGAGTCTTGCGCAGAAAGGCCAGGCTGGACTTGACGCTGGGGTCCACCTGGAAGCACCGGATCTTGACGAACCCCGCCAGCCGCTCCCAGCCGTGATGTTCGACCAGGCGGGTCAGCATCGTTTCCAGCGTGATGCCGTGCAGAGGGTTCCGGGGTTGCGGGTTGTCCATGGGGCTCCTTTGGGTCTCACGGCCGATAGCGTACGAAAACGGCGGCCGACGTGTCGCGGATGACCGTGGCGGTCGTGCTGCCGGACACCAGCACGGTGAAGAAGCGGACGCCGCCCGCGGGCATCTGGCCGCCCACGTGGGTGAAGGGGACCCGCTTCAGCACGGCGGCGTCCTGGAGCCGGATCGGCAGGCCGTTGTAACCGTTGAACCAGGGGTCCCGGGTGGCGCCGGGGAACCGGTAGCGTGGGTCGGCGGCGGTCCCGGGGATTCCGGGCACGGTCGTCAGCAGCAGCGCCGCGGCCATGTCGGAGTACCACTCCACTTCGTTCCGGCCGTCCATCGCGGCGATGCGCGCGAAGCCCGACTGCCGGTCGGACGCCGCGGCCAGGTAGGCCACTCCGCCCCGGTCCGCCAGCGTGGCCGCCCCGGTGACGTCGACGCCGCCGGCCTGCAGGAACAGGTACCCCAGGGTCACCGCGGCGACCCCGTAGTGCACGTAGCCGAGGGTGCCGTCCAGGTAGTAGTCGTCCAGGAACAGCGCGCCGAGGCGCCAGGCGTCGGTGTTCTGCAGCGCGGTGTACGCCGTGTCCAGCAGGACCTGGCCGCTCCACGCCTCGGCCACTTCCGCCAGGCCCTCGCCCAGGTACGCGTCCCCGGTGGCGACCCACTCGGGCATGTCCTGCAGGTGCGACAGCCAGGGCTGGAGCCGGCGTCCCGCCACCAGCAGGTGGGCGGTTTCGTGGGCGATGATCCCGGCGATGTCGGCCTCCGAGTAGAAGCCGTCCGGGCGCATGCTGTAGACGACTTCGCCATGGTCCACCGTGTAGGGCAGCGAGCCCTGGGGGTACAGGGTCACGGGCCAGACGTAGGCCGCCGCGTTGCCGGACGGGAGCATGTTCGTGAACAGCACGTCGATCTTCCCGTTGCCGTCCACGTCCGTGGGCTGGCCGTACAGCGCGACGTCGCGCGCGAACACCCCGCCGTCCAGCCGGTCGCCGATCCTCTGCAGCGTGGCCTGCGTCAGGGTGCCGCCGGACGGGCCCGTGGTCACGTCCTCCCAGATGTTCGCGAGGTTCCCGACCAGACGCAGCACGGCGGTGCGCGGGACCAGGGTGTAGCCGTCGTCGGCGATGACGCGGAAGGTCCGGGTGTCCCCCGCGACGGCGACCCGGGGCATCGGCGCGGCCGCCAGGTGCGGCACCGCGCGGGGCCGCGGCATGTTGCGGATCATCGCGGGCGTGCCGCACGTCCAGGGCTGCGACCGCCGGGGGGTCGGCGTCATCGCGATGGCCTGGAAGACGGTGGGCGGGTCCATCACGTTCCCCGACAGGGTCAGCGGGAAGGGGATCGTGTCGTCGTTCAGGGCGGCATCCGACACGGCGACCGCGTACACGCCGGGGCTCAGCGCCACCGCGCCCTGGTCCCGGCGGATCTTCACCACCTCGCCCAGGGGCGACAGGGCCGGGACGCAGGCGCCGTTCACGCAGGCCTGGTCGGGATTGCAGTCGCTGCGGAGGTCGGCACGCGTGCCGGTTCCGTCGCAGGTCAGCAGGCCGATCGCGTCCTGGGTGCAGGTCGAGGTCCCGGGCGTGCAGATGACGGGGCGGCACTCGCCGCTGCGGCAGGCCGCGAGGTCGTCGCAGGCCTCGGGCGGCAGCGTGGCGGTCCCGGACGCGTTGCACTGCCAGTGCGTGCGGAAATCGTCCGCGCACGTCCAGGCCAGGGGCTTGCACAGCAGGGGCTTGCAGGTCAGGTCCTCGCACGCGTGGACCTCGGGGCAGGCCTCCCGGTCGGCCCAGCCGGTCCCGTGTTCGTTGCAGCGCTGGATCGTCGCGAAGTCCGGGCGGCAGCGTTCGCTGTCGGGCTGGCAAACAAACGCCTTGCAGGACCCGTCCTCGCAGACGTTCGTACCGAAGCAGGCGGTCGTCGTCCAGCCCGTGCCCGAGTCCAGGCAGGTCCGGATCCCGGTGCCGTCGTCCCCGCAGCCGACCTCGCGGGCCTTGCAGACCACGGCCCTGCACTCGTCGTCCGCGCAGGCCTGATCCGCCGGGCAGGCCTGCGGGGGGCCGAAGCCCGTGCCGGTCGCATCGCATTCCTCGAACTGGGTGGAGTACGCGGTGCACCGTCGCTGGCCCGCCGTACACGCGCGCGCCGCGCAACCGCCGTCCTTGCAGACCAGCGGTTCGGGGCAGGGGGTCCCGGGGCAGGCGATCGGGGCGCAGGCCGAAACGGTGCAGGCGTCGCCCAGGTCGCATGCGGCGACGGACCAGCCGGACCCGTCCGCGGCGCACCGGGCCTGGGAGTCCGTCCCGCGGCATTCGACCGCCCCGGCCTTGCAGCCCGAACCGCCGTCGGACGAACAGGCGGTCTGGAGGGTTCCGAGGGCGGCCGCGACGGCGACCGCGATGACCGTGAACTTCCTGCGACCCACCGGGCACCTCGATGTTTGCGCGACGACCCGACCTCCCTTATCCCAGGACGGTCGGGGGCGCAACCCGGGTTCCGGCGCGCCGGGCGCACCGCGTTGACAATCCCGGACGTGCGGACGTACGGTTCGTGACGCATCGACCCGCCCTTTGAACCCGAGGAACCCGAATGACGACCACCAGGGGTTCCGACGCGGTCCTGCCTTCCCTGAACATCCGGACGCCCGGTTCGCCGCAGATCAAGGTGTTCATCGTCGACGACCACCCGGTCGTGCGGCAGGGGCTGAACCTGCTGCTGTCGATGGAAGCCGACATGGTCTGCTGCGGCGAGGCGGAAACGATCCTGGAAGCCCTGCGCGGAATCGAGGCCACCCGGCCCGACGTTGCGGTGGTCGATCTGTCGCTGCGGGATGCCAGCGGGCTGGAACTGGTCAAGGACCTCCACGCCAGCCGCCCGGAACTGCCCGTGGTCGTCCTGTCCATGCACGACGAAACCCTGTATGCGGAACGTGTCCTGAAGGCCGGGGCCAAGGCCTACCTGATGAAGGACGAGGCCCAGGAAGCCATCCTGGCCGCGATCCGGAAGGTGATGGCCGGCGGGATCTACCTCAGCGAACGCATGTCGGGTCGGCTGCTGTCCCTGTTCGTGCAGGGTTCGAACGCCCCGGGGAACTCGCCGATCGGCCAGTTGAGCGATCGCGAGATCGAGGTGTTCGAGTGGATCGGGCGCGGGATCACGACCCGCGAGATCGCAGGGAAGTTGAACCTGAGCATCAAGACGGTCGAGGCGCACCGCGAGCACATCAAGAAGAAGATGAAGCTGTCGGACGCGACGCAACTGCTGCAGCACGCGATCCACTGGATTCAGAACGAAGGGCAGTCCTGAGGGCCTCAGTCGGACTGGCCGGAAGCCGCATAGGCGTCCCGGTTCTTGTGACCGTGGGGGCAGCGGAAGCACGCGCTGTGGCGCCGTTCCAGCGAGTTCGCATCCACGTAGTCGTCCAGGCAGTGCTCCAGGAGTACCGAGCGGCGCCGCGAACGGCAGTAGAACTGGTCGCTGAGGGCCGTCATCCCGGCATCCGTGCGAGCCGTGTGACCCGTAGGCGTGGGGGACTGCATGTCCGTTCCTTCTTGCGGCCTTCCGAAGAAGTCCGGCAATCTCGGACACTGCATCCGATTGTTCATCGTCGGTGATTGGGGGGGGCCATTCCATTGGTACCAGGCCCCTATACCGCATCGGGTCAAGGCTGATGGGCCGGTAGGGGATTGCCCTATGGACGTTTCGGAGGCGGCCGAATCCCCGTCCAGGGCCTGCGCGACGTGGTACGCTCCCATCGCCTGAGTCCGGGGCGCACGCATCCGGAATCGGGCAGCCGGAGAGGCCGTGACCCTCCGTGCGGATTTCCCGCAAACAACTCGCAGGTGAGGCTTTCCGATGAAGAAGCAAACGCAGGCCCCCAAGACCGCCCTTCCGGCCGTGGTCGCGCCTCCTGTCGAGTCGGGGCCGGTCGACGCGGCCGCCACGCCGGTCGCGGGGTTTCCCGTGGTCGGCATCGGGGCTTCGGCCGGCGGCCTGGCGGCGTTCGCGGCCTTCTTTGCCGGCATGCCCGCCGACACCGATCCGGGAATGGCCTTCGTGCTGGTGCAGCACCTGGCCCCGGATCACAAGAGCATCCTTTCGGAACTGATCCGGCGCTACACCCGCATGGAGGTCTTCGAGGTCGAGGACGGCATGGAGGTGCGGCCCAACTGCGCCTACATCATCCCGCCCGGCCGCGACATGGCGTTCCTGGGCGGCACGCTGCAACTGCTGGAGCCCAGCGAGCCTCGCGGCCAGCGCCTGCCGATCGACTTCTTTTTCCGGTCGCTGGCGCGGGATCAGCGGGAGCGGGCAATCGGCGTCGTGCTGTCGGGCACCGGCAGCGATGGCACGCAGGGCGTTCGCGCCATCAAGGGCGAGGGCGGCATGGTGATGGCCCAGAACCCGGCCTCCACCGAGTTCGACGGCATGCCGCGCAGCGCCCTCGCCACCGGCCTGGTGGACTACGAACTGCCGCCGGCCGAGATGCCCGCCCAATTGATCGCCTACGCCGCTCATGCCTTCGGCAGGCTGACCGAGCCTGACGCCTTCCCGGCGCCCATGTCCGAAAGCGCGATGAAGTAGTTCTTCGTCCTGCTGCGCGCCCAGACCTGCATCGTTTTTTCCCTGTT
>CAINDP010000238.1 GCA_903847405.1 uncultured Myxococcales bacterium | reverse complement strand
TCGCAGGCCGGCAGCGCGCAGGCCGTCGCCGTGTACCAGGTGGCGGGCGGCCACGTGCGCTGCATCGCGACGTCCACCTTGATTTCGCACCGGTTGTCCGTCTGGCCGGCGATCGCCGGGATGTCGAACAGCGCGACGGTCGCGGCGCCGGTGGCAGTTCCGTCGATCTCGTCAGCGCCGAACGTGACGACGCTGGTTTCCAGGGACTTGACGCCTTCGGGCCGGTCCTGGACCTCGCACGTGATTTCGGTGTCGCCCTTGAACGTGCCCATCTGCGTGGTGCCGTCCGCCAGGTAGTCGCACGTGCCCGTGAAATACAGGGGGTGTTCGCTGCCCGTATGCACGGCGCCCACGGCAAAGCGCGGGTCCGCGGCCTGCACGATTTCGTTGCAGGTCGTCGACTTCGTGGTGGTCTTCACGGTCCACAGGCCGGAATGGTCGAACGGCAGCGCGGCGGCCGTCGAGTCGCACGCCGGCAACTGGCACGCCGTCGCGGTGTACCAGGGCTCGGTCGGCGGCCAGGTGGGCTGAACGTCAACCGGCACGTCGACCGGAACGTCCACCGGCACGTCCACGGGGACATCGACCGGAACGTCGACGGGGACATCAACCGGCACATCGACCGGAACGTCCGTCGGCACATCGACCGGCACATCCGTCGGAACGTCCACCCGGACATCCCCGGCATCCGTCGAATCGCTGTCGCCTTCGCAGCCCAGGCCCGCCACCATGAACACCGCCACCAACGAAAGCTTCCATGCGTACGATCCCATCCGGTTCATCTTCCCCCCCTTGCTGAGTCCACGCCGGACCGACCGGAACCCCGGTACCAGGTCCCGTGACCCCGCCCGGGCATAGCGCCGGGCAGGAAGCCTCCACTTGGCAGATCACGTTGCTCTGCTATTAGACTCGGTGTGCGACGGCCGTCAAGATCAGGAGACCCGGAACATTACGCATTTCCTGGGGATGCAGGTCATAACCCCCCCGGAGTCGTGACCTCGGCCTCGTCCACCCGGCCCTCCCACAGCCACTTGCGCGTTTCGACCACCAGCATGCCGTTCAGGACCAGCAGGGAAACCAGGTTGGGAATGGCCATCAGGGCGTTGGCGATGTCGGCGAAATCCCAGATCACCGACAGTTTCATCACGGACCCGACCAGGACCGCGACGACCCACAGGATGCGGTACGGCACCACGCCGCGCGTGCCCACCAGGTACTCGACGGCCTTTTCGCCGTAGTAGGACCAGCCCAGGATGGTCGAAAACACGAACGTCACCAGCCCCACGTTCAGGATGACCGGCCCCACGTAGCCGGGCAGGTGCGCGAAGGCCGCGTGGGTCAGCGCCGCCCCCTTGGCCCCGGACTCCCACTCGCCCGAGTTGACGATGACCAGACCGGTCATGGCGCACACGACGACGGTGTCCCAGAAGGTCCCGGTGGCGGAAACCAACGCCTGGCGCACGGGGTTTTTCGTCTGCGCGGCGGCGGCCACGATGGGAGCGCTGCCCAGGCCCGCCTCGTTGGAAAACAGTCCCCGCGCGATGCCGAAGCGCATGGCCTCGCGGATCCCCGCGCCCAGAAACCCGCCGACGGCGGCCTGGCCCGTGAACGCGCTGGACACGATCGTCGACAGCGTTGCGCCCAGCGTTTCCCAGCCCATCCCCAGCAGGACCGCGCACCCCAGGACATAGAAGATCGCCATGAAGGGGACCAGGAATTCGCAGACGCGGGCGATCCAGGTGATGCCGCCCAGGATCACGACCGCGGTCAGGATCATCATCGCGCCGCCGCTGGCCCAGGGGGACACGCCCAGGCTTTCCTGGGCCATGCTGGCGATGGCGTTCGCCTGGACCATGTTCCCGATGCCGAAGGCGGCGACCGCGGTCAGGACGGCGAAGGCGATCGCCAGGGGTCGGCTGTGCAGGCCCCGCTCCAGGACGTACATGGGCCCGCCCGACATCTGTCCCTGGGCGTTTTTCACCCGGAACTTCACGGCCAGCAGGGCTTCCGAGTACTTCGTCGCGAACCCGAACACGCCCGTCAGCCACATCCACAGGACGGCCCCGGGACCGCCGGCCGCGACCGCGGTGGCCACGCCCACGATGTTGCCGGTGCCGATGGTGGCCGCCAGGGCGGTGGTCAGCGCCCCGAACGGGCTGACGTCGCCCGCGCCGGCTTCGCTGCGCGACAGGGACAGCCGGATCGCCTTGAAGATGTAGCGCTGCGGGAAGCGCAGCCGAAACGTCAGGAACAGGTGCGTCCCGAACAGCAGGACCAGCAGCGGCACGCCCCAGACGTACCCGGAAAGTTCGGACAGGAACCGGCCGAGGTCTTCCATTGCGCAGCGCCCCCGTATCCTTCAAGGACCGGGCGATTCTAGCCGCGTTTCGCGGGGGACGGCACCATCGCGTCAGGGCGCCGCCTGGCGGATCGGCCCGGTTCCGCGGCCCGGCACCGGATCCTTTCGCAGCCCGGACGCCTACGAAAACTTGGAGGCCGATCTTTTCATAGGCGTCCTCCGGAACCTCCTGCGACGCGACGACGCCTGTGGTAGCCACTCCACGTCCGTTTCCGGTATCGTGCACCGGATTCCATCGTTCCCGGCAGCAACGCAAGGAGCCGACATGATGTCCCTATCGACGACGATTTCCACCGTGGCACTTCCGGGGCTCCTGCTGGGGTGCATCTTCCTGGCGGGCGCCTGCAGCGGCGCGGGCACCAACCTCGTGAAGCCGGGACTCAGCCTGGGCATCGAATCCGTGCCGAACCTGCGCGACCTGGGGGGCTACGCGACGGGCGACGGCGCGACGGTGGCCGGCAGGCTGGTCTATCGGTCCAACCAGTTGGTCGGCGTCACCGCAACGGACATGCAGAAACTGGCCGCCCTGGGCCTGAAGAACGACTTCGACCTGCGGACCAAGGCGGAAGTCGATCTGCACCAGGACGAGGTTCCGCCCGGCGTGAACGTCGTGAAACTGGACGTGCTGTCCGGCATGGCGGACTCGGGAGCCGCGAACCTGGAAGTGCTGCTGGGCAACCCGACGGCGGCCAACGCGGCCCTGGGCGGTGGCAAGGCCCAGGCCAACTTCAAGACGACGTACCGGAACTTCATCACCCTGCCCAGCGCAAGTGCGGCGTTCCGGACCCTGTACCTGGCGCTGGGAAATCCCGCGCAACTGCCCGCGCTGTTCCACTGCACGACCGGCAAGGACCGGACCGGGTGGGCCGCGGCCGCCTTCCTGACGCTGCTGGGCGTGCCCAGGGAAACGGTCATGGCGGACTACCTGCGCAGCAACGACTACATCCTGCCCAAGTACAAGGAAACCATCGACAAGTTCATCGCCGGGGGCGGGGAGCCGGCGATTCCCCCGGCCATCCTGGGCGTGCAGGCGGCGTATCTGGAGTCCGCCTTCGACGAAATGACGAAGCAGTACGGCACGATCCAGAACTACTTCGAAAAGGCCCTGGGCATCGATGCGGCCGGGCAGAAGGCCCTGCTGGACCTGTACCTGGCGCCGCGGTAGGCAGGTTCACGACCACGGGACGCCCCCCCACGCCATCAGTCTGAGCCGCACCGGGTCACTTTGATGGACCCGGGCGGCGCCAGTGAAGGTCAGCGCCGTTTCATCCGGCAGGAACGACCCGTTTTCAGCCACTTGCCTGCACGCGACCTGCACGCGACCGGTGGCCCGATCCCTGCAATCCCCCTTCCGATGGGACAGTTCGACGGATCCAGGTGTTCACAGGGGAAAGCGACATGGAAGACGGCAAGGTGGGTTCCAGCGGGCACGAGGCGGGCGGCACGATCCTGGTGGCGATCGACTTTTCGGAGGCGTCCCTGAACGCGCTGCGGTTCGGCGACCGGTTCGCCCGGATGTCGGGCGTCGGCTTCGCGGTGTGCCACGTCATCCCGTCGATGACGCAGGTCAACCCGCTGTTCCCGCAGGCCTCGTTGCCGGATCCCTCGGCCCTCGAAGCCGAGGAGGAGGCCGTGACGTCGCAGGTCGCGGAAGTCGTGGCGGCCCGGACCGGCCGTTCTGCCGGGTCGTATGATCTGCTGGTCACCCGCGGAAGCCCGGCCGCCGAGATCGTGAGGACCGCGGAAGCGATCGGCGCGGGGGCGGTGGTGATCGCGAACCGTGGAACCAGCGGCCTGGTCCGGATGCTGGTCGGCAGCGTGTCCGAGTCGGTGGTCCGCCACGCGCATTGCACGGTCGTCGTGGTCCGGTGACGTCGGGGTCGATTCCATTCATGTTTCCATTCACCGCAACCCGTGATTCACGCCTTGTCGCCGGAAGTTGCTTGCTTTTTCACAGTCATGATTCTATTCATTCCACATGAAGCCGAACGACCCCAGAGCGCACCTTCGGGAGCGACTGATTTCCTTGCTGACGCGCGGGGACCCGGTGAGTCCCTCCCAGTTGGCCTTCGAACTGGGCATCAGCCAGCCGACGTTCTCGCGACTGGTGGCGTCCCTGCGCGGCGAGGTGCTTTCGTTTGGGCGCACGCGCAACAGGCGCTACGCCGTGGCTCGCGAAATCCCGGGCGTACGGCAGCCGCTGGTCGTGTACGAAGTCCGCCCACGGGGCGAACAGCCGCGTCGCTTCGGCGACCTCAGCGCCGTCGGGGCGCGGGGTTTCTACCTCGACAACCGTGACGGCGGGCAGTACTTCGAGGACCTCCCGTGGTTCCTCCAGGACGCACGCCCCTCCGGGTTCCTGGGACGATTGGTGCCGCGGCGGCACCCGGAACTGGGCCTACCCGCGGACATCCGGATGTGGTCCGCAGATCAGGCACTGCGGTTCGCGTCCCGCCATGGATGGGATCCGCCCGGGGCGTTCATCGTGGGCGACGAGGCCTTTTCCAGGTTCCTGGAGGAGGTCGAGCGGCCGTCGAACCTGGTCGATGCGACGGACCGCCCGGAACGCTATCCCGCGATCGCGCTGGATCTGCTGTCGTTCGGTAGCGCAGGGTCGTCGGCGGCCGGGGAACACCCGAAGTTCCTGGCCACGCGACGCGAGGACGACCGGTTGACTCCCGTGCTGGTCAAGTTCTCGCCGATGACCGACGAATCCGTTGGCCGACGCGTCGCCGATCTGCTGGTTGCCGAGCAGGTGGCACTGGCAACGGTGGGGGGCCAAGGCTTCATGGTTCCCGCCGCCTCGATCCTGGATTCCGGGGGACGGCTGTTCCTGGAGGTCGAACGCTACGACCGCGACGGGATTTCCCACCGCACGGGGCAGGTGGCGCTGGAGTTCCTGGATGCCGAGTTTGCGGGTACCGATCGGATCCGTTGGGCGGCTTCGGTCGAGGTCCTTGCGGCAAGAGGCGTGGTTCCCGCCGGCGAAGTGTCACGGGTGCGATGGCTGGAAACCTTCGGCCGCCTGATCGGGAACACGGATATGCACTTCGGGAACCTGGCCTTCCTGCTGGATGGCGTGCGCGTGACAGCCCTGGCGCCCGTCTACGACATGCTGCCCATGCACTACCATCCGCGGCAAGGCGAACTGCCCCGCGACGATCACGTCCTGCCGATCCTGGGTCCCCAGGACGCGGACGTGGCGCGTTCGGCCCTGGACGCGGCGATCGAATTCTGGAGCCGCCTGACGGAGGACTCCCGGGTGTCGGAATCCTTCCGCGGGATTGCAGCCCGGAATCTGGGCAGGAGCATCGAACTGCGACCGAGCGTGGACCGGCTGCCGGTTGCGGCGAAGTGATCGACAGGCTTCGTGATTTCCTGGAGGCGTCATGGCGATCCCGGTTCTATTGAGGACGCGAATCGAACTGCGTCTGGCGAACTACTGCGAGGCCAGAATCCCCCTGTGGGTGCGCGACAAGGTCCGGCTCACCTTCACGGCCCTGGAAATGCACAAGGAGTCCGGGCCAAGAGGGGACATCCAGAATCAAGGCATGTGCGCCGTGACCAGGGCGCCGAATCGCTGCTTCAACGTTTCCGACAAAGGTGCGCCTGGACGCAGACGCACGCACGAGGTTCGGCCCCCGCGCCGGACGACGACCCACCGGTCGACACCTCCATGAACCGTCACGTCCGGGGGAACTTCAGATTCCGCAGGATGATCGAACACGCCCTGGGCATCGATCCAGGCCAGGAAGCCACTCAATTCCTGGGGCGGGATCGTGGCGATCGAACGCCGCCCGAAGGGCCGGTTGAAGGGCGCCTTGGTCAACTTCGCGAAATCGAGAGGCGGCTTGTTCTCGCCAAAATGCACGGCACCGGTCGCCTTGATGAACCAGCGTCGATTCGCCATCGGCTCGCCTTCGACCGAGACCTCGGCCAGGAAGAACACCGCAGCGGCTGGGACGCCGAGGTCCACGCCAGCGCCCCTGGAGCAATCCGTCATCGGTCCTGCCTCCCGGCTTGATTTCGTGTCCTTTCGAGGATCGGCACGGCAGTCCGACACGCCGCTCCACAGCCCGACCCAGACGACAACAGCGCAGGCCACCGCGTGTCGCCTCATTCCGCGAAGATCCACTCGTCGACTCCCGTCGCCTTCTTCAACGCTTCCAGGAACGTCACATCATGCTGCTTCCCGACCCGGTTCGCACACGACATGACATCGTCGGAAGTGCCCTTCGAGATCTCGGTCCCCAATGCGTCCTTCACGAGGGCGCGGTGCGCGATCTTGGTCCCGCTTCCGTATTCGTCACCCAGACCGATCATGTGCCCGAACTCGTGTACGGCCCCCAGTTGTCCCTCGCTGCCCCCCTTCGGGGTGGGCGTCATGTCTTCGGAGTCCAGATCGGCGTGGTTCGTTTCGAGTTTCGAACCCGGGTGGGTGGTGACCGAACTGCCGGTCCATTGGCCTTTCGGGATCCTCTTGACGTCCAGACGGAAGTGCCAATCCCGGTCGGCCTCCACCACCTGAACTCGCACGGCAGCCCGAAGACTCTCGAGGCCGGCCCCGGTGCACCGAAAGGCATGCGTCCCCGACCATCGAGCGCCGATCAGGTCGATGAAACCCTTCCGCCATTCGCTCTTGGAGTCGTCGTCCCAGGTCAATGCGCCCGGATCTGCTGCGGGAAAATCCTCGGAATTGCCGGCGGTGAAGCGGAACGCGCATCGCACGGTAACCACCAACTCCTGCCGCGCCCCGTCATACTCCGCGTCGAACAGCCCGTACCCCGTCGAAGGCTGGTAGTTCGCGATGGCATGGGGCTCGGCCACGAAGGACAGCAATTCGGGGGTTGCGACGTCCGCCTGGGGTGGAGTGGCACCGTCCGGTTGGGGGCGATTCTCGGGAGTCGGGTTCTGCGAAACCCTGGGCTCGGGAGTTCGGGATGGCCTCGGCGGCGATTTGGCATGCCGCCTTTCCCCTCGCGGGCTCAATGCTTCCAACTGGCGGGAATATGGCAGGCTTTTCAGGGACGCCCGGAGTGACGCACCACCGGAAGGGCTGGTCGCGTCCGAGGCAGGTCGCCCTGCGGTCGGGGCCGCTGAATCGATCGGCCTTCGATCCGCGAGGTCATGAGCCACCATTACCCCCCCCCACAGAACGGTTCCAGAAATGCCACAAATCGGGGGGACAGGTCAACCTCAGCGAAGCCCTGGACGGACAACCCGGTGGGTCAGCAGCACGTCACCGCCCCCACTCCAGCTCGCGTTCGGTGAACAGCGCGTCCTTGATGCCGTCGTTGAAGCGGGCCTCGATCAAATCCAGGCGCGTCTTGTGCCCGGTCCGGTTGTCGGTGACCACGATCACCTTGTTGCGCATCCGACCGTTGCCCCAGTCCGTCATGACCGAGGTTTCGAACGTCTTGATCTTCTGGCCGTTTTCATCCAGGAATTCATAGCCGATCAACTGGAAGTTCTTCTTGTCCACCCGGGCCGTCGCCTTCGGGTAGGGGGGCTTGGTGCCGCCCGGCCGGGGGCTGCAGGCCAGGGTCCAGGAGGTGGCGTCCTCGTGCGCGATGGTGGCCACGTAGGACTTCGTCCAAGACGTGAACGCCATGTCGTCGTTGCTGAAGTCGGATCCCGCGAAGGACTGGCCCATGTTGTGGGCGGCCACGCGCCGGACCTTCTTGAAGCCCGGCAGGTAGGCGTACACGCTGTCGCTGTTCAGGATCAGCGTCGCCATGCCCTTCAGTTCGCCCGACTCGAACCGGACCAGCCGCTTTTCGCCCTTCTGCGCGACGGAAAACACGTAGGACTTCCGGCTGCCGTCCAGGTCCAGGATCGTCATCGTCGCCTTCATGTACTGGTCGTCCCAGCCGTTGGTCAACTGGTCCGCCTTTGCCAGGATGTCGTCGGCGGTCTGCGCCCGGGCCGCACCGGGCATGCCCGCCGCGACTGCCAGGAACGCCGCCACCAGGATCATCGATACGCGGTTCACGCTGGGCCTCCTTGCCGGGGAAACGTTCCCGGGGTGCAGGGACCCTTTGCGAGGAGCGTGCCCGGGGGTGCGCGCCGGGGAGTTCGCGCCGTACTTGCGGGATTTCCATCACTTCCTGGATTCGCCGCCGGATCGTCGTGACAGCGGCGCCGTGCGCCCCCACACGCCTGCCGGAAAGAACGAACCGGACGTGGTGCGCATCCGCACGCCATCGCTGCAGGACAGGCCCCCGCCGCCCTCCCCGCTCGCCCCCGGCACCCCCGTCGAGTAGAATTCCCCCCATGACAAGGTACGCACAAGGACTGGTCGCCTTGATGATCACCGGCACCGCCACCCTCGCCATCACATCCACGGGGCTCGCAGCCCCTCGGCCCCTGGAACCCCCCGCCGCCGGCGATCTGCAGCAGGCACTGGAAAAACTGGGCACCGTGGGCAGCGTGCTGTACGTCGCGGCCCACCCGGACGACGAAAACACCCGCCTGATGGCCTGGCTGGCCGGCGAAAAGAAGGTGCGCGTCGCCTATGCGTCGATGACCCGCGGGGACGGAGGCCAGAACCTCGTCGGCCCCGAACTGGGGCCGCTGCTGGGCGTCGTGCGCACCCAGGAACTGCTGGCGGCGCGCCGCATCGACGGCGCCGAGCAGTTCTTCACGCGCGCCATCGACTTCGGGTACTCGAAGAACCCCGAAGAAACGCTGCGCATCTGGGGCAGGGATGCCGTGCTGGCGGATCTGGTTCGTATCATCCGAACCTTCCGCCCCGACGTGGTGGTCGCCCGGTTCGATCTGCAGCAGCCGAACCACGGCCACCACACCGCCTCGGCGATCCTGGCCCGGGAGGCGTTCGCGGCCGCGGCCGACCCCGCCCGCTTCCCCGACAGCCTGCCGCCCCACCAGGCCCGGGTCCTGCTGGAAAACAAGTCCTCCTGGCGCTTCAAGCCGGGGCAGGATCTGTCGGGCTACCTGTCCGTGGACGTCGGCACCTACAACCCGCTGCTGGGACGCTCGACCAGCGAAATCGCCGCCGCCGGCCGTACCATGCACAAGAGCCAGGGCTTCGGCGTCGCGCCCGAACTGGGTCCGGTGCCCGAGTATTTCGAGGTCACCGCCACGGCACCGGACGTCGCTGCGCCCACGGGCGATCCCTTTGCCAACGTCGAAACCGGCTGGAAGCGATACCCCGGCACCGAACGCCTTCGGGAGCGCCTGGATGCGGCGCGCAAGGCGTTCGACGGCGCCCACCCGGCGCGCATGCTGCCCGCGCTGGCCGACGTCCACACCGAACTGCGGAAACTGCCCGACGACAACCCGGCCCGCGCCCCGAAACTGGCCGAGGTCCAGGCGCTGATGGTGGCGGCAGCCGGCGTGGTGCTGGACCCGCGCGCG
This sequence comes from uncultured Myxococcales bacterium, assembly GCA_903847405.1. GTDB lineage: Bacteria > Myxococcota_A > UBA9042 > DTJE01 > DTJE01 > CAIZWN01. The sequence goes on along the minus strand of CAINDP010000238.1, from coordinate 1,415 downwards.
ACCACCGCCGCGGTGATCCCGGGCCTGCCCGCCGACATCAAGGCGGCCCTGCTGGCCCGAGTGGCCGACGGGGTCGTCGTGAACGGCGTCACCTGGCCGGACGGCGAACGCTCCGATCCCCCCGGGGCCCTGGCCCGAGGCGCGCTGACCAGCGTCACCCGCACGATGACGATGCCGACGACCACGCCCTTTTCGACCCCGTTCTGGCTGGCCGAGCCCCCCGCGCCCCCGGCGACGGGCAATCCCGCAGGGTTGTATTCCGTCCCGAACCCCGACCTGGGAATCCTGCCGGAGGCGCCGCCGGACCTGCCGGTGGTCTTCGACGTCACCATCGCCGGCACGCGCTTCGACGTCGTGCGCCCGCTGCGCTACGCCGAAGTGGACCGCGTCCAGGGCGAGCGCATCCGGTCGGTCGAGGTCCTGCCCCCCGTCACCGTCACCCCGGCGGCGTCGACGCTGATGCTGGCCAACGGGGACAGGGGCACCCTTCGCGTCCGCGTGACGGCGCACGCCGACGGCCAGTCGGGCAAGGCTTTCCTGCAGGTGGCGGCCGGGTACCGCGTCGCACCGGAATCCATCGATTTCAACCTCGCGAAGACCGGCGACACGGTGGACCTCGCGTTCACCTTGACCCCTCCCAAGGGGGCCTCGCAGGCGTCCGAACTGACGGCCGTGGCGCAGGTGGGCGACCGCACCGTCACGCTGCGCAGCGACCCGATCAACCACGCCCACATCCCGGCCCTGACGGTGCTGGCCCCGGCGCGGGTGAAGGTCGTCCCGATCGCGATCCGCAAGGGCGGGACGCGCATCGGCTACATCCCCGGCGCCGGCGACGAGGTGGCGGAAAGCCTGCGCCAGGTGGGATACGACGTCACGGTCCTGGACGACGCGGCGCTGGCCACGGGCGACCTGGATGGGTACGCCGCCATCGTCGGCGGGATCCGCGCCTACAACGTGAACCCGCGCCTGGGGACGGTCCACGACCACCTGATGCGCTATGTCGAGCGCGGCGGCACCTACCTGGTGCAGTACGTCACCTCGACTTCGCGGATGCCCTACCTGGGCGCGGCCATCGGGCCGTTTCCCTTCGCCATCGACGCCGATCGCGTCACCGACGAGACGGCCGAAATGACGCCGGTCGACCCGAAATCCAGGACGCTGACGGCACCCAACGTCCTGACGGCGGCCGACCAGGCGAACTGGGTCCAGGAGCGCGGCCTGTACTTCGCGAAGACCTGGGATGCCCGCTACCAGGCGCTGTTCACCGCCCACGATCCGGGGGAGGCGCCGCTGCAGGGCGGCACGCTGATCGCGCGCCACGGCAAGGGGGCCTTCCTTTACACCGGCCTGGCCTTCTTCCGGCAACTGCCCGCGGGGGTCCCGGGAGCCTACCGCCTGCTGGCCAACCTCCTCGC
>CAINDP010000237.1 GCA_903847405.1 uncultured Myxococcales bacterium | reverse complement strand
GTGGCCGTCGAGGTCCGCAAGGTCATGGCCGCCCAGGGCTTCCCCAGCGTCCTGGTCCGTTCGGACAAGGAAGACCGGATCCGCAGCGACATGCTGCGTGAAAAGGACCTCCTGCTGTCGGCCAAGGACGACGACGTCAAGGCCGAGGCCGCCCGCGTCGAGAACGACGCGACGACGAAGATCGCCAGCATCAAGGACGCCCGGTTCACCATCGAAGTCCAGGCCATCCGGGATTCGGTCACCGGCGCCCTGAAGGGGAAGTTCGGCGACAGTTTCGTCGAGGTCCTGTCCACCTCGTCGGTCAGCCCGGCGGTCGGCAAGGAACTGTTCCAGACGGCCATGCTGGCATTGTTCTACGCCATCATCGGCATCCTGATCTACGTGGCGCTGCGCTTCGACCTGCGCTTTGCCCCGGGCGCCATCATCTGCCTGATCCACGACGTCGCCGTCGTGTTCGGCGTGATGGTCGTGTTCGATATCAAGTTCACGTTGCCGGTCGTCGCTGCCCTGTTGACCATCATCGGGTACGACATCAACGACACGATCGTCGTCTATGACCGCATCCGCGAGACCCTGGCCAAGGGCAAGCCCGGCGATCTGACCAAGACGATCAACGAGGCCGTCAACGAAACCCTGTCCCGTACCATCATGACCGGTATCGCGACCATGGCCAGTTTGATCCTGATCGCGTTCCTGGGCGGCGCCACGATCCGCGACTTCGCGATCCTGCTGCTGGTCGGCGTCGTCCTGGGGACCTACTCGTCGATCTTCGTGGCCGCACCGCTGACGATCTGGATCGACAAGATCACCCGCCGTCGCTCCCGCGCCTCTGCCGCCGCCCGGGCGTGATCCAACGGCCCCTCCGGGCCCCGAGGTTCCGCCGATGCCCGCACTCGTGCCCGCACCCCGCTGGGACATCGCACTGCCAGACCCCGGTCACGTATCGCGCCTGTCGGGTTCCCTGGGCCTTCGAACACCCACGGCCATCGTCCTGGTGAACCGCGGCCTGCTGGAATCGTTGGATGTGGCCGCCTTCCTGGACCCGCGCCTGGCACATCTGGCGGATCCGGCGTCCCTGAAGGACATGGATCGGGCGGTCGCACGGGCGGTCGTCGCGCTCCGGAATCACGACCCTATCTGCATCTACGGTGACTTCGACGCCGACGGCATGACCTCGACCGCCCTGCTGGCCGAGTTCCTGGAGGCCGCCGGGTATGCGGTGACCACCTTCGTGCCGGATCGCATGCGGGACGGGTACGGGGTGCACGCCGAACGCCTGCGCGAGATCATCGCCAGGGGCGCCCGGCTGATCCTGACGGTGGACTGTGGCATCCGCAGCCACGCCGAGGTCGCGGTCGCCAATTCCCTGGGCGCGGACGTCATCATCCTGGACCACCATGATCCGGACGACGCCCTGCCGGACGCGGCCGCGATCGTGAATCCGCACCGCCACGACTGTCCGTCGGCCTTCAAGGGACTGGCCGCCGTGGGGGTGTCCTTCTACTTCGTCGGGGCCCTGCGACGCGCGCTGATCGACGCCGGGCTGCTGGCGGAGGGCGCCATCGATCTGCGGCCCCTGCTGGACCTGGTGGCCGTGGGAACCATCGCCGACGTGGTGCCGCTGCTGCGGGACAACCGGGTGTTCGCCACGGCGGGCCTGAAGCGCCTGAACGAGGGGCCGCGCCTGGGCCTGGTGGCGTTGAAGGCGGTGGCCGAGGTGGACGGGAAGACGGTGACCGCCGGGACCGTGGGCTTCCACCTGGCGCCCCGGCTGAACTCGGTGGGACGCCTGAGCGACTCGCGGGTCAGCCTGGACCTGCTGCTGGCCCGGGACCCCGAGCAGGCCAAGCGGTGCGCGGACCTGCTGGATCGCGAAAACGACACCCGGCGCGAGGTGCTGCGCCTGGTCCTGGACGATGCGCGGGCGAAGGTCGATGCGGCCGGCGGCGCCACCCGGAAGGTCGTGATCGTCGCCGGCGAGGGCTGGCATCCCGGCGTGGTGGGAATCGTCGCGTCGAAACTGGTCGAACTGTACCACCGCCCCGCGATGGTGCTGGCGATCGAGGACGGTGTGGCCAAGGGCTCCTGCCGCAGCGTGCGGGGATTCGACATCGGCGCGGCCCTGGCCCGGTTCGCGGGCATGCTGGACCGGTTCGGCGGCCACCCGATGGCGGCCGGGCTGGCACTGTCCACGGCGCGCCTGCCGGAGTTCGTCGCCGCCTTCCTGGCCCATGCAGATGCAGTGATTCCGGACGATGCGCTTGCGCCCAGGCTGGCCATTGATGCAATGATCGAGGCTGGCGAAACGGATCGCGACCTGGCGCGGGAACTGGCACGGCTGGCGCCCTTCGGCATGGGGAATCCCGAACCGGTGTTCGCGTCGGCGGGCGTGCTGGTGACCGATGCCCGAGCCGTCGGGCGCGACCGGACACACCTGAAGATGACATTCGCGACGGACCGCGGTCCCGTGGGCGGGATCTGGTTCGGCGGCGCCACGTCCGACACGGCCCCGACATCGGGTGACCGGGTCGACGTAGCCTACGCGGTCGATCTGAACGACCGGTCGGGCGAGGCCCAGTGGAAGGTGCGGGGCTGCAGGCCGGCGACGGCGGCGGGCCTCGGCAACGGAGGAATCCCATGAAGGTGATCCGCGCGCGGGACTACGACCAGATGTGCAGTTTCGCGGCACACTTCATCGCGCGGCAGGTCCGCCACAAGCCCGGCATGGTCCTGGGACTGGCGACGGGAAGGACCATGCAGGGACTCTACCGCGAGGTGGTCGAGCGCCATCGCGCGGGCGAGGTTTCGTTTGCGAACGTCCACACCTTCAACCTGGACGAGTACGTCAACCTGGACCCCAACCACCCGGCGTCCTACCACTCGTACATGCGGTGGCACTTCGTCGAGCAGGTGGACATCCCGCCGGAAAACGTCCACATCCCCGACGGGAACAGCGACCGGTTGCTGGAGTCCGCGGGCGTGTACGAGGCCGAAATCAAGGCCGCGGGCGGACTGGACCTGCAGGTCCTGGGCATCGGCCGGAACGGCCACATCGCGTTCAACGAGCCCGGCTCCAGCCTGGTGTCCCGAACGCGCGTCAAGCGCCTGTCGCCCGAAACGATCCTCGCCAACACGCCGGAGTTCGGCGACCCGGAAAGCGTCCCGCGCTACGTCGTCACGATGGGCATCGGGACGGTCATGGAAGCACGGTTCCTGCTGCTGCTGGCGTCGGGTTCCTCGAAGGCCCGGGCGGTCGAGCAGATGATCGAGGGGCCCGTGACGGCCCAGTGCCCGGCCAGCATCCTGCAGATGCACCCGCACGCGTTCGTCATCGTGGACGAGCCCGCGGCCGTGCGCCTGACCCACGCCTACGAAACGGTCGAAGAGGTCCTTTCCGATCCGTACGAGGAGTACTTTTGGGAAGGGGCGTGACGATCGGGTACGATTCCCCCATGATTCGACCTCACCTTCCCCTCCTGGCCGCCATTTTCGCCGCAATCGCTTCGACGGCCTTCCCGCAGGCCGTCCGGGCCGACGACGGGGAGGCCGACGCCCTGCTGACGCTGGAGGGGGAAGCGGCCCTGCGGGATCGCCTGTGGGAACGGGTTCTGCTGGTCACGGTGAAGCCCGCGGGCGAACCGATGGAGGACACCTCGCTGATCCCCGAGAAGTTCGGGCAGGCGGCGCGCGTCACCCGCGACGGCAAGGTGGAAATCCTGACGGCGGGGATGCTGGTCGAGGGCGCCCAGGCCATCCGCGTGGTGCGAACCGGACGGCGCGGCGAAGGCCCGGCGAAGGCGCAGCCCACGGACCCGGCGAACCTGCTGGCCCGCCTGGAATGCGACGGTCCCTGTGCCCAGGCGCCGGCCCTGGAAGTGGCCCCGCCCGAGGCCTGGGAACCGATGCGCCTGCTGTTTTTCGTGCTTCCGGGCCTGCCCGACCAGCCGATCCTGTCCCACACCGAATCGATCGGCCGCCAGGGGACACCCTTCGAGGCGATGATCGCCGTTCCCGGGGTCCTGCCCCCCGGAACCCTCCTCTTCGACGTGAAGGGACGGGTGGTGGCCGTAACGGTCCGCGGCGCGCCCACGCGGGCGAACTGGACGCTGGCCGCCGCGATGGTCCTGCCGAAACCGGAACCCGTCGAGGAAGCCGCACCCGAACCCGAAACCAGGCTGGGGGCGCCGGGCAGGGGCGAACGGACCCTGCCGCCCTCGCAGCCCGAACGGAAGCCGGAGCCGGCAAGGCCCGGCAAGTCCGAATTCCCCGAGCCCATCTACTTCCCCATGCCGCCCGATCCTGCGCCGTCGGCCCCGGTCCCCGGGAGCCCCCGATGACCCGCCGGACCCGCATGCCCGCACGGATGCTGGAGTTCGTGCGTTCGCGAGGCCTGCTTTCCCGAGGCGACCGCGTGCTGGTGGCGGTGTCGGGCGGGCCGGACAGCATGGTCCTGCTGCGGATCCTGGCCGACCTGCGCGCCGTGCTGGGCATCGACCTGGCGGTGGGCCACGTGGATCACGGGCTGCGGACCGCGTCGCAACGCGATGCGGCGTTCGTCGCGGCGCAGGCGGCCGCCCTGGCCCTGCCCTGCTTCAGCCGTTGCGTGGACGTCCGCGAGCGGGCCCGCCAGACCGGTGCCTCCATCGAAACCGCGGCCCGGGAGGCCCGGTACGAGGCGTTGCGAGAGGCGGCGGTCGAGGCCGGCGCGGACCGCATCGCGACGGGGCACACCGCCACCGACCAGGCGGAAACGGTCCTGATGCGGCTGATGCGCGGCACGGGTCCCCTGGGCCTGACGGGCATCGAGGCGTCCACCGCCCACGGCATCGTCCGGCCGCTGCTGTGCGCCACGGCCGACGAGGTGCGCCGCTACGCCCTGGACCAGGGCATCCCGACGACCGACGACGCCACCAACCGCGATCCGCGGCACTTCCGGAACCGGGTGCGGATGACGCTGCTGCCCCGGATGCGGGACGAAAACCCGCGCATCGAGTTCCTGCTGGCGGACCTGGCCGAGGACGCGGCCGCGCTGTCGCAGGCGATGGGGGAAACCGTGCGCGTCGAGGGACCGGGCGAGGTGCGCCTGCCGCGGCCCCCGGGTCCCGACCCCCTGCTGCCCTACCGCGTCCGGGCCGCCTTCGAGCGGGCTACCGGCGCTCCCCTGGGACTGTCCCGTACGCACCTGGTCGCCGTGACGCGACTGCTGACGACCCCCGGCGCGACCGGCGAGATCCACCTGCCCCGCCGGATCGTGGCGATCGTCGATCGCGACGGACTGCGCCTGCACCGCGTGGACGAAGGGCCGCCTCCGGGTTCGCGCCGCAGGACGCGCGTGGCGGACGAGGTCCGAAAGGCGTGACGGCGAGGGTCGGCGGGGCGGGTCAGAGGGCCGGCTTCGCGTGCTTCAGGAACGTGCCGTCCCGATACTCCCGGAAGGCCAGTTGCAGTTCCTCCTGGGTGTTCATCACGATCGGACCGCCCCAGGCAATCGGCTCCCGGAGGGGCTTGCCGGACACCAGCAGGAAGCGGACGGGATCGGCCCCCGCCCGGGCCTCGACGACATCCCCGTCCCCGAAGCGCACCAGCGTAAGGTTTCCGTGCAGGGGCGTCGCGTCCCCGGCACCCGCCGCCCCGAAGGCGCACCGCCCCTGGAACACGTAGGCGAACACCGAATGTCCACGGGGCACCGGGTGGACCAGCGAGCCGCCCGCAGGGATCGAAACGTCCAGGTACTCGGGCGCGATCGCGACGTCCCCGACCGGGCCGGTGACCCCTTCGACGGTCCCGGCGATGACCTTCACGCGCGCCCCGCCCGGCACGACGACCTCGGGAATGTCCGCAGCCCGGACGTCCCGGTACTTCGGCGCCGACATCTTCAGTGCCGCCGGGAGGTTGGCCCACAACTGGAAGCCTTGCATGCGCCCCTGCGCGTCCCCCTGCGGCATTTCCTGGTGGATGATCCCGCTGCCGGCCGACATCCACTGCACGTCACCCGCCCCGATCACGCCCTGGTTGCCCAGGCTGTCGCCATGCTCGACGTCCCCGGCCAGCACGTAGGTGATCGTTTCCATCCCCCGGTGCGGGTGCCAGGGGAAGCCGGCCTGGTAGTCGGCGGGCCGGTCCGATCGGAAATCGTCCAGCAGCAGGAACGGGTCGGACAGGGTCGGATCGTCGTTGCCGAACGCCCGGTTCAGGCGCACGCCGGCGCCTTCCATCGTCGCAACGCTGTGGGTCGCGGACAGGACAGGTCGAACGTCCATGGTCGCACCTCCGGAAGAGGGGGGTGGGGCACCCAGCCCCGGCACCACGAAGAAGACCACCGAGACCACCAGGAAGAGGGGAATCAGGATGGCGAAGGAGTACAGCATGTACCCGCCGAAGGACGGCATCTGGACGCGCGTCGGGCCCTTTTCCTCGGCGATGGCCTTCACCATGAAATTCGGGCCGTTGCCGATGTAGGTGTTCGCGCCCATGAACACGGCGCCCAGGGAAATGGCCCGCAGGATCGCGACCCCGTCTGCGGTCTTCAAGAGGTCGATGGCCTGGGTCGCGCCCAGGGAACCCTGGGCCAGGGCCAGGAACGTCAGGTAGGTCGGCGTGTTGTCCAGGAACGACGACAGGCCGCCCGCGGCCCAGAAGTACTGCCACGGCTGCGTGACGCCCAGTTCCTGGCCCCGGTACTGCAGCAGCACCAGGGCAGGGACCATCGTGATGAAGATGCCCAGGAACAGCACGGCCACCTCGATGATGGCGTTGAAGGTGAAGGCGTTGGCCTGGTGGTTGGCCTTCGGCGTCAGGACCAGCGAGGCGAGGCCCAGGCCGATCATGATCGCGTCCCGCACGAACCCGTTCAGGCCCACCTGCCCGGACACGACGATGGTCGCCAGCACGCCCACGATCAGCGCGACGTTCAGCCAGCCGTCGAGGCCCACGGGCTCGTTGTCGGCAAGATCGCGGGCCTTGGCCTCGGGCGCCTCCCGGGCGAAGGCGCGCCGGTCCCATGCGTAGTACAGCCCCAGCAGCAGCACGTTCATCAGCAGCCACTCGGGCCACAGGCCCAGGGTCCAGGTGAACGGGATGCCCTTCAGGAAGCCCATGTAAAGCGGCGGATCCCCCAGGGGCGTCAGGCTGCCCGCGATGTTCGACACGATGAAGATGAAGAACACGAAGGTGTGGACCTTGTGGGCGCGGTCCTGGTTGGTCCGCAGCATCGGGCGGATCAGCAGCATGGACGCGCCGGTCGTGCCGAAAACATTGGCGAGGACCGCCCCGACGGCCAGGAAGGCCGTGTTCACCCCCGGCGAGGCCGTCAGGTTGCCCCGCAGGACGATGCCGCCGGAAATGGTGTACAGCGACCACAGCAGCACGATGAAGCCGACGTAGTCCTCCAGCGTCACCAGCAGGCGCGGGATGTCGTTCGCCAGGTAGTACCCCAGGATCGGCAGCGACACGATGCCCGCGACCAGCGCCTTGTTCCGGTTGTGCTCCCAGAAGTGCGGCGCGGTCAGGGGCAGGACGGCGATGGCCAGCAGCAGCAGGACGAAGGGGAGGACGGCGTATACGGGGGGTAGCACCACGGCCACCGCCTCGCAGGCCCCCGACAGATCCGGAGTCATGCAGTCCCCTCGATGCGCGGCAGGACACCGCGCGGAGGGCGTCATTGTACCCTCCCCCGGGGTTCCGGGATATGCTTCGGCCCGCCCGTGAAGGTGGGACCGATGACCCGACGACGATGGACCGGGAGCGCCGGACTGGCCGCCGCGATCGCGACGCTGCTGGTCGTGGCGACTGCGAGTGCGGCCGAAACCGAGGTGCCTGCCGCACCGATCGACGGCCCCTGCGCCTCCCCGCGCCAGGCCCTGCGCACGCTGCTGCACTGGCAGACGCCCCCGACCGAGGATGTGATCCGCGCCGCCACGTGCGTGGACCGAACCGAAATGGAATCGCCCGCCCAGACCGCGCCGGCCATGGCGGCCAAGCTGAAGAAGGTCCTGGACGGACGGGGCCTGTTCGTGGACCTCGAAAACGTGCCCGACGACCCGGAATTCAAGGACGATCAGGGCCAGAACGCGTTCGACCTGTTCCCCGATCGCCTGGGCAGCGTCCTGCTGGTCCGGCAGGGCCACCGCTGGGTATTCCCCCCCGCCACGCTGGACCGTGTCGGCGACCTGTACCGCGAAACCTACCCGCTGGACCTCGCCGCCATGATGGGGGCAGCGCCGCTGTGGCTGCGGCTGGAGTGGATCGGCGTGGCGGTGTGGCAGGTCCTGGGCATCCTGCTGCTGATCGGCGGGACCATCCTGCTGCAGCGGATGGTCATCCTCCTGGTTGCGACCACCCTGCATCGCCTGGCCGGCCAACTGGGCCACGACGGGGCGAAGGAGGTGGCCCACCGCTCGGCTTCCCCCCTGGGCGGGCTGGCCATGGCCGGCATGTTCGCGGCCGGGATGCCGCTGCTGCAGTTCCCGGTTTCCGTGAACCGCGTCGCGCTGTTCGGCGCCCGGGTCCTGGCGGCGGCCTCGCTGGTCTGGCTGGGCTACCGGATGGCGGACGTCCTGTCCGACCGGATGGCCCGCAAGGCGTCTGAAACCGAAACCAAGATGGACGATCAACTGGTGCCCATCGTCCGGAAGTTCCTGAAGTTCCTTGTGGGCCTGTTGGGCGGCGTCTTCATCCTGCACAACCTGGACGTGAACATCGGGTCGATCCTGGCCGGCCTGGGGCTGGGCGGCGCGGCGCTGGCCTTCGCAGCCAAGGACAGCCTGGCGCACTTCTTCGGGTCGCTGATGATCTTCCTGGACAAGCCCTTCCAGATCGGGGACTTCATCAAGGTCGGATCCGAGGTCGAAGGGACGGTGGAGGAGGTCGGGTTCCGGTCCACGCGCGTGCGGACGCCCCAGGACTCGCTGATGACCGTGCCGAACGCCAAGATGGCCGAGGCGATCGTGGACAACCTGGGTGTCCGCAAGCTGCGGCGCTACCGGGCCGTCCTGGGGCTGGTGTACGGCACGCCCCCGGACCGCGTGGAGGCGTTCTGCGAAGGCGTGCGGCAACTGCTGGAGGCGACCGACGGCGTGGTGCACCTGAAGTCCCTGGTGGAGTTCCAGGACCTGTCCGAGTCCTCGCTGTCGATCCTGCTGAACTGCTTCATCGACGCGCCGACCTGGGAGGCCGAGATGCGCATCCGGAGCATCCTGAACCTGGCCCTGCTGCGGCTGGCTGTTCAGATCGGCGTCGAGTTCGCCTTCCCGACCCGCACGATCCACGTCGCGTCCATGCCGCGGGATGACGCCGCACCGAACTGACATCGAAAATGGGGACAGGAAAATGGGGACGGAAAATGGGGACAGACACCGATTTCCGGGGAAATCGGTGTCTGTCCCCATTTTCCTCTGTCCCCATTTTCCTGCACCCGCCACCACGACGGTTCGCCTGGTGATACGATCCCCCCGATGTTTCGCCGCACCGCCAGGGCCCTCGCGTCCGCGCTGATCACCCTGTGGGCGATTGCCACCGGCACGTTCCTGTTGATGGAGCACGCGCCGGGTGGCCCTCTGTCGGGCGAGCGCCGCCTGGAACCGACGGTCGAGGCGGCGAACCTGGCGCGCCTGGGCCTGGCCGAACTGGTGCGCAGCCCCTGCGACGGCCTGTTGCGACAACTGATTGCCGAGGACGCCGAGGTCGAGGCGGGCGGTGCCGCGGGGGTCGTGGGCGGGGCCGGCGAAGGGTGCCTGGTGCAGCCGGACCGGGGCGGAACGGTGCTGCTGGCCCTGGCCGTGCCCGGCGATACGGTGCGCCGGGATCAGCCGTTGCTGGCGGTGCGCCTGCCCCTGTGGACGCGGTACGCGCGATCGATGGGCGCCCTGGCGCGCCTGGACCTGGGGGTCACGTTCACCAGCCGGGGCGAGCGGACGGTCCGGGAGAACCTGGCCGACGGCCTGCCGGTGTCGATGGCGATCGGCGGCCTGGCGCTGGCGTTCGCGGTGCTGTTGGGGATCCCGTTCGGTCTGTGGGCCGCGGCCCGACGCGGCAGTCTGGGCGACCGGCTGCTGGGCACCCTGTCCACCGCCGCCGTCAGCGTCCCCGCGATCGTGCTGGGGCCGTTCCTGCTGTACCTGCTGGCGATCCGCTTCCGGGTGTTCCGGCCCGGGGGCCTGGAAGGGTTCCAGGATCTGATCCTCCCCGCGATGACGCTGGGCCTGATCCTGGCGGGAGTGCTGCAGCGGATGACCCGGGCCGGGGCGTCGTCGTTCCTGGAAGGACCGATCGCGTTCGCCTTGCGGGCACGCGGCATCCCCGAGCACCGCATCGTGGGCGTCCACGCGCTGCGCCACGCCGCGATCCCCATGCTGGGCTTCCTGCCCCCGGCGGTGGCGTCGCTGCTGACCGGTTCCGTCGTCGTCGAAACGGTCTTCCACCTGCCGGGCGTGGCGCGTTACCTGGTGGGCGCCGCCCTGAACCGCGACCACCCCATGGTGATGGGCGTGGTGCTGACCTACAGCGTGCTGCTGGTGGTATGTACGGCGATCGCGGACCTGGTGCACCCCGTCCTGGACCCGCGCCTGAGGCCGGGCGGGCCGATGGCACAGGGGACGGTCCCGGGGGATCCGGGCCGCCGATCCGAACCGCCTTCCGAGGGAGGTGCGCCGTGACGCGCCTTCCACCCACGCGCCTGGCGGCCTACGCCGGGCTGGCGCTGCTGTTCGCGCTGGCCATCGCAGGCCCCCGGGCGGGCACGATGGTCACCGGGTACGGGGCCGACGAGCAGCACACGACGTTCCCCTTCGCCCCCCCTGGATTCCGGGACGTGCCCGCTGCAGACCCGGCGTTCGACGGGGACCCGGCGGCCTTCGCGCTGCTGGATGGGGATCGGGACGGCCGCCTGGCCTGGGTGGCGGACCCCGACGGCACGCCTCGTTCGCCGGAACTGGCGCCGGCCGCGGCCGCATGGCGGGGGTTGTCGCTGGACCTGTCCGGCGCCTGGGGCGCCCAGGGGCGGGACGGCCGCGGCGTGCCCGGCGCCCTGGTGAGGGCGGCCCTGGGGGGCAACGACGCGTGGATCGCCACGGTGCTGACGGCCTGCGACGACGACGCCTGCCCGATCGAACCGCTGGTCGAATCCTCGCGCTTCCTGCGCATGACGCCGGCGCACCTGGCCGCCCTGGACGCCAACGGCGACGGAGCCGTGGATGCCGGCGAGTTCCGGGGCGCGCCGCGGACCTCCCCGCACCTCCTGGGCACCGACGACTTGGGCCGCGACACAGCGGTCCGCCTGCTGGACGGCATCCGGATGTCCCTGGCGGTGGGACTGGTGGCCGCCCTGGCCGCGTCGATCATCGGCATCGCCTGGGGCGCAACGGCCGCCCTGGCCGGCGGGGCGGTCGAGTCCGTGATGATGCGCCTGGTGGACGTGATCTACGGGCTGCCCTTCCTGTTCATCGTGATCCTGGTGATCTCGCTGGTCGGCCCCTCGACCCTCAACGTCCTGCTGGCGATCGCGGGCGTCCAATGGCTGACGATGGCGCGCACCGTCCGCGCGCTGGTGAAGTCCCTGCGGTCCGCCCCCTACATCGAGGCCGCCGAGGTGATGGGCTGCGGCCCGGTCCGTCTGGTCGCGACGCACCTGGTCCCCAACGCCCGCCGCCCCATCCTGGCCTGGGCCGCGCTGCTGGTCCCGGCCGCGATCAAGGAGGAAGCCTTCCTGTCGTTCCTGGGCCTGGGCGTCCAGGCGCCCCGGGCCTCGCTGGGCACGCTGATCGCCGACGGCGCCGGCCGCCTGGCCGAGTCCCCCTGGCTGGTCGCCGCCCCCGCGGCCGTCCTGTTCCTGCTGGTGCTGTGCATCACGGTCGCCGCCGACGAGGCGCGCTGAGTGCCGACGTGCGACTCGCCCTTGACCCCCCTGTCCCACGCCCCATCTTGAGTGCATCGCGACCCGGGGAGACCATCATGCGAACCCGCGCCATCCGCCTGGAAACCCACGGCGGTCCCGAGGTGATGCGCTTCGACGACGTGGACATCCCGCCCCCGGGGCCCGGCGAGGCCCTGGTGCGCCACGTCGCAGTCGGCGTGAACTACATCGATACCTACCACCGGTCGGGGCTGTACCCCATCGCCTCGTTCCCGTCGGGCCTGGGCCTGGAGGCCGCCGGGTTCGTCGAGGCCGTCGGGACGGACGTGTCCGACCTGGCGCCCGGGGACCGCGTCGCCTACGCGGGAGGCCCCCTGGGCGCCTACGCGGTACAACGCGTCCTGCCCGCGGATCGCCTGGTCCGCCTGCCCGCCGGCATCCCCTTCGAGACCGCCGCCGCCATGATGCTGAAGGGCATGACCGCCGAGTACCTGCTGCGACGCACCTTCGTCGTGAAGGCCGGCGACACGATCCTGGTCCACGCGGCGGCGGGCGGCGTCGGCCTGATGCTGTGCCAGTGGGCGAAGGCCCTGGGCGCCCGCGTCCTGGGCACCGTCGGCAACGAGGCCAAGGCCGCCCTGGCCAAGGCCTACGGGTGTGACGTGCCCATCCTGTACACCCGCGACGATTTCGTGGCGCGCGTGCGGGCCGAAACCGACGGCGTGGGCGTGGCCGTGGTGTACGACGCGGTCGGCCAGGACACCTTCCTGAAGTCGCTGGATTGCCTGCGGCCCCGCGGGGTCCTTGCCTTGTACGGGCAGGCGTCCGGCAAGGTGGCGCCCTTCGACCCGGCCCTGCTGGCGGCCAAGGGGTCGCTGTACCTGACGCGGCCGTCGCTGTTCACGTATACCGCGCGCCGCGTGGACCTGCTGGAATCCGCGAACGCCCTGTTCGACGTGGTGCAGTCGGGAGCCGTCCGCGTCAACGTCACCGGCAAGTACGCCCTGGCCGAAGCCGCCCTGGCCCACCGCGACCTGGAGTCCCGGATCACGACCGGCTCGCTGGTGCTGGTGCCGTAGAAACGGGGACGGAAAATGGGGACGGAAAATGGGGACAGACACCGATTTCCG
>CAINDP010000236.1 GCA_903847405.1 uncultured Myxococcales bacterium | reverse complement strand
CAGCGTGCCGTGCGCGGCAGAGGCCGCCCGTTGCGAGGACGGGACGTCGTGGAGTTGTCGCGACGGCTGGTGGCGGACCAGGGACTGCACCGCCCTGGGCGCCGGGTGCGGCGAACGCGGGTCCGCCCAGGGGCCGGGGTGCCTTCCGGTGCCCTGTGGCGCGATCGACGCCCCGGGAGTGTGTGCCGGCGGCAAGGCCCGCTGGTGCGGGGCGGGGCAGATCGACGAACTCGATTGCGCCGCGCGCGGCCTGGGGTGCGGATGGGACGAGGCGGTCGGCGGCAACCGCTGCATCGCCTGCGCGGCCTGCGACGGGGCGTGCGTCGACCCCTGGAGCGATCCGCTTCATTGCGGCGCCTGCGGCACGCAATGCGACGTCGAAAACGGCAGCGCTTCGTGTGTCGAGGGGCGCTGTGCGGTCACCGGTTGCGACGAGGGGTTCGTCGGGCTGGACGGCGCGTGCCAGCCCGTGGCCCTGTCCGGGAAAGGCGGGGGCTGCGTGCAGGCCGTCGTCCCCGGGGGGTGCGGGTTCACCCTGGCTGGAATCGGTCCGTCGCTGGTCGTTCCGGGATTCTTGTGGCTGGTGGCGCGCACGCTGCGGCGCCGCGAAACGCATGCGATCAGAAGGAGTCGGTCATGATCGAAGCATTGGTTCGTCCCGAGTCGGCTTCGCCTTCGCCTGTGCGCTCAGGAGGAACGGTGCGAGGACGTCCCTGGCTGATCACGGGGCTCGGGCTCGTCGCCCTCCTTCTGGCCGTCGCCTGCGGGAAGGAAGCCGGTGACCCCCTGCCCACCGTCGCCGTGACCACCGGCTTCGACATCAAGGTCGAATCGTTCTCCTTCGCCAACTTCGCCGGGCCCAGCCCGGGGGCGACCGTCAACTCCGACGGGGTTGCGCGCCTGTTCGGCACGACCGAAGCGTGCGCCTCCGTCGAGGACGGCAAGTGCCGTCTGAAGCCGATCTCCCGCTCCTGGATGAAGATGGTCAACCAGGCCATGCAGGGAGGGCGCTGCGAAGGCTTTGCCGTCCTCAGTTCGCTGTTCCACTCCGGGGACCTGTCGCCCGCGGACTTCGGCGCCACGCAGGCCTCCGCCCTGGTGCTGGAGGGCAACGAGAAACTGGCGCGCGAGATCGCGTACTGGTTCTCGACCCAGTATCTCCAGGACGTGGTGCGTGCGGAGACCTCGCGCCTGTCGGCCCGGGAAGCCGTGGTGTTCCTGGCCAAGGAGTTCGCCAAGAGCAAGGAAGCGCGCCAGGAGCAGCGCGTCGGAATCGTGCGCATCGACGAATCCGGCCTGGTCAAGGGCGGCCATGCGATCCTGCCGTACGCGGTGGAGCCGACCGCCGAGGCCGGGCAGTACCTCATCAAGGTCTACGACAACAACCATCCCGAGGAGGACCGCGCCATCAAGGTCGATGCGACGCTGGACCGCTGGGAGTACCAGGCCTCCAGCGACCCCAGTTCGGCCACCGCCCTGTACTTCGGCGATGCGGTGAACCGGAACCCCTTGTACCTCGCGCCGATCCGGAACCGCCAGGGACAGCATCCGTGCACTTTCTGTTCCGTGTCGGAGGCGGAAAGCGCACAGGCTCTGGCGCAGGTCTTCGGCTTCGGCAGCGCCGAGGTCGCCGCCAGCGACTCGGCGGGCGCCCGGGCGGGTGTCGTCGACGGCAAGTGGGTCAACCAGATCCTGGGCGCGACGGTGGCGCCGGCGTTCGGCGTGGAACCCTATGACGACACCCCGTCGCCCACCATCGTCCTGCCCCGGGGGGACCTGTCGGTGGCGATGCGCGGCACGTCGGAGGGGGGCAGCGCAGGCACCATGCTCGCCGGTCCCGGATTCGCCGCCACGGTGGAAACCAGCTTCGTTCCGGGCGAAGGGGGCGTCACGCACGCGCTCAATGTGTCGGAGGACGGCAACAAGGTCACCCTGACGATGGGCTCGTCCACCAGTGCCACCTTCTCGCTGGGGCGGGAGGTGGGCTCCGGGACGCAGGTGATGGTCACGCTGAGCTTCGACGCCGGCTTCGACGTCACCTCGGCCACGATCGAGGTCGACGTCGTGACGGGAGACGCCACGCTTTCGGCCCAGGGCACCGGGGATGTGACGCTGACCATCGAGGTCACGCGTTCCAGCAGCGAAGGCGAGGACACGCTGGAAGGAACCGTGGTGGCCGGCGAGGGCACGACGCTCACTCTGGATGTCGAGGAATGGAGCGGTGAAGGCGAACCGATGCCCGTCACGGTCGATATCGATGGCGATGGCGTGCCGGACCAGACAGGCCAGATCGAGGATCTGGGCCCGGTTGCGAACTGCGGCGACGGGCTCATGAACGGCACGGAGACCGGCAGCGATTGCGGCGGTTCGTGCGCGGTCAAGTGCGCGGTAGGCGGCGGCTGCGGCGTGGATGGGGACTGCGCTTCGGTGATCTGCAACGGCACGACGCACCTGTGCGTTGCGACGCGGTGCGAGGACGGCGCGCAGGGCCAGGACGAGACCGCGGTCGACTGCGGCGGTTCCTGCGCGGCCAAGTGCGCCGCGGGCAGTGGCTGCGGCGTGGATGCGGACTGCACCTCGGCGATCTGCAACGGTACGACGCATCTGTGCGTGGCGACGCGGTGCGAGGATGGCGTGCAGGGCCAGGACGAAACGGCCGTCGATTGCGGCGGTTCCTGCGCGGCCAAGTGCGCGGCGGGCAGTGGCTGCGGCGTGGATGCAGACTGCGCCTCGGCGATCTGCAATGGCACGACGCACCTGTGCGTTGCGACGCGGTGCGAGGACGGTTTGCAGGGCCAGGACGAGACCGCGGTTGACTGCGGCGGTTCCTGCGCCGCCAAGTGCGCGGTGAACAGCGGTTGCGGCGTGGATGCAGACTGCACCTCGGCGATCTGCAACGGTACGACGCATCTGT
>CAINDP010000235.1 GCA_903847405.1 uncultured Myxococcales bacterium | reverse complement strand
GCATCGAAGGCGAACTTGTGAATGTGGGTCTTGATGGGCGGAACCTCCGCGTCGCCCTGCCACCACCAATAGAAGTCCCAGTTGGTCGAACCGACATAGATCGCGTCGAGGCTGGCGTACACCGTTCCCCAGGACCCCTGGATGGTGGAGCCCGCGATGTTGCCGGAGTCCACATCGAGGGAGACCAGGCTGAGCAGCCCCTGGCCGGAAAAGACGCTGGGGGCATGCACGTCGGTGCAGCCGCCGATCGACTGGCCACTGGCGTAGGTCGCCTTGTCGCCCCCGGTGGCGGTCCAGTACCGCGGCAGCCACTCGGCTAGGGTGCGCGCGCGAATCCTGTCGATGTTGCCGGCGATCAGTGCGTCGAAGGCGGCGTTGATCTCCTCGGGCGGCGGCCGGACGTCCTCGCCGTCGGGGCCGTACCAGGCCAGGCCCGCAGGCCAGTACTCCAGGCCGTAGACCTGCTGGTAGTTGTTCACGGCAAGGTAGACCTTGGCGGCGATGCGGCGGCTGTCCGCCGTGTAGCCGTCGAAGAAATACTCCTTGAGGACGCGGGGATTCGCCTTGTCCGCCAGGCTGACGACGGTCACCGTCGCGACCGGGCTGTACTCGTAGTACTGGCCGGGCATCTCGTCTTCCTGGGAAGCCCCTTCCGCATCCGTCGCCGCGACGGGCTTCGGGGTATCGCCTTCCCCGGGGTCCCGTCCAGGCACGTCCCGAACCACCTCATGCAGATTGGCGCTGCCCAGCACGATGGCCTTGTCCCCGTCGAGGAAGAAACTCGACGCCCATGTGCCCAGCGCGACCCGTCCCAACTCCTTGGTCTGGGCCGCTGGCCAGGACCTGGCCACGACCAGGTCGCGGTCGCTCAGCACGTAGATGTACTGGCCGTCCGTCTTGACGCGATCGGCCTCGTCCACGCCCTCGACCTGGGTGTTGGTCTGGCTGTAGTCGTCGGGCGTCTGGTCGTCCTTGGCGCCACCTGCCTCCGGAGGAGCCGTCCCGTCGTTGGCAAAATCTTCCCCGCCCACGCCGCGATACCAGCCGCACTGATCGGGGGTCAGAACGCAACGTCGGTTGGCTTCGACGCCCAGCCTCATCTGCGCAATGACCGAATCCTCGATCCAGGTCTCGGCCTGATCGCAGTCCGTGGCCGCGGTGAGCGCAGCGGTCCTCGTCCAGTCGAGGCTCAGGACCTCGCCGGGTGCGGAAGGATCGCTGCCCGGAGTGGTCTTCGAGCACCCGATCATCGCCATGGCAACGAATGGCGTGATCGTCAGGAATCCGATAATCCGTCCTTGCATGATGCCCCCCTTCTCAAGGCCTTCTGAAAACCATTCAAAGCAAGTACCCGCCATGGTACGGGTGCTTCATCCCCAAGTCAAAGCCCAAGCAAGTGGCATGCCAGTATGAAAATGCAGAAGTTCAACGTGTTGCAAGACGACGGGTTTCTGGCCCAAACACAACCGCGACACCTTTGACAGGGTTCGAAGGTGCAGGCTGCGGTGGGAGGGTCCCCAGTCCCGAAGGTTGTACGCGCACCGCTGCGGGCGCACCCTGTTCGGGTCTTGAGGATGTTCGCAGAGACGGTTGGCTTCCTTTGCGTTGGCGAAGGCGAACAAGAGCGGGAGAGCGCTCTGTGCTCGGCCGGAACGGCGCGCGGTTCACTCGCACAAGTTAGCGGATGGCGCTAACTTCCGGGAGCGCGGCGCTGGCCCGAGTCGGCAGTGTGGTGGTTCGACTTAGTGCCGACTTGGTGCCGACTTGGTGCCCGCACCTGGGTCGGCGCCCAACTGCCGAGCAAGTCCCGGCCGCGCGACAACGAAAGGCCAATAAAACGCGCCGCGGAGAAATTCGTGGCCTTTTGATGGCGGCGACACGCAAAGGCCAGTATTTCCTTCCGGGCGGGCGTTTCTGGTGTACCATTGTCGCGTGGGAACGGGAATCACAGGTGAGGGCCGCCGCGAGATCGCCCGGTTGCTCCGTGCGGGTCGGGCATTCGTGTCGGTCGATGACGTCGCCAGTGAACTCGGGTTCGGACGGGTCGAGGCGGCGCGGAAACTGGCGCGCTGGTGCCGGCAGGGATGGCTTCGGCGAGCGCGCCGGGGGCTGTATGTGCCCGTGCCAGTCGAAGCGGAGAACCCCACATCGTGGTCCCAGGACCCGCTTCTCCTGGCCCACGCCGCCTGGTCACCGTGCTACTTCACTGGCTGGACCACCGCGAGCCACTGGGGGCTGACCGAGCAGCTCTTTCGCACGACGGTGGTGCGAACCGTCCAGCGCGTGCGTGGATCCAAGCAGAGCCTTCTGGGCCAGGAGTACCTGGTCGGGCACATCAGCGCGGATGGGATCTGGGGCGTCGTGCCGTTGTGGCGCGAGGGCCAGCGGTTGCAGATCGCGGACGCGGCGCGAACCGTCGTGGACGTTCTCGACGATCCGCGCCTTGCTGGCGGGATTCGAGTCGCTGTCGAGTTCGTCGCCGCGTACCTTGAGGACAATGACCCTGCGAAGCTGATCGAGACCGCCGACCGTCTGGGCAACGGGGCCGTGTTCAAGAGGCTCGGCTACATCGTGTCTGCGCTGGAACTCGCCAAGCCGGACCTCGTCGACCAGTGCCGCAGTCGCATCAAGGCGGGAATCTCGCTGCTCGATCCCTCTGCGGCGCCGGGCGGCGAGCGCATCGGGGAGTGGGGCCTCCGACTCAACGTCCGCATTCGCCGGGAGAACCCCTCATGAT
>CAINDP010000234.1 GCA_903847405.1 uncultured Myxococcales bacterium | reverse complement strand
GGCAGGAACCTTCCCCTCGCGCGCGCCGCGGGCTATGCTTCGGGCGCCTGGCACCATGGTTGGCGGGAATGCGTCTGGTCACTGCCGCGACGATGCGCGCCCTGGATCGCCGCACGATCGACGTCGTGGGCATCCCGGGGATCGTGCTGATGGAACGGGCGGGCCTCGCCGTGGCGGATCGGGCCCAGGCGATGGCGCGCGCGTCCGGACGTCCGTCCGCCCTGGTCCTGTGCGGCCCCGGGAACAACGGCGGCGACGGGTTCGTGGCGGCACGGCACCTGGCGGACCGGGGCCTGGCGGTCGTGGTCGTCCTGCTGGCCCGAACGGCCGACGTGAAGGGCGACGCCGCGACGAACCTGGCGGCCCTGGGCAGCTTTCCCGTGACCCTCGTGGAAGCCCCGGCCGGCGTGCCGCAGGACCTCTGGGACCGCCCGTGGGGTGTTGCCGTCGACGCCCTGTTCGGAACCGGCCTCGCGCGGCCCCTGGACGGCGTGTTCGCCGCAGCCGTGGACGCGATGAACGCCCTGCCCTGCCCCCGCCTGGCGGTGGATCTTCCGTCGGGCGTGGATGCCGACTCCGGACGCGTTCCGGGCGTGGCGGTCCGGGCCGATGCGACGGTGACGTTCGGCACGGCGCGGATCGGTCATTTCGCCTGGCCGGGCGCCGGGTATTGCGGGGTCGTCGAGGTCGCGCCCATCGGGATTCCGCGGGACGCCCTGGCGTCCGCCTTGGGCGCGGACCTGCTGGATGCCGGGTGCGTGCGTCTGGCGTTCCCCCCCCGGGACCGGGGCGCCTTCAAGAATCGATTCGGACATGTCCTGGTCGTCGGGGGCATGGCCGGCAAGGCAGGCGCGGCGCTGCTGGCCGCCCGGGCAGCCCTGCGGTGCGGCGCCGGCCTGGCGACGATCGCCACCGAGCGTGACGTCGCGGCCCGCATCGAGGGCCGGTTCCCGGACCTGATGATCGAATCCCTGGTGGAGGTCGTCGGGGACTGGCTGAAGGTCGATGACGCCGCGATCGCGGCCGTGCGGGCCGGCAAGACCGCCCTGGTCCTGGGCCCGGGCCTGGGCCGGCGACCGGGTGTGGATGCCCTGGTGGAACGCCTTCTGGAGGGCGCCCTGCCCGTAGTCGTGGACGCGGACGGCCTGAACGTCCTGTCCGAGCACCCCGACGTGCGTCCCGGTCCGAACGCCGTCCTGACGCCGCATCCGGGCGAAGCGGGCCGGTTGCTGGGGGTGCCGACGGCCGAGGTCCAGGCGGACCGGATCGCCGCGGCCAGGGCCCTGGCATCCTTGAGGGGCGCGGTCGTGGTCCTGAAGGGCGCGGGCACGATCGTGGCCGCCCCGGACGGGCGCCTGGCGATCAACCCGACGGGCGGGCCGTGCCTGGCGGTGGGCGGCTCGGGCGACGTGCTGTCCGGCATGACCGGGGCTTTGCTGGGCCAGGGCCTGCCGCCCTTCGACGCCGCCTGCGCGGCGGTCTACCTGCACGGGGCGCTGGGGGACCTGGCGGGCTCCCGCTGGACCGAGCATGGTGTCCTGGCGTCGGACCTCGTGGACCTGCTGCCCGTCGCGCTGACGATGCTCCTCCCTCCCGAAGCCGACTCTGGAAGATCCAATGCAACCAAGGACGTGGGATGAAGCCGTTGCGAGCCCTTCTGAAAACGATGCGGCCCGGCCAGTGGGTCAAGAACCTGTTCGTGTTCGCACCGGCCGTGTTCGCCAAGGCCCACTCCGAGGCCCACCCGGAAATCTTCCTGCAGGCCGCCCTGGCGACGCTGGTGTTCATCCTGCTGGCCGGCGCCGTCTACGTCATGAACGACGTCCTGGACGTCGACAAGGACCGGCTGCACCCGACGAAACGCCATCGCCCGATCGCGTCCGGGGCGCTGTCGATCCAGAACGCCCTGGCCGGCGGGCTGCTGTCCCTGGCCGCAGCCTATGCCATCGGCTACTTCCTGGGCGGCGCCTTCAACCTCGTGGCCACCGGCTACCTGGCCCTGAACGTCGCATACAGCACCACCCTCAAGCGCTATGCCTACCTGGACGTCCTGTCGATCGCGACGGGCTTCCTGCTGCGGATCCTGGCGGGCTCCCTGGCCATCGGCCTGGCCCGGGACGAAATCTCGGTCTACCTCGTCGGGTGCACCTTCCTGGTGGCGCTGTTCCTGGGACTGGGAAAGCGGCGGCACGAACTGGCCCTGCTGGGCGAGGAATCGGGAACCCGGCGCCCCGCCCTGCGGCAGTACCGGCTGCACCATCTGGACGTGGCCCTGGTCGTGGTGGCCACCCTGACGGTCGCCGCCTACGCGTTCTATACCGTCGCACCCCAGACGCGCGCCTACTTCGGTTCGATGCGCCTGGCGGCCACGGTCCCCTTCGTGCTGCTGGGCATCGGCCGCTTCCTGATCCTGCTGCGGCGCAAGGGCGAGGCGCGCAGCCCGACGGACGTCATGATCCGGGACGTGCCCTTCCTGCTCAACATCGTCGCCTGGGCGCTGGTCGTCGCCTGGGCGGTCTACGGGTGATCGCCCGTTCGGGAGGAATGCGATGCGCAGCCGTCAACCCCCGATGTCCGCCGTCCTGGCGGCCCTCGCGATCCTGCTCGCGGCCTGCGGCGGCGCAGGGCCCACCCCGTCCGAACTGGCTCGCGGCCGGATGGAAGCCCTTGCCCTGGACCACGCGGACGACGAAACCTTCACGCTGCGGCTGAACCCGGCGCTGTGCGACTGCCCCGAGTTCGAGGTGCTGCTGGGCGACACGTGGCGGCGCGTGTTCCTGGAGCCGAAGGACATCGAAGGCCCCGCCGAAGGCGCGCGCGCCCTGCTGACCGGGACCCCGGACAGGTCGCCGCCACCGACGATCCGCGTGATGGGTCGCCTGTCGAAGTCGATTCGCGTGGCGGGCAACCGGGCGCCGAGCCTGGTGCTGAAGGTGCTGCAGACGTGCGGCCGCGACGGCTGCCGGCCCGCCGACTGAAACCGGGAGGAAGCGACGAATGGAACGCCTCGTGGAATGCGTGCCCAACTTTTCGGAAGGCTCCGACGCCGACGTGATCCGCGCCATCACCTCGGCGATGGAACGGGCCGGCGCGACGGTCCTGGACGTGGACATGGGCGCCGCGGCGAACCGCACGGTGGTCACGATCGCGGGCACGCCGGAAGCGGTCGAGGAGGCTGCGTTCCAGGGGATCCGCGTCGCGTCCGAACGCATCGACATGTCCCGCCATCACGGCGAGCATCCCCGCCTGGGCGCCACGGACGTGTGCCCGTTCGTGCCGCTGGCGGGCGTCACGATGGCGGAATGCGTGGCCATGGCGGGCCGCGTGGGCCAGCGGGTGGGCAGCCAGTTGTCGATCCCGGTGTACCTGTATGACCTGGCGGCCACGCGCCCCGGGCGGGTCAGCCTGGCCGACGTCCGCAAGGGCGAGTACGAAGGACTGGCCGCGAAGCTGGCGGACCCCGAATGGCTGCCCGACTTCGGTCCGGCGGTCTTCCTCCCCCGGTCCGGCGCGACCGTCATCGGCGCCCGCGAGATCCTGATCGCCTACAACGTCAACCTGAACACCCGCGAGCGCCTGCTGGCCAGCCGGATGGCGATCCGCATGCGGGAAGGGGGCGGCCCGGCACGGGGCAGCGACGGCGAGCGCCTGCTGGATCCGACCGGCGAACCTCTGAAGGTTCCGGGCGCCCTGAAAGCGGTCCGGGCGGTGGGCTGGGTCATCGAGGAGTACGGGATCGCCCAGGTCAGCGTGAACCTCCTGGACCACAAGGTCACGCCGCTGCACGCAGTGTACGAGGAAGCGAAGCGGCAGGCGGCGGCCGTCGGCGTCGAGGTCACCGGCAGCGAGATCGTCGGACTGGTCCCCCGGGAGGCGTTGCTGACCGTGGGACGGCACTACCTGGAGCGCCAGGGGCTCAGCCCGGCCGCGCCCGACGGCGACCTCGTGCACATCGCCGTGCGGTCCCTGGGCCTGTCCGACGCACGGCCCTTCGTCGCGGCCGAAAAGATCATCGAGGACCGGCTGGCCGCGGGACGGACCACGCTGACCGGATTGACGGTGCGGGAGTTCACGAACCGCGTTTCGGCCGACGCGGCGGTGCCGGGCGGCGGCAGCGTGGCTGCCCTGTGCGGTGCCCTGGGCGCCGGTCTTGCGGCCATGGTGGGGAACCTGACCTACCGGCGCCCGGAGCGGGAGGCCGAACGGCCGCTCCTGAAGGCGCTGGCCCGCAAGGCCCAGGATCTGAAGGCACGTCTGACGGATCTGGTCACCGAGGACAGCGAGGCCTTCGAAGCCGTGATGGCGGCGATGCGCCTTCCGAAGGGGTCCGACGACGAAAAGGCCGCCCGCAAGGTCGCCATGGATCTTGCGAACGAACGTGCGACGATGGTCCCGTTCGAGACCCTGGAACGCTGCTTGGCCGTCGCCGAACTGGCCCACCAGGCGGTGGCGATCGGCTACGAAGCCTGCCTGTCCGACGCGGGCGCCGCGGCCGCGGCCGCCCAGGCCGGGGCGGAAGGGGCGTTCCTCAACGTCTTGATCAACCTGAAGTCCGTCCGGGGACCCGAGGCCGACGAGCGACGCAGGCTGGCGAGCGATCATCTTCAGAGGGTCAGGATGCTGGTCACGGAAAGTCTGGGGGGCGTTCGGAACCGCCTGTAGAGCGGCGCCCTACATCGCGCGCTCGGCCGCAGTACGCCGCTTCGCGGTCGCCTGCACCCGCTTCGACAGCGCCGTGGCGTTCTTGGGCTTCACGATCTTCAGGAACGACAGGATGTCCGCACGGGCGTAGATCGGAATCACCCACTGGCGCCGGGTCTTCTGCTTGCGGTAGACCTTGCCGTGGGGCAGGTTCAGCGACTTCATCGCCCCCAGCACGTTCTTCCGCTCGGGCATATCCCCAACGACCAGGCGCAGTTCCACACCGCCGTGCCGGCCCTTTTCCGGGTCGTCGGGGCGGATCCTGACGCAGCCGTTGCGGTTGTAGAACTCCTTCAGCACGCTTTCGGGCCTGACGGCCTCGGTCTTCAACGTGTCAAGCATGGTGCACCCCCCGTTTCAGGAACCGGTTCCCAATCCATCCGAACCACGGGTCGCGACGATCACGCCGACCTTCGGAGTCCAGTTTACGTTCCGGGGTGGGGACGCACAAGGGGGGGAGGTCCGGAGCCGCGACCCAATTGATCCTGCCCACGCCGACCGCGGGGAACCGTCGCGGGGGGAAGGAGGCTAGTTGATCTTCACGACGGCGCCCTTGATGGTCATCGACGCGCTGGCGGTGACTTCCGCCGTCGAGCCCGCCTGGACCTTCAGGGCCGCGTCGGCTTTCAGCGTCGTGTTGGTCGAGGACTTCGTGATCAGTTCCTTGCACTCGATTTCGATCTTCCCGTTGGGGGCCGACAGCTTGATATCGCCGTTGGCGCTCTTGATTTCGATCCGCGCGTTGGTCGAATCGATCAGGACGTAGTTTTCCTGCTTGCCGTCGTAGATTTCGATCTTCTCGGCGCCGCTGGTGTGGTCCAGGACGATGAAGTGGCCGCCGCGATCCTTGTGGCCCTTCGCCGCTTCGCCCGCGCCCACCTTCGTCTGGATCACGATGCGTTCCTTGTCCGCCTCGTCCACGAACTGCAGGACGTGCCCCGACCGGCTGAAGAACGTGCGGAAATTATTGTGGCCGTCCTGGTTGTCGTGGACCGCCTTGTCCACCGGGCTCCACAGCGCGCCCAGGACGAAGGGCCGGCGCAGGTCCCCGTGCTCGAAGGCCACCAGGACCTCGTCGTCCACCTCGGGCAGCCAGTAGGCGCCACGGTCCGCGCCCGCCATCAGCGTCGCGATCCGCGCCCACGACGAGGGGAAGTCCTCCCGGTCCGGGGCGTCCGAGTAGCTGCCCGAGGATTCCTTGACCCACGGGAACTTGACCTTCACCCGGTAGAGGCCCTCCGGGTCCTTGTTGTCGATGACGATGCCGATGACGACGCCGAGGATCCGGTTCACCGGTGCGCCTGGGGCGATCGGGTCCATCACGCGGGTCTCCACAGGAGGGTTCCGGACGAGGATACAACCGGCCGGACGCCCTCACAAGCCTTGCCCCTCGTGGACGTGGACGTGGACGATCCCGCATCCTCAGGACGCGAAATCCACCACGTACCGCCCGTCGCGCATCAGCGCCAGCACCGACCCGTCGGACATCCGAAGGTCCACGCGAGGCACCGACACCCGGGGCTGAATGCGATCCACGTACACGCGGTCGATGTGCACGACGGCCTCGGGACACGAAAAATGCCCCGGCCCGACCTGGCCGCCGAAGTGATCGCTGCGGCCGAAGGCGATGTGCAGGCCCAGTTTCTCGTCGATCAGGATTTCGCCCAGCGGCTGGATCCCGAAGTCGGCCAGGACGCCCAGACCCAGTTCGGCAAGGTTGCCGTAGGCCGGTTCGCTGGCCAGGATCCCGGCCTCCCGAGCGGCCGCCGGGTCCTCGCCGTCGCACCGCAGCGCCCGGTTGCCTTCCACCTGGTAGACCACCAGCCCGTCCTCGAACTGGACCGGCAGTTCCCCGCACGTGCCCGAGGGGTCGCCGGACACCTCGCCTTCGTAGGGCACGATGTAGGCTTCGCCCGAGGGCAGGTTGCCCACCTGCCCGGGTTCCGGGAACAGGCCTCCGGACACGTGGGCCCGGCGGTGGCGCAGGTCCAGGCGCAGGGTCTTCAGGCGCGCGCCGTCCACCCGGAACTCGATGTCCGCGGCTGTCGCGTCGTCCAGCAGGGCCGCCAGGACGGCCACGCGGCGGGACACCTCCGTGAAGTCCAGGCGCAGGGCCGGGATCATGGCCGACAGGAAGCCGGGCATCGTCGCGCCGCGAAAACCCAGCGTGCGGGCCAGAATCTTGAGGGGCGCCGTGGCCGAAAACTCCGTCGGGGCCAGCACCATCGGAAAGCGCTGAAGGACGTCCGCCAGGGATTCCGGGGCCCCCGATTCCGGGAGGTCGTCGGCGTGGGACGGCAGGGGACCGCCGGGATGGTGACAGACCGTCGACGGAAGGTCCGCGTTGTTGCGCCGGACGTTCCGGTACAGGAACAGCGCCGCGTCCAGCGTGCACCCCTCCCGCGCCGACAGGGCCTCGACCCACTCCGCCGCCAGGGCCCGCCGCCGCGACCAGTCGTCGTTGTCGGGTGTCTCGCCGTCGGGCAGATCCACCAGGACCGCCAGTCCCCGCTCGCCCGGGCGCGGCCGGAACACCCGCGAAACCAGCCGTTCCAGATCGTCCGCCGTCAACCGCTCGTCCATCGCCGACTCCTGTCGTCCCCGGGCGCAATCGTGGCCGAAGACGGGCGGACCTGTCCAGTGGACTGCGCTTCGGGCGATCGGGGCCCCGGCGCCACGCACGATGCGATTTGCAAGGTGCATTCCAGTATCCTTCGCGGGATCGTGGACCTTTGCCGCACCGCGTCAGTCTGGTACGCTACCGGCCCTGGACGGGCTGACTTCTGGAGGGGCTGATGACGAACCGATACGTTCTGGCGCGGGTTGCGGGGATGGCCTTCCTGGTGGCGACCGCGGGTTGCTCGGTCACCCTGGAAAAGAAGTCCTGCGCCGCCGACGATCCCCCCCGGATGTGCTACGGGACGGGCGACTGCGTGGGGACCCAGCAGTGCAACGTCGAAAGCCTGACCTGGGACGCATGCTTCTGCACGGCCGTGGACGTCATCGAGGACGTCCAGGGTGACGTTCCGGTCGATGCCGTCGACGCCGTCGACACACCGATGCCCGACGCCGTGGACGACGTGGCCACGGACCTGCCGGCCGAGGCGGGCGACGTCGGCCCCGAGATCCCCCCGTACCAGGAACCGGCCGCCCGGGTCCTGTACGACCTGTTCGTCACGCCGGTCGACGGGTTCTTCCCCTGGGACCGGCACCTGGACACCGACGGCACGATCCTCGTGGACGCGGACGCCCGTTCGAACGCCAACCTGCCCCTGCTGGCCGACGGCCCCTACCCGCCCGGCCTCCGGCAGGTGCACGGCTTCGCCTCGTTCAGCCCCCTCCTCTTCCAGGTCAGCGTGGCGCTGGACCCGGCCTCGCTGCCGGGGGACCTGGCAGCCTCCACGGCTGCCGACGCCTCCGTCCGCCTGTATGCGCTGGACGCAAACGGCGCCCCCGGCGAGCGCGCGGCCTTCCTGGCCCGCTACCTGGACTTTTCGGTCGACGGCTACTGGATGGTCCGGCTGGATCCCGCCTTCAACCTCCGGGCCGAACGCTACCTGCTGGTGACCACCGATGCCCTGCGGGACGCGGAAGGCAACCCGCTCCAACGTTCCCGCGGCTTTGCCCAGGTTCTGGGCCAGGCGGCCCTGCCCGCCGACGCCGACCCTGTGCGGGTCGCCCAGGTGCAGGCCGAAGGCGATCGGATCGTGCCGCTGCTGGCTGCCCTTCCCGACGCGGACCACGTCCTGGCCGCGGCCACCTTCACGACGGGGTACGCCTACGATGATCACGAGGAACTGAAGTCCGTGATGTCCCGGTTCATCCCGCCCTCGGTCCCCCCGGTGATCCCCTACGACCTCGACCTGAACGACGACGGGACGCCGGACGTCGTCCGCAACGGGCAACTGGGCGGCTGCTCCATGGACCCGTCGGTGATGGGCTGGGCGGTCAAGGGCACCTTCGGCCCCTGGAACCTGACGGATCCCGACGACGGCCACTGGGTGCGCGAGGGCGACGGCTTCAAGACCTTCGAACCCCAGAAGGTCGAGTTCAACCTGATGGTCCCCGCCGGGGAAGGCCCGTTCCCGGTGGTGGTGGCGCAGCACGGCATCGCGTCCTCCCAGGGGGCGATGTGCCAGGCGGCGCGGCTGCTGGTCGCGGAAGGCATCGCGGTCCTGCGCTTCGACTTCCCGCGCCACGGCAGCCGGGGCAAGCCCACCAGTTCGACCGGCTGGGGCATGGACTTCCTGGGCATCGACGACCCCATCCGGGTGCGGGAAAACTTCCGGCAGGCCGCGTTGGACATCGCGTCCGCGATCGCCCTGCTGGACGAACTGGCGCTGGAGCCGGCGCTGGACGGCTGGCCCGCGGACGTACCGGACGGCACGTCGGAACTGGACACCGGGCACATCGGGTACATCGGCCACAGCCTGGGCTCGATCATCGGCCTGCTGTACCTGCCCTTCAGCGCGCGGGTCGAGGCCTTCCTGTCCAACGTGGGCGGGCTGGGGATGTTCTACCTGGTCGAAATCTACATCCAGCAGGCCTTCGGCGAGCAGTACCTGGCCCAGGGCTACCAGAACGCGTCCGAGCACGGGATCTGGACGGGCGACGGGATTGCCTACGCCGACAAGATGCTGACCGGGTTCTTCCGGGAGCCGGGCAAGCCCGCCCGCCTGCTGAACCAGATGGTCATGAACGACGACACCGTCGCGAACGCGTCCAACGAAATCCTGGCCCGGGCCGTGGGCCTGCCCCACGTGGGCCCCGTGCTGAAGACGATCCCCGGTCTGGAGGTCAAGGACGCCACGACCGTCGAGAACGGCATCATGCAGTTCGGCGACGTGGATCACGGCGACTTCGTGGGCGGGAACTCGGCGTCGGCCATCCTCGAGCGCAAGCAGGCGATCCACTACCTGAAGTCGTGGTTCACGACGGGCAGGGCCGAGATTATCACGGAGTAGGCGGACGGCCTGTCAGGCCGTCCCCCTACCCAAGGGGACAGCCTTCAGGCTGTCCCCTTGGCAACCGGCCAACGCAGGGGACAGCCTTGCCGTAGGGGGACAGCCTTGTCGTGGGGGGACAGCCTTAAGGCTGTCCCCAATGTCGGGTGGTGCAGT
>CAINDP010000233.1 GCA_903847405.1 uncultured Myxococcales bacterium | reverse complement strand
TGTAAGAAGCGGAGTAGATGTCCGGGTCATAAGCGGGAGTAGATGTCCGGTCTTCGGGCGAGGTGGGGTAGACGTGTCGGATGCGACACGTAGCGACCCCGGTAGCCCGGGAGGCCAAGGCGATGACGAGGGCGGAAGTGATCAAGAAAGCGGTGGAAAAGGAGATCACGTGGCTTCAGGCTGCGGCGATCTGCGACCTGACGCCGCGCCATCTGGCTCGATTGCGTGAGCGTTTCGAGCAGATGGGGATGCAGGGGTTGGAGGACGGCCGGCGTGGCAAGGAGCAGCCGCGGCACATCCCGGAGGCGGTGGAGGCGGAGTTGTGCCGGTTGAAGCGGGAGATCTACCCGGACTTCACGGTGCGGCACTTCCACGAGTTCGGGGAGAAGCGTCACGGCTTCACGCACAGCTACACGTGGACGCTGACGGTCCTGCAGCGACACGGGCTGGCGGATAAGGGTCGTGGCCGTGGGCAATACCGGCGGAAGCGCGAGCGGAGGCCGATGCGCGGGATGCTGCTGCACCTGGACGCGTCGAGGCATGAGTGGGTCGCGGGCCTGCCGATGCGGGACCTCAATGTCCTCCTGGACGACGCGGACGGGCGGATCCTGTTCGCGCGCTTCGTCGTGGAGGAGGGGACACGTTCGACGCTGGAGGCCTTGGCACATGTCTTCCGGCAGTACGGGCGGTTCTGCGAGCTGTACACGGACCGGGGCAGCCACTTCTGCCGCACCAGCGAGGCAGAGCGGGGACCGGACGAGATCCAGACCGGCCAGGTCACGCGGGTCCTCAGGTCGCTGGGGATCGGTCACATCCGGGCGCGGTCGCCCGAGGCCCGAGGACGCAGCGAGCGGGCCTTCGGGACCATCCAGGGACGCCTGCCGCAGGAACTGCGGTTGGAGGGCATCACGGACTACGACGCGGCCAATGCCTACCTGGTGGAGACCTTCCTTCCGGACTTCAATGCCCGGTTCGCGGTCGAGCCCCAACAGCCGGAAAGCGCCTTCACGCGGCTGGTCGGGCTCGACCTGGAGTTGCTGCTGTCGATCCAGCATGAGCGTCGCGTGCGCAACGACAACACGGTCCTCTTCGAGAAGATGGAGTTGCAACTGTCGTCCGTTCCCGAGCGCATGCACTTCGCGAAATGCTCCGTGCTGGTCCATCGCTTCCTTGATGACTCGCTGGGCGTCAGTTTCCAGGGGCGCCTGGTCGGGCGTTTCACGGCGGATGGACGGGCCGTCGCCGTGCACCCCAAGACAACCAGGAAGCCTGCGCCAAAGCGCGCGGCAGCGAGCGCATGACGACATGACGACCAGGGGAAGACGATGTCCGAAGCCGTCCCGCGCGCTCCCCCCTCGGGGGGAGCCTGCAGTCCCTCCGGGACAGCAGGGATATGGAGGCCGACACCCTGACGGGCGTCGGCCAGGGGATCCGGGGCCCGCTGGGCCCCTCATGGACCGGCGTTGCCGGTCACTACTCGACCGGACATCTACGAGCGCTTATGAGTCGGACTTGTACGATCGCTTCTGACAGCGCAAGGTTCCTGCGCCCGGTCCCCCAGCGGATCCGGGGGAAGCCGGGGAGGTCTTCAGGGCTCCAGCAGGCGGGACAGCACCGGCTCCACCAGCAGGAACAGGCCGTACGCCACCAGGAGGCCGCCCGCGACCCGCGTGATCCACACGGCACGGGCGCCCAGGCTGGCACGGCCCCGATGGGCCGCCAGGGCGATCGCCACGAACCACGCCAGGGTCCCCAGGAAGACGCCCAGCGACACCACCAGGGCCTCGGTGACCGACAGGCCCGCCAGGACCGTCCCCGCCAGGACCAGCCATGTCGCCATCAGGGCCGGGTTCAGGCCGCTGATGACGATGCCCGTGCCCGCGGCCGCCAGCAGGCTGCTGGCCCGGACCGGGCGGTGGATCGGGACGCGCATCGGGTCCGGGGGCCGGCGCACCATCATCAGGATCCCCAGGGCCACCAGCACGCCGCCGCCCACGATCCGCAGCGCCGACGCGATGCCCGGCCGGTCCTGGAGCAGCGCGCCGAATCCCGTGGCGGCGCCCAGGCAGTAGGCGAAGTCCACCAGGGCCGCGCCGAAGCCCATGGCCAGTGCCCGGGGCAGCGAGCGACGCAGGGCGGTGTCGACGATGGAGGCGCTGGCCGGGCCGAGGGGGATGCCCGCCAGGAGGCCGATGGTCAGACCCTGGAGGAAGCCGCCGATCATCCGCGCCCCGACACCGCCCGCCCGATGATATCCCGGCCGGTCATTCCGGGGCGGGAAGTCGCAGGGGGACCAGCGAGATTTCGTCGGCGAAGACCGTGTCGTCCTGCCGATCCAGGGGGGCGCGGACCTCCAGGCGGACCGTGCGGGCGTTCGGCGGCATGCGGGTCCGCTGCACCACGCGGGTCCACTCGGCCGCCTGCTGGGAGGGCGATTCGAAGGTCGCCCAGGGCGTTCCGTCGGCGTCCAGGACCACCAGCGCAAGACGGACCGAGGTCAGCGCGCCGAACGTCCGCAGGGAGGCCGCCCACCGCAGCGCCAGCCGGCCCGCGTCCACGTCGGCGGCCCAGGGGGTCAGGTCGACGGTCCGGGACAGGGCGGCCGGTCCGACGGCGGGCTCGGCGTCGGGATCGACGCTGGGATTCGCAATGAAGCAGGCCTTGCCCGAGGCGCAATAGGGCGGGAACATGCTGATGCCCCACGGCCCCACGGGCTGGCCGTCGTCCATCGTGGCCCAGCCGGGCGCGACCGTGAAGGGGGCCGGGTCGCCGGGCTTGCCGCCGCCGGGGACGAGGGTCCCGCCCAGGACGTCGTGGGCCGTCGCACGCTCCTCGAACCCCAGGTACAGGTCGTCGACGGCCGCGCTGTTGGCGTCGCCCCCCTGGGACTTGTAGTGGGCCAGCCACGTGACCCGGGCCGACCGGGCGCCCGGGGGCACTTCCACGACCGCCGCGAAGGGATGCCACGCCAGCGTGTCCCGCCGGCCCGACACGGTCCGGGACAGCGCGACGCCCGCCGCGTCCAGCGTTTCGACGATGACCTCGCCGTCGGAGTAGGTCGTCAGGAGGTTCGACACCTCGCCGTTCTTTTCGATGGTGCGGTACCCGCTGGCCAGGAAGGCGGCGGCGTACAGGCGCCCGCGCCCCGCGTCGATCGCGGCGGCGTGCGTCGCCAGGTCCACGACCTGCGACAGCGACGACCAGGAGACCTCCGGCGCGATCGGCGCGTCGAAGCCTTTGAACAGGGCCTCGCCCGTCCGGGGCGCCAGGTGCAGGCACGTGGCGCCTGCCTGGGCCCCCCCGCCGACGTCCCATCCGTTCAGACCGTCCTCCGCGCCGGGGTTCACCAGGAGGTTCAGGGGCCGCGTTTCGGCGGGCGGGAAGGCGGCGAAGGGGTCCCGGCCGGCGGCCAGGGGGTCACCGGCGAACGGCGTATCGTCGCGCGGGAACAGCAGGTCCGCCACGACCGGCTTGTGGTCGGACAGCACCGGCGCCAGGTTCAGGGCCGCAAGCCCGGTCACGAAGGCCGGCAACGCCTTGCGGTAGAACACCAGGTCGATCGTCTGGGCGCCCTCGGTTTCGTCGAAGCCGGTGGACGGCCACGTGATGTGCTGCCCCGGATACCAGCCCGTCGCCGTCGCCGCGTCGGTCAGCACCGCTTCCAGGTAGTTGATCTGGGTGCTGTAGTGCTCGTCGTTGAAGTCGCCGGCCATCACCAGGTGGGGCAGGGGGTCGGCGGCCAGCACCTCGGCGGCGATCTGCTTCGCCTGGAGGTTGCCCTCGACGTGCCACGAAATGTGGGCGGCATAGACCGAGAACGTGACGCCATCCACGACGGTAGTCGCGTGCAGCAGGCCCCGACCCTCGACCAGGGGCACCTCGGCTGCGTCGATCAGCGGGGTTTTCGAGAGGATGGCCGTGCCGACGCTCCCGGCGGCCACGTAGGGAAGGTTGGCCGCGGTCGCGACCAGGGCGGCGGTGTCCGCGCCGATCTCCTCCAGCATCGCGACGTCCAGGTCCAGCCCGCCCAGGAACGCGCCGATCGCCTCGGGCGTCGCGTAGTGGAAGCCGTAGACGTTCAGGGTGACGACTCTCAGGGCGACGCCGGCGGGCAGCTCGACTGCTGGGGGTAGATCCTCGGACGGCAGAACCAGGGCTTCCGGATCCACGTCGCCCGGGATCGGGTCCGGCGCCTGGGTTTCCGGCAGGTCGCGATCCGGGAGCTCGGCCGGCACGTCCGCGTTCGTCCCGTCGACCGTCGTGCCGTCTGACGGCAGGAGGTCCGCCGGGCCCGGATCCCCGGCGACATCGGACCCGTTGGTCCCCCCTCCGCAGGCCGTCAGCAGCAACGCCAGGGCCAGTGTCGCGATCCCGGAGCCGCCTCGTCCAGCCACGCCCATGCCGCACCTCCGTTCCTTGCGCACCGTATCCGATCCGCGTGGCCGTCGTCCATCGGCAACCCGGCCGAAGGTCGTCCGGGGCCGGCAAGGAACTCTCGGATCCTGCCCCAGGATGCCGTATCCTTGCGCGGCAGGCCGTCCCCGGTCCTGGCGTCCCTATTCCCGGAGGTGCTCGATGCGTCGACTGGCATCCATTCTGGTCCTGCTGTCGCTGGTCCTGGCCGCCCGGCCCGCGCTCCCCTGCGGACCTGGGGTCCACGTGCGGGATGCCGGCCGCGCCCTCGACCTCCTGGTTGCCAGCGACCCGGAATGGGCGGTCGTCGCGTCCGACCCCCTGGCCCTGTCGTACCTCCGCCTCGGGGCCATCTCCCCCGACTTCCAGCAGATGGCCGCCGAACTGAAGTTCGGTCACAATTTCGCGCTGTCCTACCACCTGCTGGACGCCGGGAAGGCCAAGGGGCCGCTGTTCCGGGCGCTTGCCCTGGGCCACCTCGCCCACGCGTCGGCGTCCGATCCCGCCTGCGAGATGTTCCTTGCGCCGACGCTCACGGCCTCATCCGCCCTGGGCCTCCTGGACCTCACGAAGACCTACGACGACAACAAGGGCGAATCCGAGGGCATCTTCGAGGCGTTCGGCGACCTGGTCCTGGGCGACTGGGACGCGATCGTCGACGTCCTGTACGACTTCTACCTGGAGGGCGACGAGGCCAAGGCCCGCGGCCGGGAAGCCTTCGTCTGGTACTGCACCGAGGGGGCAGCGTCCGAGGGGCGGTCGACCGACTGCGACAAGGCGTGGGGCGAGTTCGCGGGCATGCTGGACCAGGCGGACGGTCTTCTGGGCGGCCAGGACCGCGACAGCGCCAAGGAGTTCGCGCACTCCATCACCGATCAGCCCCCGCCGGACCTGGCGGAACTGTTCATGGGAGGTTTCATCCAGCAGTTGCTGGGCGAACGCATGGAGAAATCCGAGCAGTTCGAACGCGAATACCAGCGGTTCCTGCGGTCCGCCGTCGTCACCGACGCCTACTGGCAGCCCTACCGCGAGTTCCTGGGCCTTCTGGCGCCCCGGTGGGCCGCGGACCGCGCGTCGGCGCCGGCACCGGTCTTCGGCTTCCCGTCCTGGACCCCGAACGCGCTGGTGTCCGGCAACATCCAGTCCATGATGCAGTTCGTGCCGGAGGCGTACCAGGTCGTCCCGGGGCTGATCGTCGACTCGCTGGATTGGAAGGACGGGAACGGCGCCGACCTCACGCACCTGACCGCCGCCGACGAGGGGAAGGCGGGGACGCTGGTGGTGCAGTTCTTCAGCGCCTACCCCTTCACGGGCACCGTGAAGGCGCAGATCCGCAAGGACCTGCCGGGCCTGTATTCCGGCAACGACCCGGTGGTCGGCGAGGGCGGCGCGCCCTTCACGATCGATCCGCTGGCCTACGTATCGACGCCCCGGTCCACCCTGGAGGTTCCGTTCACGATCGGCACCTCCGGCGCCCTGGGGCTGTACGCCGAACTGTGGGTCGAAGGGGGCACGGGCCCCTGGTTCACCACGTCCTGGGACCGCCTGTGGACGATCCGCGACATCGACCTGGACCGGCCCGCCATCCGCGGGAACTTCGGCACCTACGACCACTGGCCGCGGTCCCTGCGCGTGGACACGCCGGACGTGACCGACGCGAACCTGTTCGTGAAGGCGTTCGTGGCTCCGGCGGGGGGCGGCGTGGACCTGTCGAACGTGGTCGTGGGGGAAAACGACCGGGTGAAGGTGACGGGCTGGAACGGCATCGCGGTGTTCGACCAGGCGGGGGACCAGCCGCTGGAACTGCGGGTGACCGCGCCCGGCTTCCTGGGCTCGGACGTCGTGACCGCCCAGCCCGTGGCCTACCAGGACACCTGGGTGTTCGTGCCGCTCCACGGCGTCCCGCAGGTCGCGACGCCGGCCGGGTGGCAGGCGGATCGGGCGTGCGTGGCGTTCCAGGTCGCCGAGGAGCCCTTCCAGGGCCAGGTGGACCGCTTCGTCAGTACGGCCGCGACGATCGACGAACCGATCGTGACCAGCGCATCGGTGGAGGCCGTGCCGGCCCGGGCCGCGAAGGCGTGCTTCGGGGCGGACCTGGCCGACGGGACGCTGGTGGTCGTGTCGGCGACGACGCGGTACCTGGACGGAACCTCCGGCGTCACGGGCCAGTCCGTGCCCGTGGGCATCGACGGGTCGGCGCCGATCGTCGATCTGCAGGAACTGGTCGTCGAGGACTCGGATGCCTGCACCACCGCGGCGGCCGAGGCCCGGTGGCCTGTCGAGGTTTCGGTGGCGGTGACCGAACCCCATTCGCCCCTGACGGGCGTGGAGTGGAAGGATCTGTCGGGTGCCTGGCAGCCCGCGGGCGGCACCGAGGTCCCGGGGGAACTGCCGGGGTCCCGGATGGTGACGTTCCGTCCCGACCCGTTCCAGTTGGCGGCGGGCGGCCTGCTGGCGGTCCGGGCCGCCAATGCCGCGGGGCTGTCGACCGAGGTGTCGGCGACGGTGCCTGCAGGGATCGTGCAGGCGGCCTGCCCGCCCGAGCCGACGCCGGACCCGGGTCCCGGGGATCCGGGCGTCACGCCGGACCGCGGCCTGGAATCGGACGTGATCGAGGCCGGCGGCGAAACGGTCCAGACCGATCTTCCTGCCGCGGACGTCGGCGGCGGTTCCAGCGGGGGCGGGTGCTCCGCGGGCGGCCCGGCGACCGGCCGGACGGCCGGCCCGGCGGCCTGGTGGCTGCTGCTGGCGTTGCCGCTCCTGGCGGTGCGCCGTCGTCGTGTCTAGGATGCGGTTCCTGCTAAGATTGCCCCGGCCTTCCCGGTCGCATCGATGTTGAAGGATCCCCCCCATTCCCCCGCAGCCCCGTCCAACGCCGTCTGGCTGCTCCTGGCCGCGGCCTGGCTGGTCACCCGCGTCCTGCTGTTCGCCGGCGTTTCCGCGGACCGCGAGGTCACGGCCCTCTTCGACCACGTGGCCGGGGGAGCCGGCGGGGACGTCCCCGCGATCGGGTGGCGGTGGCTGGTGGCGCTGCCCGCCGGGGTTTCCGCCTCGGCGGACGGCTTTGCCCGGGCCCTTGCGGCCCAGATGCTGCTGTTCGACGGCGTCCTGTTCCTGCTCATCGCCCTGGGGTTCCGGCATGCCGGTCCTGCGGCGGGGGGGGGCCGACGGATCCCGCGTTCCCGCCGGCACACCGGCCGTCCCGGCGGCCTACGTCGTCCTGACCGCCATCATCGGGCCCACGCTGCTGGTGCGCCCGGACCTGCCGGTCGCCCTGTGCCTGGCCGCCGCGGTGATGCTGGCGGCCCGTGCCCGGTCGGGGCGGGACGCATGGGCGGCCGCGGGATTCCTGGCCCTGGGCGCCACGATCCACCCGATCGCCCTGGCCCTGGCCCCGGTCGTCCTGATTGCGTCGTTCCGGACCCTGCGGACCGGCGTCCGGGCGTTGGTCGAGGCCGCGGCCGCCATCGCTGCCGTGTGCGCCGCCGGCGTCCTGGGCGGGACCTGGCCGTCGCCCGGGGGCGTCCTGCAGATCACCGGCAGCGGTTCGGCGCTGCTGGCCCTGTGGAACCAGGCAGTCCCCCTGGGCATCACCGTGGTCGAGGTGGACGGCGCTCGCGTCCTGTCGGGCCCGGACCTCGTGTCCTCCGTCGCGCTGGTCTCGGGCCTGCTGGTTGTCCTGGGGGTCGCGGGCCTCGCGGTTGCCACGCTCCGGATCCCCCGGGACGGCCTCCGTCGCGCCCTTCCCGGCCTGGCGGTGGCCGCCGGCCTGCTGCCCCTGGCCCTGGGAACCGAGTTCCGCTCCCACCATCTGGCGTGGGTTCTGGTCCTGCTGGCGATCGCGGCCCGCGATGCCGGGCCGGGCCTCCGGGGGTTCGGCGCGGCGGCCGTGCTGGTCCTGGTGTCTCGCGTGATCGGCCGCTTCTACACCCGGGACCTGGCGGCCCTGGACGCCTGGCCCACGGTCCTGCTGGCCCTGCGCAACGCGCTGGCCCTGGGGCTGGCGGTGGCGGTGTTCCTGGATGCCCGCGCCGGCCCGGACCGCCCCCGGCCGTGGCGCGACGCCCTGGCCCGGCTCCCCGTCGCGCCCGCGGTCGCCGCCCTTTCCACCCTGGCCGTATTCGCGTGGGCCGCCCTGGCGAACCTGTCGCCCCTGATGAACAACGACGTCTTCCTGCAGTTGCGGGTCGGGGCCGACATCCTGCGGGATTTCGCGGTCCCCACGGTGGACGTGTACTCCGCCACCGCCGCGGGCCGCCCGTTCCTGGCCCACGAGTGGCTGGCCAGCGTGCTGTTCCAGGCGATCAACGGGCTGCTGGGCATCCCGGGCCTGTGCCTGTTGCCGGCGGCCGTCGTCCCGCTGGTGGCGTGGATGCTGGTGGCCTCGGTCCCGGCGCCCCAGCGCCGTCGCGCCTGGTTCTGGCCGATCGTGCTGCTGGCCGTGGGCGTGCTGAGCTACCGCGCCATGACCCGCCCGCACCTGTTTTCGTTCGTCGGCCTGGCCGCCATCACGTTCGCGCTGGAATCCTGGCGCCGCACCGGGCGGGTGCGCGACCTGCTGTGGCTGATCCCGATGCAGGCGGTCTGGACGAACCTCCACGGGGAATCGTCCTTCGGCCCGCCGTTCCTGGCGATGTGCGCCGTCGCCGTGCTGGCCCACCGCGTGCTGCCCGGCCTGCCCGTCCCGGGCCAGCGGCCCTTCGCGCGGCGGGACCCCCTGGTGCTGGCGGGCATCGCGGTGGCGATGGGCCTGGCGTCCCTGGCCAACCCCTACGGGATCCGGCTGTTCGCCTTTTCGGGCCAGATGTTCGGGGGCAACGACTACATCAAGCAGTCGGTGTGGGAGTGGAGCCCGACGCTGTCCGCCGACAAGTTCGGCCTGTACTGGACCTGGGCCTGGGCGGCGTTCTCGGCGCTGCTGCTGGGCGGTGTGCTGGCGCGGATCCGGCAGCGCCCCTGGCTGGACCTGGCGATCGCCTGCGTGGCGGTGTTCGCGTCCTCCTGGGCGATCCGGCTGCTGCCCTTCGCGATCCTCCTGGGCTTCCCGGTCGTGATCCGCTCGCTGGAGTCCCTGGCGGTCCGGTTCCCCTCGGGGTCCTGGACGGCCCGGCGGCCGCTGTTCGAACTGGTGCTGTCGGGACTGCTGATCGGCGGGACCTTCGCCCACGGGTTCGCCTACGCGCCTTCCGAGGGGCGGCCCTTCGGCTGGGGGCTGGGCGCGAACCTGCCCCTCCAGGAAATCGCCTTCCTGCGGTCCTCCCCGTTCCAGGGAGCGATCTTCAACGACTATGGGGACGGCGCCTTGCTGATCCACGCCCTGCACCCGCGGATCCGCCCGGTGGTGGACTCGCGCATCGACATCTACGGCCCGGAGTTGTGGGGCGAGTACGTGGCGGCCCGGCGGTCCCCGGACGCCTTCCGCGCGTACCTCGACCGCCACTCCGTGACCCTGGCGATGCTGTCCCCGGCCCCCGAGGACCAGGTGATGCTGGACGTCCTGCGCCAGGATCCCGGGTGGGAGCGGGTGCTGCAGACCCCCCTGCGCCTGATCTATGCCCGTCGGCCCCCGGGGCCGTGACGAACCGCGATGCTATAATCCCGCCGACCCGCCGCGCCCGGTGCCCATGGTGCACAGGACCGAAACCCCCGGCGCCCCGCAGGACCGGCCGACGGCCGCCCGGTGGTGCCTCGTCCCCCTGGTCG
The DNA here is from genome assembly GCA_903847405.1 of uncultured Myxococcales bacterium. Classification (GTDB taxonomy): domain Bacteria; phylum Myxococcota_A; class UBA9042; order DTJE01; family DTJE01; genus CAIZWN01. The sequence goes on along the minus strand of CAINDP010000233.1, from coordinate 31,664 downwards.
CGGCCGTCGCGATCTACCTGCCCGCCCTGGCGAACGAATTCCTGGTGGACGACATCCACGTCGTGGCGGGCAATCCCCTGGTCTGCGGGGATGCGCTGGACGCCGCCCGGATCCTGGGTTCGGACTACTGGGCCGGGGTCCTGCAGAACGACGACACCCTGTACCGGCCCCTCACGATCCTGCTGCATGCCGCGACGTGCCAGGCGGCGGGCCCCGATCCCGCGTTCCACCGGGCCGTCAGCCTGGTGTTCCACGGGCTGAACGCCGTGCTGCTGTTCTTCCTGCTGCGGCGGCTCCTCCCCCCCGGGCGCCGCGGGTGGGCCGGATCGGTGCTGGGGTCGGTGGCCTTCGCCGTCCATCCCCTGAACTCGGAAGCCGTGCTGTTCGTGGCGAACCGCTCGGATCTCGTGGCGGCCGCGTCCTGCCTGGGCGTCGCGCTGCTGGTCCTGGCATACGTGTTCCGGCGCGTGCCGACGGGGCGGGTGGACCGCACCGGGGGGGCGACCCTGTTCGCCATCGCGGCGGTGCAGGCCGTCGGGGTCTTTTCAAAGGAAAGCGCGGTGGCGGCGCCGGTGGTGGCCGGGATGGTCACGCTGCTGGCCTGGAGGCTGATGCCGGCCCCGTCCCGCGGGCGCTTCCCCTGGGCCCAGACGGCCCTGGCCCTGGCGCCTGCCGCCGTGGCCATCGCCGCCTACCTGGCGGCCCGCGTCGTCGTTCTGGGCGCGCTGTACCATGGCGCGGGGTTCGCGCCGCTGGACAACCCCCTGGTCCTGGTCCCGTCCGTCGTGCGCGTCCGGACCGCGATCGAGGTCCTGGGGCGCTACCTGGGCCTGTTCGTGGCCCCGATCCACCTGTCCGCGGACTACTCGCTGGCCCAGATCCTCCCCGTCACCTCGTGGCTGGCGCCGGGGTTCCTGGCCGGTGCGGCGGCGTGCCTGGCCCTGGTGGCGGCCGGCCTGCTGGCCCTGCGCCGCCTTCCGATCGTGACCCTGGGTGTGGCCTGGTACCTGGTCGCCCTGTTCCCGGCCTCGAACCTCGCCTTCCCGATCGGGACGATCATGGGCGAGCGCCTGACCTACCTGCCGGACATCGGCCTCTTCATTGCACTGGCCGGGGCCGGGGTCGCGGTGGTGTCCCGGTTGTCGCCCCGGGTGACGCGCGGGTTCGTCCTGGCGGTGGTTGCGGTGGTGGTGGAACTGGCGGTCCTGACGGGGCTGCGCGGCCAGGAAACCGCGACGAACTGCGGGTTGTTCGACCGCACCGCGGAGGCCTCGCCCGACAGTGCGAAGGCGCAGTTCGGCGTGGGGATCTGCGCGCTGGAAAAGGACGACATGACCCGGGCGATCACGGCCTTCGATCGGGCCCTGCGCCTGTACCCGGACTACGGCGACGCCATGGTCCAGGTGGCCCAGGCGCTGGAGCGGGCGGGATACATCCAGGAGGCCATCGATCGCCTGGGCACGTTCCTGGAAACCCACCCCACCGCGACGGGCGTCCGCTTCACACTGGCCAAGGTCCTGGCCCGGGACGGGCGACGGGACCAGGCACGGGCCGTCCTGGCAACGCTGATCCAGCGGTTCCCGGGTCGTGCGGACTTCCAGGAGGCGCTGCGGCACCTGGACGAGCCCTGATCGCGTTGCAGGTCGATCGCTCGAAGGCGCAACCCCACGAAACGCACCCGAGGACCGGGAACGCAGGTGATGGGTGCCCTGGCCGACCCCCTCAGACGGGGGCGGACGGTCCGTTCGGTTCCTGCGGCGCCTTGTTCGCCGGGACCGTCTGGCCCTTGCGGCGGGTCCACATCCGCTTCACGAGCCAGGCGCCCGCGGGAAACGACGTCGCGCCGACGATCGCTCCCCAGATCTGCGTCTTGATGAGCAGCGATGCGGTGTTGTTCACCAGTTCCACGCACTGGCACATCGCGTCCTGCGCTCCGGTGGATGCCAGGAGCGTCCGGAGCACCGCCGGTGCGAGGGCAGTCGCGACGACGACGCCGGTGAGCGCGCCAAAGACCATCCAGGTGAAGAATCGACGCATGAAACCCTCCGTGTTTCAAGGAGAAGCCAACACTTCCGTTCACGGTCTAGAAGCGAGTATCGGGGACGCCCTGCGGGCCGTCAACAGGCCGACGCAGCAACGGGAACGAGAGAACCGGCGGCCCTATTGATGAGAAACCTTCGCAATAAGGTTGACGCCGCTGTTTCAGGCCCTACTTTGGCGCAAGGCGGGACAGTCTCGCCCTTCCCCCTCGAATCCGTCCTGGAAGGACGTGGAGGTTCCATCTTGAACATGACCCAGCGGTTTCCGGTCCTGGCGCTGGCGGCCCTGGTCGCCGTGGCCCTGGCTGCGTGCGATAGCGGTACGACCACCCCGGCGAACGACGTCCTGACGGACGGGACGGCCGACCAGGGGACGGACACCGACACCTCCACCGACGCCCCGGCGGATGCCGTCGGCGACACGCCCGCGGAAAGCGGCGACACCTCCGGCGAGACCGAGGACGACGTCGCGGGCGACACCGGCTCCGATACCGGTTCGGACACGGGCCCCGACGCGCCCCTGCCGCAGCCGGCCAGGCTTCGCGCGCTGCACCTGTCGCCCGACGGCCCGACCGTGTCGGTCTACCTGGATCGCGCGACCCCGCCCGCGGTGGACCTCCTGTCCTTCCCGTCCAGCACCGCGTGGCTGGAACTCGATGCGGCGACGTACCGCCTGGACATCGCGCCCATCGGCGCGGGCCTCGCCGGCACGCACGTCCTGACGGTCGAAAGCCTGCCGCTGGCCGCGGGCACGGGCCATACGGCGGTGGTCTTCGACGCCGAGGCCACGATGAAGATCGCGGTGCTCGAGGACAACCTCACGCCCCCGGCCACCGGTACGGTCCGGGTGCGGGCGTTCCACGCGGCGGCGGGCGTCGGCCCGGTCGATGTGTACGCCCTCCCGCCCACCGGCGCCCCGCAGTCCATCTACCCGGGCCTCCTGTTCGGCGCGGAAACCGGCTACATCCAGGTTCCGGCCGGCGCCGCCCGCTACGGGATCGACGTGGACGCGGACGGGACGCCCGACGCCACCTTCACGCCGCCGACGCTGGCCGCCGGCACCACGGCCACGTTCTTCGTGGTGAAGACGGCCGGCGGGTTCTTCCTGCTGATCCAGCCGACCGACGGCCCGACGACCCGCGTCGACGCGGACTACGTCGCCCCGGCCCTGACCCACGTCCGGATGGTTCACCTGGCCCCCCTCGAGGCGCCCTTCGACGTGTTCGAGAACGGGAACCCCAACGCCGTCGCGACCAACCTGCAGTTCCTGAACGGCACGTACGGCATCCAGCGGCCGGCCGGGGACAACACGTATGACTTCGCGCCCAACGGGGTCGGGATCGCCGGGACGTCCCTGTCGTCGGGCCCGGTCACGCTGGCGGCGGACCGGAAGTACACGCTGGTCGCCTTCGGTACCAAGGACGTCAGCCAGGGAACGAAGCTGATCGAGGATGCCGCCGACGACGTGCCCGCGGACGCGATCCGGTTCAGCGTGATCCACGTGGCCGAGGGGGCGGGGACCGTGAACGTCTGGGCGAACGCGCCGGGCGGCAACCAGCCGGTCCTGGCAACGTACCTGGGCTACGGCGAGGTGGCCGAGCCGTTCGACGCGCTGCCGGACACCGCCACGATCACCATCGACGAGAACTACGACGGCCTGATCGACAAGACCTTCACGCTGTTCCCGATCCCGGCCGGCACCCTGGTCAACGTCTTCATCGTGCGGCAGGACGCCGGCATCTTCCTTGCGCTGCAGTTCCCCAACGGCAGCGTGGGCCGCATCGACGCCGATCTGGGTCCCGCGTAGGTCCGCGTGCTGAACCTGATCCCCGACGTGGACGTCCGCGCGGCCGTGCCCTCCGAAGGCACACGGCTGCTGTGGGAGAACCTGTCCTACGGCCACGCCGGCGCCTGGGTCGACCTTCCGGCCGCGACCCCCTGCACGCTGCTGCTGGACGGGAACAACGACGGCGCGCCGGACGCCTCCTTCCAGACCCCGGCGTTCGCGTCCGGGACGGTGGCGACCCTTTACGTGGTGGCCACGCCCACGGCCTTCTACCTGGTCGTCCAGGACGCCGACGGAACCCTCACCCGGATCGACGCCCTCTGAGCCCGCGCCCAGGCAATCGTCGAACTCCTCGACAGTCCGCCGCCAGGTCGATGTCTTGAGGCGGCCCGCCCCGTGGTCTACAATGCCTCATGGATCGCGCATCACTGCCCGTCCGAGTCTTCCGTCAGGGCCATCCGCCGGTGGACGTGTCCTCTTCGTCCCCCCAGGAGCGGGTGGAGATGATGTGGGAACTGGCGCTCACTGCATGGTCCTTCAAGGGAGAGCCTGTCCGTGAACCGCGACTTCAGCGACATGTTGTCCGCCTTGTCCGAGGCCGGGGCTGAGTACCTGGTCGTTGGCGCTTACGCCTTGGCGGTGCACGGCGTTCCTCGTGCCACCGGGGACATCGACCTGTGGATCCGCCCATCGCCCTCGAACGCCCAGCGGGCCTGGGATGCCCTGGTCCGCTTCGGCGCACCTCTGGCCGGAGTTCGGCCTGAAGACCTGGCCAGTCCAGGCATCGTCCTTCAGATCGGAGTGGCTCCCGGCCGTATCGATCTCTTGACCTCGATTGATGGTGTCGCCTTCGAGGACGCCTGGTCGGATCGAGTGGAGTTGATCGTCGAAGGCCTTCGAGTCCCCGTCCTCGGTCGAGCCCACCTCGTGACCAACAAGCGCGCCGCCGGCCGTCCCAAGGACCTTGCCGATCTCGCGTTGCTCGAGGAAATCTCCCCGCGTTGACTTCCCTTACGCGCCGTCCAGGGCCAGCAGCGCCCAGCCGGGGCTCCAGTAGACCAGGCGTGCCGCCTCCCCGGGCAGGAAGTCCCGGGCGTACCGTTCGGTTTCGGCGGGGTCCAGCGGGGTTTCGACCAGGGCGTGGGTGTACCCGCGGGCCCGGGCGATCGCCAGCCTCCCTTCGGGAACCAGTTCGAAGAAGTCCAGGTGCTCGACGTAGCGGCGGTTCTCCTCGCCCTGGGGGAAGGCGCCGTAGGACCACAGCAGGCCCGACTCGACGGGGGCCTGGGCGCGTCCCGTGAAGGCGGGCAGGGCGAAGTCCCGGGCGGTGGTGACGAACCGCGCGTCGGGCGGGGTCAGGGTGCGGACGGCGTCGTACGCCTCCAGGGCCTCGGGGTCCAGGCGCAGGGCATCGCCCGTGGCCAGGCCGAAGGTCCCGGCGGCCAGGGGGTGGGGCAGCGCCAGGGCCCCGGCCAGGATCGCCGCGACGACCAGAGCGCCGACGATCCGCGGCACCCCCGGGACCAGCGGCCCCGCCGCGGCCAGGGCCAGCCACAGGAAGCGCTCGGCGTTGAAGACCACGAACAGCACGTCCTGGATCGTCGGCAGCAGGATCCCGTAGGCGTATGACGCCGCGCCCAGGGCCAGCAGGGCCGCGGGGAAGAGGGCCAGTTCCAGGCGCCGGAATCCCCCGGCCACCGTCAGGACGCCCATGCCGACGATCGGCAGGATCCACGGGCCGACGAACAGTTCCAGCGCGGTGTCGCGCATCGGGTCCGGCGTGCCCCCCGGCGACCGGGGGAAGGGCGCCTGGTTCAGCAGGAGCCACCCGATGCCCAGGGCGGCCACCGCCGCCAGCAGCGCGATCGCGACGGGCCGGAACCGCCGATCGCGCAGGCCTGCGAGCCCCCGGCAACCGACCAGCGCCAGCGCGCAGGCCGACGTGACCGTGTGTCCCAGCACCAGGGCCACCAGCAGCAGCGCGCCCAGGGCGATGTCCAGGCGTTCCAGGCGGGCCGGGACCACGTGCCGCAACAGCAGCAGGAACGTTCCCGTCGCGAAGGCCTGGGAGCTGGGATACGCGAAGGCGTCGGGCCGCAGGACCAGGAACGCGGCCGCCCAGCCCCCCAGCAGCAGCGCGTCGGCCCAGCGGACCGGGCGGTCCAGGGCCGCCCCGAAGGCCGGGACCAGGAAGCCGGCCGCGGCGGCCAGGAACAGGGGGGCGACGACCGGGACCGCCAGCGCGGCAGGCACGCCCTGGATCAGCGACAGGCCGGCCAGGCCGTCGTGGAAGAACGTCCGGTACAGGTCGGGGGCCCCGGCGACGAAGGGGTTCCCGTGGGCCGCCCCGGCGGACTCGATGGCCGCCTGGACCTCGGCGAACAGGTAGAAGGCGTCCCGGGACCACCACGAGCGGGCGAGATACGTTCCGGTCTGGTCCAGGCCGTTGTTGCCAAAGACCGCGGCCAGCAGGATCGATTGCCCCACCAGGATCGCGGCGGCGGCGACGTCGAGGGGGCCGCGGTGGATGCGCAGGGGTTCGCGGCGGGCCAGAACGGCCGCTGCCAGCGCGGTCAGGACGGCCATCCAGGGCAGCGCCGCCGGGTCCCCGACGACCCACGCCAGGCGGGTCCACACGGACCACAGGGGCAGGGACAGCAGCACCCCGGCGCACAGGGCCTCGACCACCGACGCCCGGGGCCACGCCGCCAGGAGGATCGGCGCGCCGGACAGGGCCGCGAAGGCCAGGACCCGCGCCGCGCCGGGGGGCAGCAGCGCGGCGAGCGTCAGCAGGAAACCCACCGCCAGGCAGGACACGCGCCGGTCCACCGCGAAACCGTCGCCGTCGGCGCCGGCTGGAACCGTGCCCGGATCCGCGGGGGGCAGGAATCGCGCAAGGAACGCGAACGGCGGGTGGCGGGCCCCGGTAGACATCGGCACCGACTGTGGGTCCAGGCCGGAAGGATACCCGGCCCGTCCCTCCCCGTCCACGGCCCCCCCCTTGCCCGCCCTTCGTCCTCATCCCGTTCCCGTTGCGCCCCATTCCGCAGTAAACTCCCGCCCGGCGCCCGGGCCGAACGGATGAAAACGACATGGCGACCTTCACGTATCGCGACGGACGGTTCTTCAAGGACGGCGCGCCGTTCTACTTCCTGGGCGCGGAGTACCAGTACTACCGCGACAAGCGCAGCAACTGGGCGGCCCGGCTGGACCAGTTGAAGGCCGGCAACGTCAACGTCATCTGCTTCTACATCCCGTGGCGGCACCACATCGTCCACGACCCGGTCACGGGCGCCGTGTCCTACGACTTCGACGGTCGCACCTTCGATTCGCGCGACCTGCGGACGTTCCTGAAACTGTGCCAGGAGCGCGGCCTGCAGATGCTGGCCAAGCCCGGTCCCTTCGTCCACAGCGAGCTGAACATCGGCGGCCTGCCGGACATCAGTTCGCCGACCTTCAACCCCGGCATCGAGCCCGTCCGCCTGCAGAACGGCGACCCGCTGTTCTGGGAGTACGACCACACCCAGATGCCCAGCCCGAACGACGCGACCTTCGACGCGCTGGCGAAACGCTGGCTGTCGGAAGTCGGCAAGGTCCTGGCGCCGTACGTGGCCCCGAAGGGCAACTGGAGTGGGCCCGAGTCGACTCCGGCTGCGGCACGGAAGATTGCTTCCGCAATCCCCCTGCCTCCGCCTGCGTGCTCGGGCCAGATCATCGCGATCCAGTTGCTGGACGAAACGATCTACTGCACGTCCAACGACGCGCCGTGGCACTTCGGCTACGACGCGCCGGACCAGCGGCACTTCCAGGCGATGCTGGCGGCGAAGTACGGCACGGTCGTCGAGTACAACCGCGTCCACGGCACCGCGGTGAAGGCCTTCCAGTTCGTGGTGCCGCCGCGCCTGGATCCGACGAAGCCCGTGGCGCTGAACCGCGGCGACGTGCTGGGCCTGATCGACTGGGGCGAGTTCCAGTGGCGCATCCGGCGCGAGTTCTACGCCCGGTACAAGGAATACCTGGGCATCGACCTGCCCTACCTGACGAACTATGCCGGCATCACGCCGCCCATCGACGAGAACGTGCCGGACAAGGTCGAGGAGTCCGTGAAGGACACGCCCCGGGAGTACCTGCCGCTGTACCCCGAGTGGTGGCTGTCCCAGAACCGCGTGGACCAGGACCTGGACGTGTACGAGTACGGGATGATCAGTTGGCTGGGCGTGGCCTCCTACAACGTCCCCGACGCCAGCACGCCGCCGAAGGACGACGTGGGCGCCAACGAGGTCTTCAACCGCTACATCAACACCTCGCGTCGCCGCCGCGGCATCAACATCGAGGAAAACTGGGGCTTCGCGACGCTGTACCACCCGCTGTCGAAGTACCCGATGATCCCGTTCTTCCAGACGCTGGCCTGCGTGGCGGGCGGCTGCACGGGCTACGTGGTGTTCACCGGCGTGTCCCACGGCTACTGGCTGGACGACCTGGACCGAACGACCCAGAAGCAGCACCGCACCTTCCCGTCCGACGCGCCCATCGGCGAGAACGGCGAGATCGGGCCGATGTACAAGGCCATGAAGGACCTGAACGAGTGGTTCGCGAAGGAAGGCGCGGACTTCCTGAAGGCCGAACTGGACATGGACGTCTGCCTGCTGGCCGTGCCCGAGTACGCCGCGGTTTCGTCGTGGGTGCCCGAAGGGAAGGCGCCGCACTGGGTCCTGCCCCACGCGGTGCCCCGGACCGGCTACGACGTCATCGAGCCCGCGACCATGACCTGCAACGCCCAGGGCGTGAACTACGAAATCGCCGAACTGCCGGCTCTGTCGGCCGACGACCTGCTGCAGAAGCCCCGGGCGGCCGTGCACCTGTCGTTCTTCCTGGGCCGTCGTGAACAGCAGACCCTGGTGGACTTCGTGAAGCGCGGCGGCACGCTGATCGCCAGCGGCGAACTGCCGGCCTACGACGAGAAGATGGACCCGTGCACGGTGCTGGGGGATTTCGTGCGGGCCTACGGCGACGGCAAGTCCAAGGCGAAGGGCACGCTGCTGTACAGCACGGGCAACGTGTTCAACGACCCCCGGGCGTTCCTGGGGAACCTGCGCCTGGCGGGCTGGCAGAAGAAGGTGGGTTACGGCGACGGCTTGCGGGCCTTCGTGTACCGCCACGACGACGACTTCTACATCTTCTTCTTCAACTTCGATCGCCACGGCCAGCACGACAAGACGATCGAGTTCTACGGGCGGCGCCTGGGGCTGACGGTCGGGTCGAAGACCTGCGGCGTGGTCCACGTGAAGGGCGCGTCGGCCGTTGCGGGCAAGGGCAAGGACAAGGAGGCCGGCCACGACCGCATCGTGTCCTACCTGGTGAAGGGCGAAAACGAGTTCGAGGTCGAAACCACCGACGTCCGCCTGCGCCTGGGCAAGCAGGAAATCCGCTTCACCGGCGACTCCAGCAAGTACGACATCTGACGCCCGCCCGCCGGATCAGGACCGTCGCCGCCGCGCCCACGCCAGCAGGAACCCGGCAATCGGCAGCCAGGCCCCCGCCCCCGCCGCTCCCGCCATCCCCGCGGCACAGCCGCCGCTGGCCTGTCCCTTCGCGGGCGTTTCGACGTCCGTCGTCGCCGCCAGTTCGGGATCGGTCGACTCGGGCGTCGGGCACTCCCCGCAGTCCCCCGGGCAGCCCGTGCAGTCCTCGCCGTCCTCGCAGGTTCCGTTGTCGCAGACCGGGACGACGACCGGCGCGGGGCAGTCGGCCACGCAGTTTTCGGTCGTTTCGCCGTCCTCGCAGGTGCCGTTGCCACAGACCGGGCCGACGGGCGCCGGGGCGCAGTCCGCCGCGCACAGCTTCTTCGTTTCGCCGGGCCCGCACGTCCCGTCGCCGCAGTTCGGCGGCGTCCAGGTCGGGTCGTACTTCAGGATCATCGATTCGATCCAGTCGACGTTGGTGTCCACGCGCGTCGAGTAGCCCATCTGGGTGCAGTTCTGGTCGCCCGAGGACACCAGTCCGGCGATCTGCTCGACCCCCTGCATCTTCAGGAAGGACGGCCCGCCCGAGTCGCCGCTGCAGGTGTTGATCAACGGGCTTCCGTTGCGGGTGTCGGGCAGGTTGATGTAGCCCTGGGGCCACATGTCCGCGATCATCATGACGGCCTTGTACTTGATGCCGGTGTCGTAGGACACGTTCTGGTTCGTGGAGGTCTTCCCGTACCCGACCCAGGTCGCATACATGCCGGTCATGTTGTCCAGGCTTTCGGTGCGGAACGGTACCGGGTCGATGCCCGGGACCGCATCCTCCAGGACCACGACGCCCACGTCGTGCCACCCGATCTGGATCTGCTGGCCGTAGTGGGATTCGACGTGGTCCGGCTCCCAGGCCGGGTTCGCCTCGAAGTCCAGGACCGGGTACTGCTGGCCCGTGTTGACGTCGGGGCCGGTGATGAACGTGAACGGGGTCGGGCTGTCGGACCCCGACACGCAGTGGGCGGCGGTCAGGACGATCCGCGGGGTGATCAGCGTGCCGGAGCAGATCCCCGCGCCCCCGCCCACCATCATCACCAGGCATCCGACGGCCGGGTGGGCCGATTCCTTGGTCCCCCCGATGATCGCGCCGGTCCGGGCCGCGACCTCCGGCGGCAGGTCGATCCCGGGCTGGCACCCGCCCAGGAGCAGCATCGCAGTCGCCAGAGCCGGCAGGGTTCGCATCGTCGTCCTTCCTCCATCGCGGCGAGTCCGTCCCGCCGCGCGCACCGGGGATGCTACAGATCAGCTCCCCCCGTTACAATCGCCGTGATGGTGGGGGTCCCGATGGTCACGCGAATCCTGCTTCCGATCCTCCTTGCCTGCGTTGCAGCCCAGGTTGCCTGGACGGGCTGCTCCCGGGGCCGCGCCGACCCGGGGGCCGACCTGGCCGACGTGCCTTCGGCCGACGCTCCGGCCCCGGAGGTTCCCGGGGGGGACGCGGACGCCGGGCCCGATGCGGCGACGGCGCCCTGGCAGGCGCAGTGGATCGGCCTGCAGGACGAATCGACGCCGAACCAGTGGATCGCCTTCCGGACCGCGGTGACGCTGGACAAGGCGCCGACCACCGCCCGGGTCCGGATGGCCTGCGACAGCAAGTACTGGCTGTGGGTCAACGGGGACCTGGTCGTCTTCGAGGGCCAGTTGAAGCGGGGCCCTACGCCCCGGGACACGTACTTCGACGAACTGGACCTGGCGCCGCACCTGCGCGCCGGGGAGAACACCGTCGCCGTCCTGGTCTGGTACTGGGGAAAGGCGGGGTTTTCGCACAACAGCAGCGGGCGCGCCGGGCTGGTGTTCGAGCTGCGGGCCGACGACGTGCTGAAGGCCGGCGACGCCGGCTGGAAGGTGCTGCGGCATCCCGCGTACGGCGACACCGATGGACGGGTGCCGAACTTCCGGCTGTCCGAGCACAACGTCCGGTTCGACGCGCGCCTGGACATCCCGGGGTGGACCGGGGCGGGCTTCGACGATTCCGCCTGGGACGCGGCGACGGAACTGGGCGTGCCGCCGACGGCCCCCTGGAACGACCTGGTGGCCCGTCCGATCCCGCAGTGGCGGGATTCGGGACTGCGGGATTTCGTGAACGCGGCGGCCCTGCCGGGGGTGTCGGACGGGCAGCCGATCGTCGCGACGCTGCCCTACAACGCCCAGGTCACGCCGTACCTCCGGATCACGGCCTCGGCCGGCCTGACGATCGGCATCCAGACGGACAACTACCTGGGGGGCGGCACGCCGAACGTCCGGGCGGAGTACGTCACCCGGGAAGGCCTGCAGGAATACGAGTCGTTCGGATGGATGAACGGCCACGACGTGCGGTTCGCGGTACCTGCGGGCGTCACGATCCACGCGCTGAAGTACCGGGAAACCGGCTATGACGCGGACAGCGTCGGCACGTTCGCCAGCGACGACCCCGCGCTGGACGCTCTGTGGGAAAAGGCCCGGCGCACCCTGGTCATCACGATGCGGGACAACTACATGGACTGCCCGGACCGCGAACGGGCCCAGTGGTGGGGCGACGCGGTCAACGAGCTGGGCGAGTCGTTCTACGTGTTCGACGCGGCGCGCGGGCCCCTGCTGGCCCGCAAGGCGATGCGGGAACTGGCGAACTGGCGGCGGGCCGATCGGACGCTGTACGCGCCGGTGCCCTCCTCGTTGCCCGACCCGGATTCGATCTTCCCGTTCAACGACGGGACCTGGTCGAAGGAACTGCCCGCCCAGATGCTGGCCAGCGTGGGCTGGTACGGATTCTGGACGTACTACCGCCACACCGGCGATGCCGCGACGATCCGGGAGGTGTACCCGATCGTCCGGGACTACATGGCCCTGTGGCAGATGGGCCCCGACGGCCTGGTCGTCCACCGGGCGGGCGACTGGGACTGGACCGACTGGGGCGACGACATCGACGTGGACGTCTGCGAAAACGCCTGGTATGTCCTGGCGTTGCGCGGTGCCGTGGAAATGGCCGGCCTGACCGGCAACGACGCCGACGTGGCCGGGTACCAGGACCGGCTGGGCGCGATCCGGGACCACTTCGACGGCGCCTTCTGGAACGGTACGGCCTACCGGGCGCCGGCCTACACCGGGGCCACCGACGACCGCGCGAACGCCCTGGCCGTGGTGTCCGGGCTGGCGGGGCCGGAACGGTTCCCGGCCCTCCGGGAGGTGTTCGCGGTGGAGCAGCACGCCAGCCCCTACATGGAAAAGTACGTGCTGGAGGCGCTGTTCCAGATGGACGCGCCGGACCAGGCGATGGCCCGCATGAAGCAGCGGTTCGCCGACCAGATCGCCAGCCCGCTGACGACGCTGTGGGAAGGCTGGGGAATCGGCGCGCAGGGCTACGGCGGGGGCACGTACAACCACGCGTGGTCGGGCGGCGCGCTGACGGTGCTCAGCCAGTATGCGGGCGGCGTCGCGCCCACGTCCCCCGGGTGGATGACGTACCGGATCCTGCCGCAGATGGGGGCGTTGACGGAACTGAGGACCGTCACGCCGACGCCCCAGGGTGCAATCACGCTGGCGATGACGCGGGGCGACGCGGCGTTCACCGCCACGCTGGATTCCCCCGCGGGCTCGGTGGCCACCTTCGGCCTGCCGCGGGCATCCCCGCCCTGGGACGCCGTCGATGTGGACGGCGTCGCGGTGGTTTTGGACGGGATCGCCCGGACGGTCGGCGGCGGCCGGTACCTGGGCGAAATCGACGGACGCCACGCCTTCGAACTGAATGCCGGCGCGCACCGGCTGGAAGCGTCGGCCCCGGCCCTCGATTGACGCCCCGGATCGCGGCGGCTAGCATCCGACCGTTGCCAATCGCTTCGGAGGGAACGTGACTCGCCCCGGCGTGAGCCCGTGCGCACTGATCCTGGCCCTGGTCCTGGCCCCCTTGGTCCCGGGCTGCGATGCGTCCTCGGGGACGGCCGACGCCATCGACGTCCTGTCCGACGTCCCGGCCGAGGCCGCCGAGCCCGCCGGTCGCGACGGCCTTGCCGGCTGGCATACGCTGGGCCCGGACTTCCTGGACGACAGCGAACTCGACGGCATGTCCTTCGAGTGGGACTACTTCATGGTCCACGACGAAAAGGCCGGCTTCACGGGCAGCATCGGGTACCTGATCGCGAACCCGCGCCGGCTGGACGACCTGTTCGGCAACCAGGTGCCGAAGGGCGCCAACGTGGCGGTCGCCGGCCGCTGGCCCGACGGGACGATTTCGTCCGAGTACGTGAACTTCGGCTACGAGGGCTTCCAGGCGGGCGACCAGGCCCGGTCGCTGTCGGCGGGACCGCTGGCCTCGACGTCCTTTGCCCGCATGACGCCCGACCCGGCGACGAACCGCCTGCGCCTGGAGGGCCGGACCGACAAGGCGGCCTGGGACCTGACCGTTGCCCAGGGCTGGCCCGCGCTGTCGGTGAACGCGGCGCAGTTCGTTCCGGTTCGCGACGCGGCGCTGGGGCAACTGTCGCCCGCCGACGAGCACTGGAACGTGAACATGGTCTGGCCCTACACCCGCGTCACCGGGACGCTGACGAACCTGGCGACGGACACCGTCCTGACCCTGGACGGCCACGGCTACCGCGAGAACTCGTGGGGACGCTGGGCCTTCAACATGGGCGGCTGGGACTTCGCGGTGGTGGGCGACAAGGCGGCGGGCGTGATGTGGGCCTGGCAGACCTACCACTTCGACTCGACGACGCTGGACTACCTGGACCTCGCGATCCAGCGGGACGGCGCGCTGGATTTCCAGACGTTCCGGGCCGCCGACGGCGAACTGGGCTGGCGCCATGACGGGTGGCGGTGGGACGCGCAGGCGACCCAGTGCGTGCCCCGGGACGCCGTGGTGATCGCGCAGAACGCGAAGTACCGCGTCGAGGCGCACGTGGACGTGGGCGACCACTCGGCGCCGATGCTGTCCGACGCCACCGACGCCACGAAGGCCTACGTGATCTTCATCCTCTTCCCGACGGTCTCGGGCACCGTCACGGACCGGGTCACGGGCGACGTCGTCGCGACCTTCAGCGGTCTGGGCGGCGGCGAGTTCGCGACCGCCCGCTCGGACGGCCCGGCCAAGACCGAGGCCGAGTGCGCCGCCTGGGGCACGGAAACCTATTCGTCCCCGATGCCGTAAGGATCCGCGGTCCGCTCGTCCACGCGACAATTCCCATCCGCTGACCAGGAACGTGGGTGCGACAGGGCCCGCGGGTGTGGGTGCGGGGGTGGGCGGGTGCAAGGTTCGCCGCGACGGGCGCGGCCCTCAGGGCGTGGCGTTGCAGTAGGCCCCGGTGCAGTCCAGGCCGGTGCAGTAGGTGCCCGTGCAGTCGTCGCCGGTGCAATGGGCGCCCGAGCAGGACTGGCCCGTGCACTGGTCGCCCGAGCAGGACTGGCCCGTGCACTGGTCGCCCGAGCAGAACTGGCCCGTGCACTGGTCGCCCGAGCAGAACTGGCCCGTGCACCGGCTGCCGGAGCAGTAGTCGCCGAAGCAGTTCGTGCCCGAGCAGGATTGGCCCTGGCAGCCAAGGCCGGAACAGTGGTCGCCGACGCAGTTCGTGCCCGAGCAGGACTGGCCCGTGCACTCGTCGCCGGAGCAGTGGTCGCCATTGCAGTACGTGCCCGAGCAGGACGGGCCCGTGCACAGGTCGCCGGAGCAGTGGTCGCCATTGCAGAGCGTGCCCGAGCAGAACGGGCCCGTGCACTGGTCGCCGGAGCACTGGTCGCCGACGCAGTTTGTGCCCGAGCAGGACTGGCCCGTGCACTGGTCGCCGGAGCACTGGTCGCCGGAGCAGTGGTCGCCATTGCAGTACGTGCCCGAGCAGGATGGGCCCGTGCACTGGTCGCCGGTGCAGTACTCACCCCAGCAGAATTGGCCCAGGCAGCGTTCGCCCGAGCAGTGGTCGCCGGTGCAGGCAGTGCCTGAGCAAAAGGAACCCGTGCAGTTTTCGCCCTCGCAGGACATGCCGGTGCAGGCGGTGCCCGTGCAGTTGCTGCCGGTGCAGTACGTGCCCGTGCAGTACGGGCCCATGCAGTAGGTGCCGCTGCAGCGCTCGCCCAGGCAATGTTCGCCGGTGCACCAGGCCCCGATGCAGGTATCGGAGGTGCACGTGCACCTGCCCTGGACGCAGGCATCGCCGCACGGAGTGTCGCACTCGCCGCAGTTGGCGGTGTCGGTCAGGAAGTCGTGGCACGTGCCGTCGGCGCACGGCGACGTTCCCGCGGAGCATGTGACGACGCACAGGCCGCCCTGGCAGGCCCGGCCACCCGGGCAGACGTGGTCGACCGTGCCCGGCGTCGTGCAGGCGCCGCAGTTGGCGTTGTCGTTCCGGAAATCATGGCACCTGCCGTCGTCGCACGTCGGCGTGCCGTCGGCGCACCAGAGGACACAAAGCCCGCCGCTGCAGACTTCGCCCGTCGGACAGGCGTGATCGGTGGTGTCCGGCGTGGAGCAGGCGCCGCAGTGGGCGGTGTCGGTCTGGAAGTCGTGGCACCTGCCGTCGGCGCACAGCGACGTTCCCTCGACGCACTGGGCGACACAGAGGCCGCCGCTGCAGACTTCGCCCTTCGGGCAGGCGTGATCGGTGGTGTCCAGCGTGGAGCAGTCGCCGCAGTGGGCGTTGTCGCTGCCAACGTCGTGGCACTTGCCGTCGGCGCACAGCGACGTTCCGTCGACGCAACGGACGATGCAGGCGCCCTCCTGGCAGGTCGTGCCGCCCAGGCAGGCGTGATCGGTGGTGTCCCGTGTCGTACAGGCGCCGCAGTTGGCGTTGTCGCTGCCGACGTCGTGGCACTTGCCGTCCGCGCACAGCGAGGTCCCGGCGACGCAGTCGACGACGCACTCGCTGTCCCGGCACGCCTGGCCGTCGTCGCAGGCGACACCACAGTCGCCGCAGTGCAGGCGATCGGTTTCCGTCGTCACGCATGCGCCGTCGCAGATCTGCTGGACGCCGGGGCAGACCGCGACGCAGGCGTTGGCGTTGCAGGCCTGGCCCGCGGGACAGGCATTGCCGCAGGCGCCGCAATCGGACGCGGTGACCGCCGTGTCGACGCACCGCCCGTCGCACAGGGATTCCGGGAGGGCGCACGTGGCGACTTCGGTGCCTGCCGAAGTGCAGGCCGAACCCAGCACCACCGGGGTGAGAAGAGCAAACACCGCGACGAGGCAACACGTTTTCAGGGGCATCAATCCTCCCAGGACATCAAGGGCCAACGGTCAGGGACGCCGGGGACGAAGCCGACTCGTGCGCATCCGTGTGGGCCGGTTCGGAAGCGGCAGGGATCGATCAGGCGAGCGCCTTCGGGACCTTGTAGTTCAGTTCGGCCTCGATCTGGTTGCCGGCGATCTTTTCGATCAGGAACGGCAGTTCCATCGTGATCTCGACGGACGTGTCGGTCACCAGCACCGTGGCCTTGGTGCCCTTGCCGGACATCAGGAACCCGGTCTCGTTCGTGGTCGACGTCATCATGTACTTGCGGGCGAGGTTCTCGGCCATCGGGGCCGCGCGCTTCATCGCTTCCTCGCGTCCCAGGGCATGGGGGAACTTGTAGGTCTTGGCACCCATGAAATCCTCCTCGGGTAGGGCGGTTCCCGAATTACCCCTGTCGGCGCGTCGCGTCAATCCCGAATTGCATGTCGGCGGGGTCTGGACCGGTTTGAAAGTGCCACGACTAGGGTCTGGCTTGTCTGAGGGGGCGGTCGCCTTGCGAAGCGGTCGGCGATCCTCCGGGCCGGGTGGCCGCCGCCAGGACGGACTGCACCCAGGCGTTCAGGCTCTGGTGGCTTCGTGCCGCCTGCGTTGCCACGGCCTTGTGGAGCCCTGGATCGATCCGCACGACGAAGCGGCCCGAGAAGGGTTTCTCGGGCGGCTCGTTCCGTGACGCGCAGAAGGCCAGGTAGTCGTCCACCGAATCCCGGAAGGCCTTGCGCAACTCGGCCACGGTCCGGCCTTCGAACGTCACCACGTCCCGCAGGTGCAGAACCTCGCCGTGGAAGACCCCGACATCATCGTCGAACTCGACCTGGGCGCTGTAGCCCTTGTATTCCATCATGGCGTCACCCCCGCTTCCGCCAGGAACCGCCGGACGGATCGAATCATCCCGGCGTGCGCCTCCTTCCCTGGGTGAGGACGGTGAAAGACCGCCCTCACGCCGTTCAGGCTCACTCGCACGCGGGAACCCGCGCCTTCCGACACCTCCCCGCCATGCGCCACGAACAGCGTCTCGATGTCCCTCCAGGTGATATCTCCCCGGTCGGGCCGCTCGAAAATCCGTTCCAACGTTCGCACATGTCCTGGGCTCATGGCGCTCCTATAGTATCACAGAATGATATCGGACGCAGGCCGCACGTCCCGGGCAGGAGATCGGACGAGGTGCGGAGTTGTTTCGCGGGGGACCCGGGTCCGAATCTCGACGGGCACTGGCCGTTCGGCCCACCGCCACCCGCCGGAACGTTCGGGCCCTCGATTCGATAGTCCCGTCCGGGCGACGACGAGGTCATCGGACCATGGTGGGGTTCCAGGACCGGCGGACGGACTTGAATGCAGAAAAATGCGTCGATAGAATGCATCATGCGAATGCACGGAGGACCTGCGATGCGACACCTGACGGTCCGGAACGTCCCGGACGACCTGGCGCGATCGCTGGATGCGGAGCGCCGCCGCCGGGGCCTTTCCCTGAACCAGACGGTCATCGACCTGCTCAGCCAGGCCACGGGGGTGACGCCGCAGGCGGTGCCGGACAACGGTCTGGCGAGTTTCGCCGGGACGTGGTCCGCCGCCGACCTCCAGGAGTTCGAGCAGGCCACGCGCGCATTCCGGACCGTGGACGCGGAGATGTGGCGATGACCCGACTGTGCCTGGACACGTCCGCCTACAGCCATTTCCGGAGGGGGAGTCCCGAAGCGGTCCAGGCCGTCACGCGCGCCCGGGAAATCCTGGTGCCGGCCGTGGTCCTGGGCGAACTCCGCGCCGGGTTCCTGCTGGGTTCGCGGCCCGACGAAAACGATCAGGCCCTGGTGGAATTCCTGGCCCACCCGGTGGTGCGGGTGCTGGACGTGGACGACGAGGCCGCGACGCGGTACGCCGAGGTGTTTGCGGACCTGCGCCGTGCCGGAACGCCGGTGCCCACCAACGACCTCTGGGTGGCGGCCCTGGCGATCCGCGAGGGCGCGACCGTCCTGACGTACGACGACCGTTTTCGCTTGATCGCGCGGGTGGGCTGCCGGGTGCTGGGGACCTGACGGAGCCGCCGCCCTACGCCACGGTCCCGCCGTCGGGGACGTTGCGCAGTTCGACCAGGCGGTTGTCGCCGATCTCGGTGCCGATCAGCACGTTTGCGCCGATGACCGCGTTGGCCGGGATGTTCGTGCCCTTGCCGACGACCGTGATGCCGTCGGACAGGTGCGTGGGGAAGTGCTCGTTCATGCCGCCCCGGGCGTCGGCGCGACCCAGGCGGGTCCCGGCGCCCACGGTGACGTCCTTGTCCAGGATCGCCCGCTCGACCGACGCGCCCTTTTCGATCGTGACGTCGTGCATGACCACGCTGTCCACGACCCGGGCGCCGCGGCCCACGCGCACGCCGGGCGACAGCACCGAACCGGTCACCTCGCCCTCGATGACGCACCCGCGGGACACCAGGCTGTTGCGCACGTGGCTGCCCGCGGCCAGGACCGCGGCCGGGTGGAACACCTGCATGCGCCCGTCCAGGTTGGTCCGGGCGCGCCAGGCGGACAGATCCAGGCCGGTCGAAGGATCCAGGGCGTCCATGTTGGCCGACCAGTACGACCCCAGCGTGCCCACGTCGCGCCAGTACCCCGAAAAGCGATGGGCCAGGATCTTCCGGCGTCCCAGCATGCCGGGGATGACGTGGGCGCCGAAGTCGAACCGCCCCTCGGGGCAGTTGCGGTGCAGCTCCTCCAGCAGGGCCTCGCGTCGGAAGATGTAGATGCCCATGTTCGCGATGTTGCTGGTGCGCTCGGGGCTCTTTTCAATGAATTCCGTGATGTTGTCGTCCGCGTCGATCTTCATCACGCCGAAGCGCGACACCTCCTCCCAGGGCACCTCCATCGCCGCGATGGTCAGGTCCGCGCCGGACGCCCGGTGGCGCTCGATCATGGGCCGGAAGTCCATCGAGTAGATGTGGTCGCCCGACAGGATCAGGACGTCCCGGGGCTCCAGGGCGCGCAGGAAGCCGATGTTCTGGTACACGGCGTCGGCGGTCCCGCGATACCAGTCCGAGTGCGCGCGGCCCAGCGACGGCGGCAGGACCTGCAGCGAGGCCCGGACGCCCGACAGGTCCCAGGAGTCCCCGTCCCCCAGGTGGTCCATCAGCGACGTCGGGCGGTACTGCGTCAGCACGCCCACGTGGCGGACCTCGGACACCATGACGTTGGTCAGGGTGAAGTCGATGATGCGGAACATGCCCGCGAAGGGAACCGCGGGCTTCGCGCGCTTGGCGGCGATCAGGTTCAGGCGGGTCCCGCGCCCGCCGGCGAGGATCAAGGCGACGACGTCGGTTTTCATGGCGTCGCCCCCTTTGCCGCGATCACGGCCCCCATCGACACCACTTCCCAGGGACCGATTTCCGCGCCGGCCCGCAGGATCGACCCGTCGCCCACGCGGGCGCCCTTGCCGACCGAAACCAGGTTTTCCTCGCCACACAGCAGCGCGCCTTCCCCGACCTCGACGTCCTTGTCGATGACGGACCGGATCACGCGGCTGCCGCTGCGGATCGTTACGCGGTTCAGGATGACCGAGTCCTCGACGATGGCGCCCTCCTCGACCGTGACCCACGGGAACAGCACGCTGCGACGGACCCGGCCGGCCACGCGGCATCCCGGCGCGACCATGCTGCGGGATACGTCGGCCGTGGATTCGAACCGGGCGGGCGGGGCGTCGCCGTAGCCGCCGGATTCGGCATTGGTCAGGACGCCTTCCAGCGGCACGCCGATCCCCCGTCGCGCCAGCAGGCGCATGTGGGCGTCATGCCACGACGACAGGGGGCGCAGGTACTCCCAGCCGCCGCGATGGACGTGGCCGAAGACCCGTCCGCCGTCCACGACCGACGGGATGACCTCGTTGTACAGGTGGAACGTGTTGCCGACCTGGGCGTTGCGGGTCACCGCCTCGACCAGGACCTCGGTGCGGAAGATGTACACCGTCATCGACGCCAGGTCCGACGGCGGGTCCGCGGGCTTTTCGTGGTAGCCGGTCACCCGGCCGCCGTCGCCCAGCACGCCCACGCCGAAGCGCGAGGGCCGGCCAACGTCCATGTGCTTGAACACCATCGTGACGTCGGCCTTGGTGCGGCGGTGGCGCGCCAGCAACGGACCGTAGTCCATGCGGTACACGTGGTCGCCGGACAGGACCAGCACGTCGCGCGGCGCGTTGCGGCGGATGACGTGGAGGTTCTGGTAGACGGCGTCGGCGGTGCCGCGGTACCAGTCCAGTTCCCGCACGCCCTCGTAGGGGGGCAGGAACGTCAACTCGCGGTCGCGGCCGTTGAAGTCCCACGGCCGGCCGATGCCGACGTGGTCCATCAGCGATGCCGGGCGGTACTGGGACAGGATGCCCACCCGCTCGATGCCGGACAGCGCGAGGTTCGTGAGGGGGAAGTCGATGACGCGGAACAGCCCGCCGAAGGGTGCGGCGGCCATGCTGCGTCTGGACGTGAGGACGCCCATGGCATCCGCGCGCCCGCCTGCGAGAACCAGTGCGAGTACATCCTTCATGGGGGGCATGATAGCAAGGCCTTGCGCGGCGTCAACGAAAGTCAGTCGAGGACCCAGTCCATGGGCTCGGCGCGCAGGCCCAGGGCCTCGGCGACGGTGCGGTGGACCATGCAGCCGGCGTGGGTGTTCAGGCCTGCGGCCAGCGCGGGATCGGCCCGCACCGCCGCGGCGAGGCCCTGGGATGCCAGGCGGCTGACGTAGCCGATGGTCGCGTTGGTCAGCGCCAGCGTGGAGGTGCGGGCGACCGCGCCGGGCATGTTCGGGACGCCGTAGTGCACGACGCCGGAGTGGACGTAGGTCGGGTTGCCGTGGGTCGTCGGGCGGATGGTTTCGACGCAGCCGCCCTGGTCCACCGACACGTCCACGATGACGCTGCCGGGTTCCATGCGGGCGACCAGCGACGCGGGGACCACGACGGGCGTGCGGCGGCCCCGGTCCTGGACCGCGCCCACCAGGAGGTCGGCGGTCCGGACGTGCTGCTCGATCGTGGACGCGTCGGCGAAGATCGTGTTCACGCGGCCGCCGAAGATTTCGTCCACGCGGGCCAGGCGTTCCAGGTCCACGTCCAGCACGAACACCCGGGCGCCCATGCCGTCGGCGACGCGTCCCGCGTGGGTCCCCACCGTGCCGGCGCCCAGGATCACGACGTTGCCCACGGGCACGCCCGTCACGCCGCCCAGCAGGACGCCCTTGCCGCCCGCCACCTTGTGCAGCAGTTGCGCGCCGACCTGCACGGCCATCCGGCCGGCGATTTCCGACATGGGGCGGACGATGGGCAGGCGGTCGTCGACGGCGACGGTCTCGTAGGCGATGGCGGTGACGCGGCGTTCCAGCAGGGCGCGGGCCAGGTCGGGCTGGGTCGCCAGGTGCATCGACGCGAACAGGATCTGGCCCTCGTGCAGGCAGGGGACCTCGCCCTCGGTGGGGGCGTGGAACTTCACCAGCAGGTCGCTCTGCTGGAACACGTCCTCGTTCAGCAGCACGACGCGGGCGCCGCGGCTGACGTACTCGTCGTCGGGGAAGCCCGCGGCCCGGCCCGCGCCGGCGGCGATGACGACCTGGTGGCCGTCGCCGACCAGTCGCGCCGCGCCGGCCGGAGTCAGGCCCACGCGGTATTCCTGGTAGCGCACTTCCCTGGCGACGCCGACGATCATGATGGACTCCCTGCCTGGCGGTTGCGCCCGGGCGCGTTCCAGAGGATAGCAGAACGGGCCGTGGTAGACTGCGCCCCTGGAACGGGAGGTCGGCCGTGCGCTTCGCGGACGTCGTCGGAAACGAGCACGTGAAGGAGGTCCTGCGGCGGGCTGCCGACCGGGACCGCGTCCCCCACGCCTGGATGTTCACCGGGCCGGACGGCGTGGGCAAGCGCACGATGGCCCTGGCCTTCCTGTCCTACCTCGTCTGCCGGGACCGGCGCGACGGCGATTCCTGCGGGGTGTGCCGCTCGTGCAACCAGATGACCGCCGGCGCCTTCGCGGACCTGCAGGTGCTGTCCCCCGAAAAGGGCTACATCAAGCTGGAACCGCTGAAGGAGTCGATGCCGCGGCTGTTCTACCCGGCACTGACGGGCCCGTGGAAGTGCCTGCTGATCGACGACGCCCACACCCTGACGAACGAGGCGGCCAACGCGGCGCTGAAGACGCTGGAGGAGCCGCCGTCGATGGTGATGTTCGTGCTGGTCACGCCCAGCCCGGACCTGCTGCCCCGGACGGTCCTGTCGCGCTGCTTCGAGGTGCCCTTCGGGCCGCTGGCGAACGACGAGGTGGTGGCGTTCCTGGAGTCGCGCGGACGCACCGGTTCGGACGCGTGGTCGGCGGCGTCGCTGTCCCGCGGCAGCCCCGGGCGCGCCCTGCAGTTCCTGGACAGCCCGGTCCTGGCCCAGCGGACCGAGTTCCTGACGTCGTTCCTGGACCTGGCGGAAAGCGACGCCGACCCGCGGCTGAAGTTCGCCGACGGCGTGGGATCGTCGAAGGACGAAACGGCGGACCTGATGCTGCTGGTCGAGTCCATCGCCCGGGACGTCCTGCGGGCCTCGGCGGGCCTGTCGGACGACATGCTGTCGAACCGCGACCTGGCCTACGCGATCCGGGCCTTCGCCGACCGCGTGGGCCCCGACCGCGCCGTGGACATGGCGACGGCCTGGCTGGACTGGGACGCGACGCGGCGCTTCGTGCCGAACGTCCGCACCGCGATGGACCGCCTGCTGCAGGCCCTGCCGAACCCGCCTCCGACCGTCCGGGGCTGATTTCAAACCCTCCGACCGCCCATTGGCCCGGCCCCTCCCCCGTGGTAGGTTCGCCCGGGGCGGCGGGAGCCCGTGGAGGTGCGCCGTGGGGCTGCGGCAGGTGGTCGATTTCTTCCGGACCGGCCCGGACCGCGCCCTGCGCAGCGACGACCCGGCCGTCATCGACCGCGAATACAAGCGCCGGCGCCGCAGCGTCTTCTGGTCGGTGACGCTGGGGTACGCCTTCTTCTACGTGGCCCGCATCAACTTTTCCGTCGTCAAGAAGCCCCTGCTGGACGAAGGGATCCTGTCCGGGACCGAAATGGGCGTGATCGGGTCGGTGATGCTGACCGTGTACGCCTTCGGGAAGCTGTCCAACGGGTTCCTGTCCGACCGGGCGAACATCCGGCGCTTCATGTCCGTCGCGCTGCTGTGCGCGGCGGTGATCAACCTGGCACTGGGGTTCGCGGAATGGTTCTGGGCCTTCGCGATCCTGTGGGGCCTGAACGGCTGGTTCCAGTCGGTCGGTTCGGCCCCCAGCGTGGTGTCCCTGTCCCAGTGGTATTCGCCCCGGGAACTGGGGACCCGCTACGGCCTGTGGTCCATCAGCCACAGCATCGGGGAGGGCGCGACCTTCGCGATCACGGCCGCCCTGGTGTCCTGGATGGGGTGGCGGTGGGGGTTCTGGGGCCCCGGCCTGCTGTGCGCCGGCGCGGCCCTGATCCTGTACAAGACGCTGGCCGATCGGCCGGCCACGTATGGCCTTCCCAACGTCATGGACTATCGGAACGACCATCCGGCCGCCCGGGCGGACGACGGAACGTCCCACGACGGGATGTCCGTGGGACGGCTGCAGGTCGAGGTCCTGAAGAACCCGGCCATCTGGGTCCTGGGCCTGGCCGGGGCCACGATGTCGGCCGCCCGCTACGGCGTCAACAACTGGGGAATGCTGTACCTCCAGGAGGGGAAGGGCTACTCGATGACCGAGGCCGGTTCGATCCTGGCCGTGTATCCCATCGCGGCCCTGGCCGGGGCGGCCCTGTCGGGCATCGTGTCGGATCGGCTGTTTTCGTCCCGCCGCAACGTCCCCGCCCTGCTGATGGGCGTGATGGTGACCACGACCCTCACGGCCCTGGCCCTGACGCCCCCGGGTTCGCCGTGGCTGGACTCGGCCATCCTGGCGCTCTTCGGCTTCAACATGGGCGGGTTGCTGACGTACCTGGGCGGGCTGATGGCCGTGGACCTGTCGCCCAAGCGGGCCGCCGGGGCCGCCATGGGGATCATCGGCGTGTTCGCGTACCTCGGGGCCGCGATCCAGGACACGGTTTCCGGGCTGCTGGTGGACCAGGGGCGGACCGTGGCGGACGGCGTTTCAACCTACGATTTCGACCACATGCTGGCGTTCTGGATCGGCTGCTCGCTGGTGTCCATCCTGCTGACCCTGGGGGTCTGGAACGTCCGGCCCCGGGAGTAGGGTTCCGATCGGGACACCAAGGAATCGTTGAGAAGGTCTGGAAGGAAGGCGCACCAATCCGGTGAAGGGTCCGGCGGGGCGGCCGTCTCCGCGACGAGCGCCCCCCCGCCCACCGGAGTGGCTCGGGGCCTCCACCGGGGCCGGAGTTGCCGCGCCCGCGACGGGCTTCATGCGCCGTGGCGACGCGTCACTTCCTTTCGCGCCCGCGCGGCTCGCGGCTTCACGCTCCGGCCCCGGTTCCGTGCCCTCGAGCCAACTTCCGGTGGGAGCCAGGTCGCTAGGCCGGCCGCCCCGCCGGACCCCGCGGACGTTCTGCGGTCGAAGCTGCGGCCGGCAGGACCGGTGGACATCGCACGGTTGGTCAATTGCCCAGAAGGAAGGTTGCGCCTCGTTGTTACTGTGATCTCAGATGGTTATGATTCGTTCTGCTGAGGGGCCAATCAACGAGGCGAACGGATCATTCCGCAGGGTGCGCTTCCTTTCCAGTACGAAATCGAGGGTGGTCCGAGCGGGCTGACGGCGCTGGCGTTTCCTTGACACAACAGGTCCGGAGGAGTACGTAAGCGTTTGCGTAACGCAAACGTTTGCGGTGCGCGATGGTCCGGCGTTCCGGGTTCCTGGGGAGGCACGACATGGCCGCAACCCTCGTCGAAATCGCACGGCTGGCCCGGGTTTCCGTGGCGACCGTGTCCCGGGCCCTGAACGGGCAACCCGGCGTCGGCCCGAAAATGCGCAAGCGGATCCAGGCCCTTGCGGCCCAGGTGGACTACACGCCCCACGCCAACGCCCGGGCGCTGGTCACCGGCCGCATCCCGTTCCTGGGCCTGGTCGTTCCCGACATCACGAACCCCTTCTTCCCGTCCCTGGCCCGGGGCGCCGAGGAGGAGGCCTTCGCCCGCGGGTACAGCCTGCTGTTGCTGAACACCAACTGGAGCCCCACCCGCCTGCGGCAGGCCTTCGACCTGCTGACGTCCCGGCGCGTGGCCGGCCTGATGATGTCGGTGTCCCTGGAAGGGCTGGGCGACGACCACCGGGACTGGAGCGACCTGGCCCGGACGGTGGTGATGGCCGGCGTCCCCGCGCCCGTCGGATCCGGGATCGGGGCCGTGGACGTGGACGACCTGGAAGGCGGACGCCTGGTCGGCCGGCACCTGCTGGAGCGGGGCTGGCGGCGGATCGGGTTCGTGGCCGGATCGGCCGCGGATCGGTCGGCGCGGGATCGACTGGCCGGCCTGCAGGAAGCCCTGGCCGAGGCGGGGCGTCCCGGGGCCCTGGGCGCGACGTCGGCCGGCGAGTGGTCCGAGGCCAGCGGGTACGACCAGGCCCGTCGGCTGCTGGCGCGCCGCAGCCGCCCGGACGCGATCTTCGCCGCGAACGACCTGCTGGCGCTGGGCGTGGCCCGGGCCGCCGCCGAGGCCGGCATGGCCCTGGGGACGGACCTGGGCCTGGTCGGGTACGACGACATCGACAGCGTGCGCTGGACCGCGGTGCCCATCACGTCGGTCAGCCAGCCCGAATTCGACGTCGGACGCGAGGCCGCGCGACGCCTGGTGGCGCTGGCCGAGGGCGCCGTCGCCGAACCGGACGCCCGCCTGGAGCCCTGCCTGGTCGTCCGGGCCAGCAGCGGCGCGAACCCCCACGCCCGCCCCGCCACGGCCGACGGCGCCCTGGCCTTCCAGACTTCCACGGAGACGGTCCGATGAGCGCACCCATCCTGAAGAACTACGTGAACGGCGCCTTCGTGGACGCGGGGTGCCGCGGCCTGCTGGACGTCGAAAACCCCTCGACCGGCGCCGTGATCGCCCAGGTGCCCCTGTCGACCGCCGAGGAAGTGGATCGGGTCGTCCGAACCGCTGCCGCCGCGTTTCCCGGCTGGAGCGCCACCCCGGTGGGCCGGCGGGTGAAGCCCCTGTTCGATCTGGCCGAGCGCATGCGCCGCGACGAGGAAGGGCTGTGCCGCGTGCTGGTCGAGGAGATGGGCAAGTCCCTGCCCGACGCCCGGGCGGAAATGAAGCGGGCCATCGAGAACCTCGAGGTCGCCTGCGGGATGCCGATGCTGCAGCAGGGCGAGCGGCTGGTGGGATGCTCCTTCGAGATGGACGGCGAGGTCCTGCGCCTTCCCGTGGGCGTGTTCGGGATGATCGCCCCGTACAACTTCCCGGCCATGGTGCCGTTCTGGTTCCTGCCGTACGCGATCGCGACGGGCAACACCTTCGTGCTGAAGGCCAGCGAGCAGGTCCCGAACACGATGCAGCGGATCTTCGAGCACCTGGACGCCGTGGGCCTTCCGCCCGGCGTCGTGTCGCTGGTCCACGGGGACCGGGTCGCCGCGGAAGCCCTGGTCGAGCATCCGGACGTGGCGGGGATCTCGTTCGTTGGATCCACGAAGGTCGCCCGGCAGGTGGCCGCCCGCTGCGCCGCGACGGGCAAGCGCTTCCAGGCCCTGGGCAGCGCCAAGAACCACCTGGTCGTGATGCCCGACGCCCGCATGGACGAGGTCGTGCGCAACATGATCTCGTCGTGCTTCGGGTGCGCAGGCCAGCGGTGCATGGCCTCCTCGGCCATCGTCGCCGTGGGCCAGGCGACCTACCGCGAAACGATCGACCGGTTCGTCGCCGCGGCCCGGGACGTGGTGGTCGCGGATCCCCTGGACCCCCGGGTCGCCGACGAGCAGATGCTGATGGGCCCGGTGATTTCCGCGCGGCACAAGGAGTTCGTGCTGGGGATGATCGAACAGGGCGTCCGGGAGGGGGCGACGCTGGCCCTGGACGGCCGCGGCCTGACGATCCCCGGGCGGCCCGGCGGGCACTTCATCGGCCCGACCGTGCTGACGGACGTCCGGCCCGGAATGGCCGTCCACCAGACCGAAATCTTCGGCCCGGTGGTGGTGATCCTGAAGGCCGACTCCTTCGAGGATGCCGTCAAGATCCTCAACGATCACCCCTACGGGAACGGCGCGTCGCTGTACACCCAGAGCGGGTACTGGGCCCGGCGGTTCAAGATGGAGGCCCGGGCGGGGATGCTGGGCATCAACGTCGGGATCCCGGCGCCGGTCGCGTACCTGCCCTTCGGGGGCACCAAGGCCTCGGCCTTCACGGACATCAAGGCCCAGGGCCGCGAGGTCGTTTCCTTCTTCACCGAGTCCCGGATCGTCACCGAACGCTACTGGCCGGAGGCATGACCATGGCCGAAACAACCGGCGGGTTCCTGGGCCCGCTGCACCAGACCGTCGCGACGACGGCCACCGACTTCTGGAACGACAGTTGCGCGGCGGACGAACTGGCCGACGCGATGCTGCACGGGGCGGTCGGGGCCACGACGAACCCGACGATCGTGCTGGAGGTCCTGCGGAAGGAACTGCCGCGCTGGCGGGACAGGATCCTCGCCATGGGCAGGGAGATGCCGACGGCCTCCGAGGTCGACGTCGCCTGGCGGCTGATTTCGGAAATGGCCGTGGCGGGCGCCCGGCAGTTGATGCCCGTGTTCCAGCGGGAGGGCGGCCGGAAGGGGCGCCTGTCGATCCAGACCAACCCCGAGTGGTACCGGAACGCCCCGGCGCTGATCGAACAGGCGGTGCACTTCGCGGGCCTCGCCCCGAACATGCAGGTGAAGATCCCCGCGACCCGGGCCGGCATCGAGGCGATCGAGGAGGTGACGTTCCGGGGCGTGAACATCAACGCCACGGTCAGCTTCACGGTGCCCCAGGCCCTGGCCGTGGGCATGGCGGTCGAGCGGGGGCTGCGGCGGCGGGAGGCGGCGGGCCTGGAGGTCGCGTCGATGACCCCGGTCTGCACCCTGATGGTCGGGCGGATGGACGACTGGCTGAAGGTCGTCGCGAAGCGGGACGGGATCATCTGCACACCCGGGGACCTGGACTGGGCCGGGATCGCGTGCATGAAGCGGGCGTACGGGATCTACCGGGAGCGGGGCCTGCGGACGCGCCTGCTGGCTGCGGCGTACCGCCATCACATGCACTGGTCGGAACTGATCGGCGGGGACGTCATCCTGACGATCCCGCACGCCTGGCAGCGCCTGTTCCACGCCTCGGACATCCAGGTCCGGCCGCGCTTCGACGACCCCGTGGACCCGGCGATCCTGGAGGGGCTGCTGCGGCGCTTCCCGGATTTCCGGCGCGCCTACGCCCCCGACGGGCTGACGGCGGACGAGTTCGACGGGTTCGGCGCGACGGCGCGGACGCTGCGGGCGTTCCTGGAGTCCTACCACCAGTTGCTGGCCCTGGTCCGGGACGTGCTGCTGCCGAACCCGGACCTGGGGTAGCAAGGCAATGGAGAAGCGAATGGACCCGCATCCGCGTCGCATACGGCATCCGGAAGGCTTCGGGCCCGGCGTCACGCCGATCACGCGCAGCGGCGTGGCCCGGGACGACACCGGCATGGATTTCGACATCGTCGTGATGCGGCCGGGCGATGTCATCGAGGAAACCTCGGGGCTGGAAACGGCGTGGCTGCTGCTGTCCGGGGAGGCGGGCCTGGCCTGGACGGGCGGGGCGGCGACCGTGCGCCGGGATTCGATCTTCGACGAGGACCCGATCGCGCTGCACCTGCCGGCCGGGACACACGCAAGGGTCGAGGCCCGGTCGGCGGTCGAGTGGGCCCGGTTCCGCACGGAAAACGACGCGGCCTTCCCGGCCACGCTGTTCGACGGCAGCAACCTGCTGGAATCCGAGGATCGGGACAAGGGGCTGTGGGATGACGCGGCCTGGCGGATCGTCCGGACGATCTTCGACACGCGCAACCGGCCGACCGCCCGCCTGGTCCTGGGCGAGGTGATCAACTTCCCGGGGCGCTGGTCCAGTTATCCGCCCCACCACCACCCGCACCCGGAAATCTACCACTACCGGTTCACGGCCCCCCAGGGCTACGGCCACGGCGAACTGGGCGACGAGGTGCTGAAGGTCCGCGCCCACGACACGGTGCTGATCCTGGACGGCGTCGACCACAGCCAGGTCGCCGCGCCGGGGTACGGCATGTACTACATCTGGGCCATCCGGCACCTGGACGGAAACCCGTATGTCGCCCCGGAATTCACGGCCGAGCACCGGTGGATGAAGGTGCCCGGCGCCCCGATGCCCCGCATCGGCAGGAGGTCCTGATGACGACCCGCTTGACCATGGCCCAGGCCCTGGTCCGGTTCCTGACGCAGCAGTACGTGGAGCGGGACGGTGTGGAACGTCGCTTCTTCGGGGGCTGCTTCGGGATCTTCGGCCACGGGAACGTCGCCGGGATCGGCCAGGCGCTGCAGGAGCACCCGGACTTCCCGTTCATCCCCGTCCGGAACGAGCAGGCCCAGGTCCACGCGGCGGCCGGGTACGCGCGCATGAACAACCGGCTGGGCGCGATGGTGTGCACGTCGTCGATCGGCCCGGGCGCCACCAACATGGTGACCGGGGCCGCGATGGCGACCATCAACCGGCTGCCGGTGCTGCTGCTGCCGGGGGACGTGTTCGCCCGGCGGAACGTGGCGCCGGTGCTGCAGCAACTGGAATCCGAGTCCAGCCAGGACGTTTCGGTCAACGACTGCTTCCGCCCCGTGTCCCGGTACTGGGATCGGATCGGGCGACCCGAACAATTGTTGACGGCCCTGCCGGAAATGATGCGGGTTCTGACGTCGCCGTCCCAGACGGGCGCGGTCACCCTGTGCCTGCCCCAGGACGTCCAGGCCGAGGCGTACGACTTCCCGACGGGCCTGTTCGGCAAGCGTGTCTGGCACATCGCCCGGGCCCGGCCCGACGTCACCGCGCTGGACAAGGCGGCCGCGTGGATCCGCGAGGCTCGGCGGCCCCTGATCGTGGCCGGCGGCGGGGTCATCTACAGCGACGCGACGGACGCTCTGGCGCGGCTGTGCGCCGCGACCGGCATCCCCGTGGGCGAGTCCCAGGCCGGGAAGGGCGCGCTGTCCTTCGACCACCCCTCGAACCTGGGCGGGATCGGCGCCACCGGGACCCTGGCGGCCAACCGGGTCGCCCGGGACGCCGATCTGGTCATCGGGATCGGGACGCGGTACTCGGATTTCACCACCGCGTCGAAGACCCAGTTCCAGGACGCGGGCGTGCGCTTCATCAACGTGAACGTGGCGGAGTTCGACGCCTTCAAGCACGACGGCCTGGCGCTGGTGGGCGACGCCCGGGCGGCCATCGACGAACTGGCGACGCGCCTGGCGGGCTGGAAGGTCGACGATGCCTACGCCGCCCGGTGCGCGGACCTGCGCCGGGAGTGGGAGGCCGAGGCGGCGCGGCTGGTGGCGCCGACCGGCGGCGGGCTGATGGGCCAGGCCGAGGTCATCGGGATCCTCAACGACACGATCAGCCCCGACGGCGTGGTGATCAACGCGGCCGGCAGCGCCCCGGGGGACCTGCACAAACTGTGGCGGGCGAACCATCCCAAGCAGTACCACGTCGAGTACGGCTACTCGACGATGGGCTACGAGATCCCGGCGGGCCTGGGCGTGAAGCTGGCGGCGCCCGAACGGGAGGTCGTCGCGCTGGTCGGCGACGGGACCTTCCTGATGATGCCGTCCGAACTGGTCACCGCGGCCCAGGAAGGCCTGCGGATGACGGTGGTGCTGGTGGACAACCACGGGTACGCCAGCATCGGCAGCCTGTCGGAGTCCCTGGGCAGCGGCGGGTTCGGCTGCCGGTACAAGTACCGGGCGGCGGACGGGACCCTGTCGGGCGAAGACCTGCGCCTGGACTTCGTGGCGATCGCCCGCGGGATGGGCGTGCACGCGGTGCGGGCCGAGGACGGCGCGGGCCTTCGTGACGCGATCGTCGCGGCGCGCGGCCGGGACGGCACGACGGTCATCGTGGTCGAGTGCGATCGGGACAAGCACGTCGGCGGGTACGACTCCTGGTGGGACGTCGCGGTCGCCGAGGTGTCGACGATGGACCCGGTCCGG
>CAINDP010000232.1 GCA_903847405.1 uncultured Myxococcales bacterium | reverse complement strand
GGCGGGGCGGCCGGCGGAGCGACCTGGCTCCCACCGGAAGTTGGCTCGAGGGCACGGAACCGGGGTCGGAGCGTGAAGCCGCGAGCCGCGCGGGCGCGAAAGGAAGTGACGCGTCGCCATGGCATAGGAAGCCCGTCGCGGGCGCGGTAGCTCCGGCCCCGGTGGAGGCCCCGAGCCACTCCGGTGGGCGGGGGGGCGCTCGTCGCGGAGACGGCCGCCCCGCCGGACCCTTCACCGGATTGGTGCGTCTTCCTGCCGGACCTTCTCGACGATTCGTTGGTGTACCGATATCTGACGGTGAATCACGGAACGCGGCGGGAGAGGACGAACCGGTGCAGGTTCAGGACCGGCCGCAGATCAGGACAGCGCCGCATCCAGCCGGTCGCGCGCGCCCTCGACCTCGTGGACGATCCGGTCCAGGACTTCGGCGACCGTCGGCAGGTCGTGGATCAACCCCACCACCTGGCCCAGGGGCAGGACGCCCTTGTCCACGTCGCCTTCCAGCGTCGACACCTGGAAGGCCTTGAAGGCGTTCGCCAGGAACGACAACTGCTTCACGTTCTTCCAGCCGGATGCCGTCACGCCGATGGCCAACTTGCCCCAGGGCATGCCCATCATCTTGGCGATCTGGCGCGAATTGACGAAGGCCCGGGGCAGGTCCAGGCCGCGCCGGATGGCCTTCTTGGACCCCTTCGACACCAGGATGCGGCAGGGCTGCCCGTCGAAGCGCGTGGTGTAGACCGTGTCGGCGATGCCCTTGTCCAGCGCCAGCGCCTTGCAGGCGCCGTTGATCGGGCTGTCCTGCGTCATCATCAGCCGCGTGCCCAGCGCGATGCCTTCCGCGCCCAGGGCCAGGGCCGCCGCCAGCCCGCGCCCGTCCGCGAAGCCGCCCGCCGCGATCACCGGGATCTTCACGGCGTCCGCGATGGCCGGCACCAGCACCAGGGTCGTCACGTCGCCACCGTGGGCCGCCGCCTCGTGCCCCGTGACCAGCAGCGCGTCGGCCCAGGCCTCGGCCGCCTTGGCGTGCTTGACGTTGACGACGGTGCCGATGACCTTGCCGCCGTAGGCATGGCACTCGGCCGCGATCTTGTCGCCCTTGCCCATCGAGATGTTGATGACGGGCACCTTTTCTTCCAGCAGCACCCGGGCGTTTTCATGGGCGCCCGGGAAGTACAGCGTCACGTTCGCCGCGAAGGGCTTGTCGGTCAGTTCGCGGATCCGCCGGACGGCGGCGCGGGTCTGGGTCGTGCTGTAGACGCCCGTGGCCAGGATTCCCAGGCCGCCCGCATTCGAGACTGCCGCGACCATTTCGGGAACGCTGATCCACGACATGCCGGACAGCAGGATCGGGTGCCGGATGCCGAACAGTTCGGTGATGCGGGTCTTCATGGGACTCCCCTGGAAACGCCTGGGCGAAGACTACCACAGTCCGAATTCCTCAGGGAGGGCCTTGCCCTCGCCCCCCGCCGTCCCCATCATGGCCCGGGGCGCGCAGGAGCGAACGTGGACCACCAGTGGCTGACCCGCATCAAGGTGCCGTTCCGGGACGTGGACATGATGGGCCACGTGAACAACGCGGTGTACCTGTCCTACATGGAGCAGGCCCGCGGCGACGCCTGGGAAGCCTGGTTCGGCCACGGCGCCTACCACCGGATGCCGTACCTGGTGGGCGAGGCGCACATCCGCTACATGGCGCCCGCGCACCTTCGGGACACCATCGAGGTGGGCACGCGCCTGACCGCGGTGGGTCGCCGGACCTACACGCTGGAGTACCTGTTCCGGCGGGAAGCCGACCAGACGCAACTGGCACTGGGGTCGACGGTGCTGGTCTTCCTGGACCTGACGACGATGAAGTCGGTGGACGCGCCCGAGGAGTTCAAGGCCAAGGCCCGCGAATTCGGGGTCGAGGGGTAGGCTACCCTTCCTTCTTCTTCCGGAACGTCCACAGGTTGTTCACGACGAAGTTGATCGCCAGGCCGGCCAGGATGCCCACCATCGGCGCCACGGCGTGGTACACGCGGTAGTCGCCGCTGATCGACGCGTTGAAGAACTCGTTCCCCCGGACCGCGGCCGACACCACGGACGACGTGCCCAACTGGACCACCGCCGCCACCGACGACACCAGATAGAACTTCAGCAACCGGTGCGCGAAGGTTCCGGCTTCGCCGCCCGCCACGCGGTCGCCCCAGGTCCACGAGTTGTTCAGGACGTAGTTCGTGAAGATCGACACCACGATCCCCAGCCCGTAGGCCACGATGTCCCGCACGCCCGTGTCGGTCAGCGTCGGCACGCCGAAGGTCCCCGCGGCCCAGGCCCGCAGGTCCGAAAACAGCGCCGGGGACAGCAGCACCGTGCACAGCCACACCACACCCAGGTTCACCGGCACGCCCGACGTGCCGACCACCAGGAACTTGATCACCCGGCGCTGCTCCGGCGTCAGGTGGCGGCGCAGGAAACGACGGACCCCGATGAACTCCACGCGCACCCTCCCTTACAACCGCTCGTCGTCGCCCGGCACCACCACGTGTACGCGGTTCCGCCAGGCCTCGGGAATCCGCCCCCGGATGGCCGATTCCACCTCGGCCGGCCGGTAGACCTGGCTGACGTGATACAGCACCACGGCCCGGGCCTCCACGCCGGCCAGGATCGCCGGCAGATCGTCCAGGTGCACGTGCTTGCCCACCTTCGCCGCGTTCGAGTCCCGGCGCTCGTCGTCCAGGAACGTCGTTTCGATCATCAGGACCCGCGCCCGGCGCACCCAGGGATGCGAAAGGTCCAGCCCCTCGGCCTGCGTGTCCCCGGTCACCGCGATCAGCGGATCGTCGATTGGATCGAACAATTCCACGGAATCGTCGGCCTTCAGGCGGGCGATTTCCGGCCCCGGGAGCCCCACGTAGGCGGGGCGCAACTTCTGGACGCGCCGGACCAGGGACCATCCCACGGCGTGTTCCTGGTGGACCACCGGAAAGGGACGCAGGCGCAACCCGCGACCGACCTCGATTTCCCCGTCCGGTTCCACACCCTCGACGACGGACTCGAAGGGCCGGCCCTGCAGTTCGCCCATCGCGTCCACCAGCCGCTGCATGGGACCCGCGATGGCCGCCGACGTGATCAGGCGCGGCGGCCGCATGCCGTACAGGCGCCGGACGCCCAGGAACTGGTTCAGCCCCGACACGTGGTCGGCGTGGGCGTGCGTGAAGGCCACCGTGTCGCAACGCAGCGCGGCCTGGGTGACCACGCCGAGGTCGATGCACAGGGACCACTCCGGAAACGCGATGGTCGTGGCGATTCCGCCCAGCGACCGCACGTCGATCCGGATGCCCTCGACGACCAGTTGCAAACGTGTCCCCCGCCGGTTTGGGGCGCGAGTATAATGCTGCGGAATGAGTGCGGCAATCCCGGCTTCGGACCTCCTCGAAATGGCGCTGTCGTGCGGCCTGGACGACGCCGCCGCGATCCCGGCATTCCCCGTCCCGGTCGATGCCGACGACTTGCGGGAGCGCCTGTCCACCTACCCGCCCGAACTGTCGTACCTGTCCCGGGGGCTGGCGAAGCGCCTGGATCCCGCCCTGGTGCAGCCCGGCGTCCGGACCGTCATCGCGGCGTGCATGTCCTACGGCGGCCCCCATCCCGGCGCCCAGGCACGCCCCGCGGGAACCGCCTTCGTGTCGCGGTTCGCCTGGTGCCCGGACTACCACGGGCCGGTGGGCGACGCGATGGCGCGCCTGGCCGGGGCGGTCGAATCCCGCGCGGCGGCGCAGACCCGCTGGTACGTGGACACGGGCCCGGTCCTGGAAAAGGCGTACGCGGCGGCGGCGGGCCTGGGGTTCATCGGTCGCCACGGGCTGCTGGTCCACCCGCGTTTCGGATCGTTCGTGTTCCTGGGTGTCCTGCTGACCGACGCGGAGGTCCTGCCCAACGTCCCGCGCCCTGCCCTGCCCGGCTGCGGCGCCTGCACGGCCTGCGTCGCCGCCTGCCCGACCGGCGCCCTGGACACCCCGTACCGCCTGGACGTTCCCCGGTGCCTGGCGCACCTGACGGTGACGTCGAAGGAACCACTCCCCGAGCACGTCCCCCTGGCGGGCCACCTGTACGGCTGCGACGCGTGCCAGGACGCGTGCCCCTTCAACCACCGCGCCGAACGCCCGGATCGCCCCGCCTTCCGGCCCCTCCCCGGCCTGCCCTACGTGCGCCCCGCGGACATCCTGGACATGGACCCGGCGGGCTTCATCGCGCGGTTCGGGACGACACCGGCCCGGCGCCGGGGCCTTCCGGGCCTGCAGGACACGGCACGGCGGCTGGTTGCCGACGACGGCACACGCTAGGCGGCGCGCGGCAGATACAAGAACGGCGGATCGCGCACCCGAAGGCATTCCGCCCCCGGATTCGCATCCGCCGTTGTCGTGGACCTGGAAACAGGGTTCAAACGACCGTCTTCCTCACCAGAGCATATCGGTCAAACCAGGTTGACGGCATCGTGTCGCCACGACCCGTCCTCCTCTCTTGCGGTTGGATTGTCCCTCGAAGAATTCCCGTCGTCCTATCGCCGCATTGGTTCGGCGATCCCACCTCGTGGTTCATCCACCTCGTGGTCTTCGGGCGACGGGCGCGAACCATTGTTCATGGTTCGTGAGTCCTTCCTCGGACTCTGTCCCCGCTTCAGAGTTTCACCCCGGCTGGCCGCGACACCGTCCTCCGGTGTCCGCCGCTCTCTCGAGGTTTGTTTCCCCTTCAGCGCAACCCAATCGTGACGAGCCACCGCTCCCGGAGTTGCCTCCTCCGGGTCTTGTTGCGTCCTTGCCGTTCCTGCCGGCTTCGACGCCTTGCTCCCGTCGCGATCTCCCTGGTTTTTTTCAGCCAGGCGCGCTCGTGGGGTTCTCCCTTCAGAGCTTGACACGACAAGGATCGCTTTCGCCTCTCGGCGCAGCATCCCCTCTTGCGATTGGCTAGCGGCGTCACGCGACCGAACGGCATCGCCATTCGGCGGGTTCCCGTCTCCCCGGCCCGCATCTGCCTCCTTGACCTTTCGGCTTCAGCGCAATGGTGCGGTTGTCGCTGGGTTTCCTGTCGGAATTCCCAACGTTCCGGATCATGGACGGCCCGTCGGTGATCGCCGCCGCGTCCCGGACAGTGGGTCCGGCGCGGCCTCGCTGCAGGGGTTTCCTCCCCCTGTCGCGTTGGGGGGACGACTCCGCATCTCTGCGGGCCTTCGTCCTCCTGGCTCTCCTGGGCTTCTTCCTCCCTGGGGCTTTCCCCTTCCCGGCCTCGGCCTGCTCGGTTGTCGCCCTCACCGTGCGCCCTTCGGCGTCGGCCTCGCGGCAACCCCGGGATCGCAGCCTCGACGGCGTGTTTGCGCACGCACCCGCGGCTCCCCCGTTCGGCCTCCTCCCCGGTACTTCAGGCAAGTCCCTTTCCGGACATCGTTACCCTGTACTCCAGAGTTTCAAAGAACCGGGAAATCGGCTGGCCTCTTTCGAGGTTGCCGGCCCCTCCGAGGTTTTCATCCTCGTCCCTTCGACCACTCCGGTCTGCCCGGTATGTCGAAGGGTGTCGGACCGACCGTCCGATCCCCATTTCCAGGTCCACTTTTCATGCTACGGCCGCCCGAAAACGCGGTCAATCGACCCGCAACGGACCTTCGCGTTCGTCCTGCGTTTCCCTGCGGTTGCCTGATTCTGCGGGCGCATCGCGTCAATTTTTCGACACGTTTTGAACAGGCCTGAACCCCAGGCCCGGCAGGGCCGTGCGGTTGCGGACACCAGCGGGACAGCACTGGTGGGCGGAGGTGCGGATTTCAACATGCACGATCGACAGTCCGGGCGCGCTCTACCGGGTGGAAACCCCCCACCGGCGCCCCATGGCCAGCAATCCCAGCCCCAGCAGGACCGCCGCGACGAGGGCCCAGGGGTTCCCCGGAGCGTGGCGCGACCGCAGCATCACCACCGGCACAGCACGGAACTCTTCCAGCCGGACGGCCGCGCCGTTCTCGGAAAGCACCTTCGAACCGCCGGCCCACAGGAAGAAGGGCTGGGGTTCGCCCTTCCCCTCGATCTGCAGGAACGCCACGGCCTTCCTGCCCCAGTGGCCGCCCTCCTGGACGCGCACCAGGCGGATCGACCGGCCGACCAGGCTGCACGCGTCGCCGGGCCCCTCCAGGGTGCACTCCGCGACCCCGGCGGTCAGGCGGACCCCCGTCGGCTCGCCGGCCGCGCGCAGCAGCAGGAGGAGGTCGGCGCCCCATCCCGACGAGACCGGTTCGTTGTACCCCACGGCGACGGGCGTCACCTCGCCGCTGGATTCCCGGATCTCCATCTGCGCAACCACCTTTCGGGGCGAGCCGTCGGGGTTGAAGTCCGTCGCGATCGACAACGCACGGATGTCGCGACCATCCGGCAGGGACACCCAGTCCGTGCCCACCGTCACGACGCCGTCCTCGCGGCCCAGGAACCCGCCGGCCAGGTGGGCCACCAGGGTCACCAGGAACGCCACGTGGATCACGGCGGGGGCGTAGGCGGACGGGTTCCGGCGACCGGCGCGCCACGCGTCGCCCACCGACTGGATCGTCGACAGCAGCGTGGACAGTCCGAACAGGCCCAGGACCGGGATCAGGGCATAGAACCACAGGTGCCACGGGGACACCGGCAGGAAGAACGCCGTCAGGTCGTCCATCGCGATGCGGGCCGAGGCGCCGTCGGCCGTCATCGACATCACCACGGTCCCGATCGCCAGCAGGAGCGTCGTGAGCAGGCCGCAGACGATCCCGAACCCCTGGGAGCGGATCAGAACATGCGCACGCGCCACCAATCCGGGCCCTGCGGGAGCCGCCGCGCTAGAAGGCATGGCTGGACCTCCCGAAGAAGAACGACGTGCCGACGTACGCCACCAGCACCCAGGCGAACCCGACGCCGGCCAGGACCGGCCCGACCCAGGGCCGGGTGCGCAGCGACGGCGCCAACCGCACGTGCACGAAGGTCGCGTAGTGGAACCACAGGATCACCGACCACACGACCTTGGGGTCCCACAGGAAATAGGCGCCCCAGGCCAGCACGCCCCAGACGCCGCCGCACACCATGGCCACCGACCACAGGCCGAACCCCTGCAGCGCCAGGCGATGGATCCGCACCAGCCACACAGGGTCGCGATCCAGGGCCCAGGCCAGCGCGCCGGCGGCAGCGACCGTCCACAGGCCGTAGGCCAGGAACGACAGCGGGACGTGCAGGGGGTACCACAGCGTGCGCATCAGCGGCGGGGGGTACCCGAGGACCGGCGGGAAGGCCAGCGCCGCCGACAGGGCCGCCACCGCCACCAGGGCCAGGAAGGCGCCGTGTACGCGCGACGGACGCCACGCGATCACCGCCGCGATGGCCACGGCCAGCGACGCCGTCGCGAAGGACTCGAACTTGTTGGTCAGCGGCAGGTACCCGATGAGGACGCCGCGGGTCGCCAGGGCCGCGACGTGCGCCAGGACGCCCGCGGCCATGACCAGGCGGCCCGCCGCCGGCCGGAATGCGACGGTGGCCACCGTTGCCGCATACAGGGCCAGGGCCACCACGAACCCGGCCATCAGCAGGGGCTGGCCGCCATCGGGCAGCGTCGGGGGCATCCGGACCTCCGGGGCGGTGCAGCGAACCGCCGTTCACGGGAATGGACTCCGGGCGTTTCGTGCGGCGAGGTCAGGTCCTGGAAACGGACACCACGCCGCTGTCGGCGTCGAACAGGCCTTCGAACAGGGGCCCGCTGAGGTAGCGCTCCCCCGAATCCGGCAGGATCACGACGATCATCTTCCCGGCGAATTCGGGCAGGTGCCCCAGCCGCACGGCCACGGCGACAGCGGCCCCGCCCGACACGCCGGACAGGATGCCTTCCTCGCGGGCCAGACGCCGGGCCATTTCCATCGATTCGGCGGTGCTGATCGTTTCGATGCGGTCGATGATCGACAGGTCCAGCACGTCCGGCACGAAGCCCGCGCCGATGCCCTGGATCTTGTGGGGACCGGGCCTCAGTTCCTGGCCGGCGCGACGCTGCGTCAGGACCGCGCTTTCCACCGGTTCGACGGCGACCGACACGACCGCCTTGCGCGACTTCAGATAGCGGGTGATCCCCGTGATCGTGCCCCCGGTGCCCACGCCCGCGATCACCGCGTCGACGGCGCCGTCCGTGTCGTCCCAGATTTCGGGCCCGGTCGTTTTTTGGTGGATCGCCGGGTTCGACGGGTTCGCAAACTGGTTGGGCATGTACCAGCGCCCGGGATCCTGGTCGACGATCCGCTGGGCCGCGTCGATGCAGGCGTTCATGCCCTCGGCGCCCGGGGTCAGGACCAGTTTCGCCCCCAGGACGGCCAGGATCTTGCGGCGCTCCATGGTCATCGTGTCGGGCATCGTCAGGGTGATGGGGTAGCCCCGGGAAGCGGCCACGAAGGCCAGCGCGATCCCGGTGTTCCCGGAGGTCGGCTCGACGATCGCCCGCCCGGGCCCCAGGAGCCCCTTCTCCTCGGCATCCCAGATCATCGCAGCGCCCACCCGACACTTGACGGAGTAGGCCGGGTTGCGCCCTTCGACCTTCACCAGCACCCTCGCCGCGGCGCCTTCCGTGACGCGGTGCAGTTCGACCAGGGGGGTATGCCCGATGGAAAGCGAGTTGTCCTGGTAGATCCGGGCCACGGCGACCTCCTTTGGCGAACGGGGGTGAGGGTTCGTTCGACCCGAAGGAAGTAGACCGAGGGACCGGGGATGTCAAGGCGGGAGGGGCCAGACAGCCTTACAGGCAGCCCTGCGTGACCTTGGTGGTGATCATGTCGCAGCTGAACCCGTTGAAGTTGCAGTCGGTCAGGATTTCGCCCGCGTCGCCGCACCCGGGGGTCGCGCCCAGCCAACCGGCGGTGGTCTGGCACAGGGGCCACCAGCCGCAGGACCCGGTGCCGTAGGTGTACTGCTGGGTCAGGGTGCCGCTGCAGTTG
Organism: uncultured Myxococcales bacterium; assembly: GCA_903847405.1. Taxonomy (GTDB): domain Bacteria; phylum Myxococcota_A; class UBA9042; order DTJE01; family DTJE01; genus CAIZWN01. The sequence goes on along the minus strand of CAINDP010000232.1, from coordinate 14,527 downwards.
TAGTCGAACGATCCGCACCGGCTCAGGGCCGGGAAGGGGGTCGTGACGCTGGGCCGGGACCGGTCGTCCAGGTCGCAGCAGTCGCCCTCCTTGGTGCCTGTGTACGGGACCGTCGGGGCGCACAGGCACTGGACGTCGCCCGTGACGCCGTAACTGTCGCCATCGGCGTCGCGCAGGAAGGGCAGGCAACCGGCGGCGCCGGCGGGATCCGCCGCGCCGTCGCAGTCGTTGTCGACGCCGTCGCAGACCTCGGTCGAGGGCTGGCCGACCTGGATGCAGGCGGTCGCGCCGTTGACGCAGCCCGTGAGGCCCTCGTTGCAGACGCCCGCCTTGCCGGTGGCGCAGGCCAGGCCGCTGCCGGGGTTGTCCTCGTCCACCTGGCCGTCGCAGTCGTTGTCCTGGCCGTCGCACATCTCGACCGAGGGCTCGACCGTCTGGACGCAGGTGACCAGGGCGTTGACGCAGGCCGTCGTGCCGATGCTGCAGGCGCCCAGCTTGCCGGTCGGGCAGCGCAGCCCGCCGTTCGGGTCGCCGTTGTCCACGACGCCGTCGCAGTCGTTGTCCAGCCCGTCGCAGGTTTCCGGCGTCGGCTGCCGCTTGGGCACGCACACCAGGGCGCCGGCCTGGCAGGCCGTGGTGCCCGCGGCGCAGGGGCCCGCCAGCGGCGAGATGCAGTTGGCGCCGCCGAGGTTGCCGTTGTCGGTGGTGCCGTCGCAGTCGTTGTCCAGCCCGTCGCAGGACTCGGCGGAAGGCGTGCCCGGCTGGCAGGAGTGGAGGACGCCGCCGGTGCAGCGGGGCGTTTCGCGATAGCACGCGCCGGTGCCGCAGGTCAGCGCCGACGTGTCCCCGAGGTTGAGGCATGCGCCCGCCACACAGGAGTCGGTCGTGCAGATGTCACCGTCGTCGCAGGTCACGGCCGGTCCGGCCACGCACACGCCCGACCGGCAGGTGTCGGGGGCGGTGCAGAACTCGCCGTCCGTGCAGGCCGTGCCTTCCTCGACCGCGGCTTCCACGCAGGCGCCGGCCTCGCAGACGAAGAGGTGGCAGATCGACGGGTCGCCCTTGACGGCGCAATCGACGTCCTCGACGCACTCGGGCGCCACTTCCGGTCCCAGGTCGGCAGGCGTCAGGTCCACCGTGACGACGTCCTCGGGGACGAACGTGTCGGCTTCGACGTCGTCCGTGACTTCCGCGGGGCCCGGGTCCACGGGGGTCGTGTCGGGCTGGGCCAGGTCGGCCGGGTCCAGGTCGTCGACCGTCGGAACGTCGGGCTGCGCCGTGTCCGGCTGCGCCACGTCCACCCGGTCCAGATCGCCGGAAACGTTGGTGTCCTGCTGCCCGGGGTCCTGCGGGAGGTTGTTGTCAACCGGCAGAACGTCCAGCGTCGGGGTCGAACTGGACCCGCAGGCGACCTGGACCAGGGCGATCAGCGCGAAAACCATACAGAAGCGATGAATCATGGGGATTCCTCCTTGGAAAGCGCTGCGAAACTACACGATTGCGACGATGGCGTCCAGATATGTACATGGGCCCCGGATCACGGCCCGAGGAAGGTGTTGTAGGCGCTGGTTTCGCACACGCTGCGATGCTGCTCGACCGTCAGGCCCGCGTAGGTCCACTTGGTCAGCGAGCGGCCCTCTTCCTTCACGGTCCGGCAGCCGCCCGTCGAACTCTCGCGGAGGCAGGGGCAGGTCAGCGACCACTGGCCCTTCTGCGTCACTTCGCAACTGTCGCGATCCCGGAACTGCTCGTCCTCGGCGAAGCACACGCCGTTGTCGTTCAGCGACTTGCAGTACAGCTCCCAGCAGGTGCCGTCAGGCAGGTGGCATGCGGCGGTCACGCCCTCGTTGGCCGGGCCGCACAGGGCGGGATCGATCCCCTTCTTCGAACAGGCCGACAGGGCCAGGGCACCCAGGGCCAACGTCAACACCATCGCGCGCAGGATCACGGGCACCTCCAGGCAGGCCGGTAAGGGCAGGAAGCGTCGGAGGCTACCGCGGGAGCCCGACCGCCGCAAGCCCGAATCACAGACAGCCGTGGACCTCGCCGTAGACGTGCAGGTGGACGTGGACGTCGACGTGGACGTGGACGATCCCCCGCCCCGCCCACCGGGCTCACGCACCGGGGTTGCAGGGACGCCGCCGCGGAATCCTTCCGTCGCCCCGCTGGCGGAACGGCACGTACGGCCGCAGCGTCGCGCCGGTGTAGATCTGCCGCGGCCGCGCGATCCGCGTCTGGGGATCCGCGTTCATTTCCAGCCACTGCGCCAGCCAGCCGGGCATGCGCCCGATGGCGAAGATCGCGGTGAACATGTTGGTCGGGATCCCGATGGCGTGCAGGATGATGCCCGAGTAGAAGTCCACGTTCGGGTACAGTTTGCGTTCCAGGAAGTAGTCGTCGTGCAGGGCGACGTCCTCCAGGGCCAGCGCCGTTTCCAGCAGTTCGCTGTGGACGCCCAGTTTCTGCAGGACGTCCCCGGCGGTCTTCTTCAGCACCTTGGCCCGGGGATCGTAGTTCTTGTAGACGCGGTGCCCGAAGCCCATCAGGCGGACGCCCGCCTCCTTGTTCTTGATCTTTTCGACGAACTGCCCGGGCGTCAGCCCTGCGCGCTGGATGTACTGCAGCATCTCGATCAGCGCCTGGTTCGCCCCGCCGTGCAGCGGTCCCCACAGGGCCGACACGCCCGCGGAAATCGACGCGAACAGGTTCGACTGGGAACTGCCGACCATGCGCACCGTCGACGTCGAGCAGTTCTGCTCGTGGTCGGCGTGCAGCAGGAAGATCAGGTCGAGGGCGCGGGCCACGGTCGGGTCGGGTTCCATCACCCGGTACGGCGTGGAGAACATCATGTGCAGGAAGTTCTGGACGTAGCCCAGGTCGCACCGCGGGTAGGTCACGGGGATGCCGCGGGACTGCTTGTAGGACCACGCGACGATCGTCGGCAGCTTGGCCAGCAGGCGGCGGCAGGATTCCATGGCGTCGGGGCCCTTCCGGGCGCCCATCGATTCCGGGTAGAACGTGGCCAGCGACGCCACGACCGCACTGGCGACGGCCATCGGGTGCGCGTCCCGCGGGAAGGCGTTGAAGAAGTGCCGCAGGTTTTCGTGGACCAGCATGTTGTCCATGACGCCGGCGGCGAACTCGTCGAAGTCGTCGGCCGAGGGCAGATCGCCGTGCATCAGGAGGTAGGCGACTTCCAGGAAGGCGCTGTTTTCGGCCAGTTCCGCGATGTCGTAGCCCCGGTAGCGCAGGATTCCCTGCTCGCCGTCGATGTACGTGATCGCGCTCTGGCAGGCCCCGGTGTTGCCCAGCCCGCTATCCATGGTGATCACGCCCAGGTCGTCGCGCAGGGACGAAATGTCCACCGCAATCTCGCCCTCACTGCCCACCGTGACGGGCAACTGGACGGTGCGCCCCCGGAACGTCAGATCCGCGAACTCGGCCATGTCTGTCTCCCTCCCGGACTGCGCCATGCGCAACCCGTCCCACGCAGTCGTACCGTTCCAGGTTTCCCATTGTAGTTTTCCCCTGCGGGCTGTCCACCGCCAAGAGGCGGGGGGCGCAAGCAGGGCAGCCCTGAGGCGTCTGGAAGGTGCGGCAGGAGCCGCTCCCAACCCGCCCGAGGACGGAGGCGAAGGCGAGCCGGTCGCTGCAACCCGGAACCCCTTCCGAGGACCGAAACTTTCTGCAGGCCCTGGTGAGCGGGGGGGGGCGGGAAAGTGCGCCGGGCGTTGCCGCATTGGGCGATTCCCTCCAGGTCGATTTTTCCGGGAGATCGCCGGAACGAGGCAGGCTGCGGCCGACCCCGCTTGCTCGGTCCGAAGGCATCTCTTAGACTGCCGCGGGAGTTTTTACCACCGAGGGCCGCCCCACCGGCACGCTCCCCGGCCCATTGTCAGCAGAGGTTGTCCCATGCGTCGCATCGTCACGTCGCTCGCCTGTTGCCTGGTCCTGTTGTGTTCCGTGACCGCGATGGCGGCCTCGAGCACGGTGGTGATTTCGCAGTTCCGGACCCGGCTGGCGGCCTCGGCGACCGACGAGTTCGTCGAACTGTACAACCTCGGCAGCACGCCCGTGAACATCACGGGGTGGAAACTGCGGTACTCGGCATCCTCGGGCTCGATGGCCGACCGGGTGACGATCGGGACGGTGGTCCTGGCGCCCCAGAGTTTCTACTTGATGACGATCGCGGGCGGAACCTACCTGGGCGGCACCACCGCCGACGCGACCTGGACCAGTGGAAACGGGTTCGCCGACGCCTGCGGGATCGGCCTGCTCAACGCCACGGGCACGCTGATCGACGCGGTCAGCACCGTCCTGACTGTTCCATACACCGGGTACAGGGAAGGCACCGGCCTGGCCGCGATGACGTCGGGCGGCACCACCAAGGCCTACCAGCGGAAGACCCCCGCGGGCGGCTGCGGGCCTTCCCAGGACACGGATGACAACGCGACGGACTTCGTGGCCGTCACGGTCACCCCGACCATCGCCAACCATTCCAGTTGCAAACTGGCCTGCGCGACCGGCGATTCGTGCGTGTGGGAACCGATCTGCACGACCACGCCCACGGCGACCTCGACCTCCTACGCCGGCAGCGCAGCGTGCCCCGGCGGCACCGGCCCGTGCGTCTACACCCCGACCGCGACGCCCTGCCCTGCCGGCTGCAACGCCACGACGGGCCTCTGCAATGTCGATCTCTGCGTCGGCGTCACCTGCGACACGGCCCCGGACGCCTGCCACAGCGCCAGCGGCACCTGCACCGGCGGCATCTGCACGTACCCCGTCCTTCTGGATCAGGCCTGCGACGACGACGACCCCTGCACCGAAACGGACAAGTGCATCGCCAGCGGCGCCTGCGTCGGAACACCGATGACCTGCGGGCCGTCCAGACCGACCTGCATCGACGACGCGACCTCCAGGACCTTCAGCAACGCCCACTGCGACACCGGCATCTGCATGGAGGATCAGGCCGACACGCCCTGCCCCTTCGGCTGCGACGCGGCCAGCGGCACCTGCATCCCGGATCCCTGCGAGGGCATCGTCTGCGACGCCCCGCCGAACACGCAGTGCTACCCGGTCGCCGGCACGTGCGTCCTGGGCTTCTGCGACTACGCCCCGAACACGGGCTCCGGTTGCGACGACGCCGACCTCTGCTCCGTGGACGACACCTGCTCGGCCGTCGGCGATTGCATGGGCACGCCCGTCGTGTGCGACCCGGTCGCGCCCGAGTGCCGTCTGGACGTCCTGGTGACCTTCAGCAACGGCCAGTGCGACGGCGGCACGGGCAACTGCACGTTCACCGAGACGCCCGAAAACTGCACCTACGGATGCAACGCCATCGCCGGCGCCTGCAACCCGGACCCCTGCCTGGGTGTGACGTGCGCCACGCCGCCGAACGGATGCTACGCGACGGCCGGCTCGTGCAGCCTGGGCGACTGCACCTATTTCCCCGACGACGCGTTGCCCTGCAGTGACGGCGTCGCCTGCACCACCGGCGACCATTGCGTCAGCGGAGCGTGCACCAGCGAGCCCGTCGTCTGCGATCCCAAGGTCCCGGTGTGCTCCGATCCCGACACCTCGCGCACCTTCGCCGACGGCGCCTGCGGGACCGACGGCGCCTGCGCCTGGGCCCCGACGGATACGCCGTGCGCGTACGGCTGCGTCGTTGCCACGGGGCTCTGCAACGGCGATCCCTGCGCGGGGGTCGTCTGCGACACGCCTCCGGACGCCTGCCACCTGGCGGCCGGTTCTTGCTCGGGCGGCACCTGTACCTACGGGTTCAAGCCCCGGGGCGCGGGATGCGACGACCTGGTTTCGTGCACGCTGACCGATGAATGCGACGGCGCCGGTGCGTGCGCAGGGACCCCGCTGGCCTGCAACACGCCGCCCAACGCCCAGTGCTGGGACGCGGCGGGAATCTGCACCGCCGGCACCTGCGACTACACGACCAAGGCCCTTGCCACCCCGTGCACCGACGCGAACCCCTGCACGCTGGACGACGCCTGCAACGCCGGCGGGACCTGCGTCGGGACGCAGAAGACCTGTGACGCCCTGCCGCCGGCCTGCGTGGACGGCAAGTCCCGCGCGTACTCGGCGGGCGCGTGCCGCATCGACAACGGGCAGTGCGACTACGCCACCGACGACACGGCCTGCACCTTCGGCTGCAATGACGCGACCGGCAATTGCAAGGCCGATCCCTGCCTGAACGTGACGTGCGTCACGCCGCCCAACGGCCAGTGCTATGCGGCGACGGGGACGTGCAGCGACGGTCTGTGCACCTACGCGCCGGTGGTCCCGGGCACCTCTTGCGACGACGGGATCGCCTGCACCATCGACGACGCCTGCGACGCCGCCCACGCGTGCGTCGGGACCCAGATGCCCTGCGCGACCCCGCCGAACACCCAGTGCTGGGCCGCGGCGGGCGCCTGCACGAACGGCGTGTGCGACTACCCGGCCAAGGAAACCGGCACGGGCTGCGACGACGGCGACGCCTGCTCCGAAGGCGACGCCTGCACGGCGGCCCACGCCTGCGCCGGAACGCCCAAGGTCTGCGCCACCCCGCCGAACCTCACCTGCTGGGACGCGGTGGGCACCTGCCTCGCCGGTGTGTGCGGGTACACGGCGAAGGATGCCGCCACGGTCTGCGACGACGGGAACATGTGCACCACGGGCGACGCCTGCGGCACGGCCCACGCCTGCGCCGGTACCGCGAAGGTCTGCGTGCCTCCGGCCCCGACCTGCGCCGACGGCGTTTCCCACATCAGCCGGAATGGCGTGTGCGCGGTCGCCGACGGGTCCTGCGCGTTCGAGGTCGTCAACGTCACCTGCACGGCGGGATGCGGCGCGAACGGCCTGTGCAAGCAGTCGGTGCTGATCGCCGAGTTCCGGACCCGCAACGGAACCAGCGCCACCGACGAGTACGTCGAACTGTACAACCCCGGGGATACCAGCGTGAACCTGGGCGGCTGGAAGCTGGTCTACACCTCGGCGACCGGCACGACGCTGGGCGACCGGGTGGTGTTCCCGGCCAACACCGTCATGCAGCCGAAGTCGTTCCTGCTGAACACGTACGCCCCGACGACCGGGTCCGGCTACCTGGGCACCGTCACCAAGGACTTCGGGTACACCACGGGCATCGCCGACGGCGGCGGCATCGGCATCGTCGACGCCACGGGCGCCGTCGTGGACGCGGTGGGCATGACCTCCACGACGGGGCTCAAGGAAGGCACGACGCTGCCCTTGATGACCACCGCCATGGGGTCCGTGGCCTACCTGCGCAAGACCGCGGTCTGCGGCCCGGACCAGGACACCGGCGACAACCTGGCCGACTTCACGCTGGTCAACACGCCCGATCCCAAGAACAGCAAGTCCTGCCGTCCCACATGCGTGACCGATCGCTGCCCCGCCTACGCCGCGTGCGGTGACGCGAACACGTCGAATGCCCTGTCCGGGGGGACCTGCGACGCCGCCCCGGCGCCCGAGCACTGCACCTTCGCCGTCACGACCCCGACGGCCTGCGCGTTCGGCTGCAGCGCCGGCACGGGCCTGTGCAACCCCGATCCCTGCGACGGCGTGGTGTGCACCCAGACGACGGACACGTGCCGGAAGACCGACGGCACCTGCAGCAACGGGGTGTGCGCCTACGCGCCGAAGGACGCCGGCGACACCTGCACCGACGCGGATGCCTGCACGGTGTCGGACGCCTGCGACGGCACGGGGGTCTGCATCGGCGTCGCGATGGTCTGCGCGACGCCTCCCAACGCCCAGTGCTGGGCCGCGGCGGGCGCCTGCGTCGCCGGGGCCTGCCAGTACACGCCCATCGCCGAAACCACCGTCTGCGACGACGGGAACCTCTGCACCGAAGGCGATGCCTGCGACGCCGGCCATGCCTGCACCGGTATCCTGCGTTCGTGCCCGCCGGTGGATCCGACCTGCGAGCCCGGCGACGTGACCCGCACCTACATCGACGGCGCCTGCGTCCCAGCCGACGGGCTGTGCGCCTACCAGAACCAGGACAGCACCTGCCAGTACGGGTGCGACGCCGGCAGCGGCCGATGCGTCGGCGACCCCTGCACGGGCGTCGTCTGCAACGAGCCCCCCTCGGCCTGCCACCTGGCCCAGGGGACCTGCAACGCCGGGACGTGCACCTATGCCCTCCGCGCGGCGGGCTTCGGATGCGACGACGGCGACGCCTGCACGACGACCGACAAGTGCCAGGCGGACGGGGCCTGCACGGGCACGGCCCTGGCCTGCACCACGCCGCCGAACGCGATGTGCTACGAGGCGGCGGGCACCTGCGCCGCCGGCCAGTGCACCTACACCGCGAAGGATACGGGCACGATCTGCGACGACGGCGACGCCTGCACGGACGGCGACGCCTGCACCGCGACCCAGGCCTGCGCCGGCACGCCCAAGGTCTGCGACACCCCGCCGAACCTGCAGTGCTGGGACGCGACCGGTTCCTGCACCGCCGGCACGTGCGGCTACACGGCGAAGGTCGTGGGCGCGCAGTGCGACGACGCGAACCTGTGCACCGAAAACGACGCCTGCACGGCCGACCAGGCCTGTGCCGGCACGTTGCGGAACTGCCCTGCCCCGGCGCCGACCTGCGCCGACGGCACGGCACACCTGTTCCAGGGCACCTGCGACGTGGCCGACGGCAGTTGCAAGGACGCCCCGCTGGCGGACGTCCCCTGCGCCGCCGGCTGCGGGACCGACGGCTTCTGCAAGCGCGGCGTGATCATCGGCGAGTTCCGCGTCCGCGGCCCGTCCGGCGGCAACGACGAGTACTACGAACTGTTCAACGCCGGCGACACCGAAGCGGATCTGTCGGGCTGGAAGCTGGAAGGCAGCTCCGCGACCGGCAGCCTCAGCCCGCGCATCACCTTTGCGGCCGGCACGCGCATGCCCCCGAAGTCCTTCTACCTGGCGGTCAACGTCGCGGCGCTGGGCTACTCCGGCACCGTGGCCGGCGACGCCTCCAGCACCACCGGCATCGCGGACACCGGCGGCGTGGGCCTCCTGGATGCCACGGGCGCCGTGGTGGACCAGGTCGGCATGTCGACGGGGAGCGGCTTCAAGGAAGGGACCTTCCTGCCGCCGAACGTGTCCCAGACCACGATGGCCTTCCGGCGCAAGACCGCGGTCTGCGGCCCGGACCAGGACACCGGGGACAATGCCCGGGACTTCGCCCTGGTCGCCGATCCTTCGCCCCGGAACTCGAAGTCCTGCCGGCCGTCCTGCGCCGGCGATTCCTGCCTGGATCACGTGACCTGTGCCGACGCCTCGACCTCGACGGCGATGACCGCCGGGATCTGCGCGGCGGACGTGTGCACGTGGACCGCCGCCCCGACGGCCTGCCCCGCGGGTTGCGCGGCCGCCACCGGACTGTGCACCGATCTTTGCGCCGGCGTCGCCTGCGCCACGCCGCCGAACACCCAGTGCTACGAGGCGGCGGGCGCCTGCCTGCCGGCGGACGGAACCTGCCGGTACACATCGCTGCCCGTGATGACGCAGTGCAACGACGACGATCGCTGCACGACCGCGGACCACTGCACGGCGAACCTGGACTGCGCGGGCACGGCGGTGGCCTGCGCGACGCCTGCCCCGACGTGCCTGACGACCACGACCTCCAGGACCTACCAGGCCGGCGCCTGCCAGCCGGCAGACGGGACCTGCCAGTTCCCGTCGTCCGACACCCCCTGCGATTCCGGCTGCAACGACGCCACGGGCCTGTGCAACGGGGATCTGTGCGCCGGCGTGACCTGCGACCAGCCCCAGGACGACTGCCACCAGGCGATCGGAACCTGCACCGGCGGCACCTGCCTGTACGCATTGAAGGACGTTGGCGCGGGCTGCGACGATCAGGATCCCTGCACCGTCGCCGACAGTTGCGGCCCGGACCACGCCTGCAAGGGCACCACGAGGATCTGCATTCCGCCGGCGGCCGTGTGCCAGGCCGACGGGTCGTCCCGCGCCTTCAACGGCGGAACCTGCAGCGCGGCGGACGGCACCTGCGTGTTCCAGAACACCGACACGCCCTGCGACCAGGGCTGCAACGCCGCGTCGGGCCTGTGCACCGGCGATCCCTGCACCGGCGTTGCCTGCGACCAGCCCCCGACCGGGTGCAGCATGCCGGTGGGCACCTGCCAGGCCGGCCAGTGCACCTATGACCTCAAGCCCATCGGCGCGGGCTGCGACGATTCCCTGCCCTGCACTGCCCGCGACGAATGCGCCCAGGACGGCAGTTGCGCGGGCACGGCGCTGGCCTGCGACACCCCGCCGGCGCCCGCCTGCGTGGACACCGACACCTCCCGGACCTTCGGGGCGACGGGCACCTGCGAAACCGTCGGGGGAACCTGCGAATACGACGCCGCCGACGAGGCCTGCGCCGACGGCTGCGACGCGGCCACCGGCATGTGCAAGGACGGCTGCGAGGGCGTGACCTGCGCCACGCCTCCCGGCGCCTGCCACGCGGCGACCGGGACGTGCAGCCACGGCGAGTGCTCGTACGCCACGGTGGGCACGAACGTCGTCTGCGACGACCAGGATGCCTGCACCATCGGCGACCACTGCGACGGCCTGGGCACCTGCGTGGGCGGCTCCTTGAATCCCGCCTGCGGGGACCTCGGACCCGACGCCGGGGGCGACGTCGCCACGCAGGACGTCCCGGTGTCCGACACCGGCACGGACACGGGTTCGGACCTGGGCAGGGACCTGGGTCCGGAAAACGGCCAGGGCGACCAGGGTCCCGATTCCGTCACGAACCAGGACGTCCCCGGCATCGACCTGGGACCGACCGGCGACAACCTGACCCTGGGCGGAGGCGGCGGCTGCTCCACCGGATCGGGCGCCCACCCGACCGGCCTGCTGGCCGGCCTGCTGCTGTTCCTGGGATTCGCGCTGCTGCGCCGCAAGCGGTCCTGCCAGAACCGTTGAGAACGACGGACGAAGCCTGGTCCCGGACGGGCGCGTCGGGCCCACAGGACGGCACGGGCCGGATGAATTCGGTACACTGATTCCCGGCACCTCCGGCGGACGATGGTGACGTCGCCTCGGGCTCTGGTTCCGACGGGTCCTCGCGAACGGGGAAATCCGTCAATACCCCCCCAAATGAACACCCCCTCCTACATTTTCAGGAATCGACCCCTAAAGGTTTGCGACGGTCGGACCGATAACATGATCTGGGTTGTGCCTCGGGAAGGGCGCACGGCGCGGGAGGCGGGTCCGGACCCTGCCGCCGCCGGGCGTCTGACGACGAGGCGACTCTCCGGGGGTTCGCGCACCCCCGCCCTCGCCGCGCGTGGCGAGGGAAGACGGAGGTCGCGCGCAGCGGCCTCCTCGGAGCCAACAATGTCGTCCCGCCTCATGGTCTCGCTTTTCCTGGTGGTTTCCTCGCTGGCGTTCCTCACCTGCAAGGGGTCCTCGGGCCCCGGCATCAACACGGATCCGGGGTCGGACACCCTCGGCGTCGCCGATGTTGCCGACTCCGGCAGCGACGCACCGGCGGACGCCGTCGCGCACGATGTCGAACCCGACGGTTCCGATGCGGTCGACCCCCGAGGATTCGGGGCCCCCTGCGCCCAGAACTCGGACTGCAACAGCGGGTTCTGCGTCGAAAGCGCCGACGGGTTCGTGTGCACCAGCACGTGCGTGCTGGAGTGCCCCGACGGTTGGCTGTGCCGCACCACCACGGTCGGCGCCGACCTGATGTCGGTCTGCGTGCCCCGGGGAGCCAGCCTGTGCCACCCCTGCCGGATCGACAGCCAGTGCGGCGACGGCGTCTGCATGACGATCGGCGAGGCCAATTTCTGCGCGACGGACTGCACGGCGGGACCCTGCCCCGGCGGCTACGTGTGCCAGGACGCCGCGAACCCCGACCTGCCGGGCCCGGCGAAGGTCTGCCTGCCAGCCAGCGGGGCCTGCGACTGCGGGCCGGCGACCGCCGGCGTGGAACAGCCCTGCGTCAAGAAGAACGCTCTGGGCCAGTGCCTGGGGTTCGAGACCTGCGACCCGGCCCAGGGATGGACCGGGTGCTCGGCCCGGGTACCCGCGGCCGAGGAGTGCAACGGGATCGACGACGACTGCAACGGCGTCGGGGACGACAACCCGCCGCCGCCCGCCGAGGGCTGCGCCGTGGACGTGACCGGCGTGGGCGCCTGCGGCGGCCAGTGGTCCTGCACCGGGGAGGCGGGCTGGAAGTGCGTGGGCACCATCGCCCACCCGGAGGAATGCAACGGCCTGGACGACGACTGCGACAGCACGACCGACGAGGACTTCAAGGACCTCGACGGCAAGTACGCGACGGTCCAGAACTGCGGCGGATGCGGAAATTCCTGCGAGGGAAAGGTGCCCTACGCTATCGCCATGGCCTGCGACGCGACACAGGATCCGCCGGGCTGCGTGGTCCAGGCCTGCGCCCCGGGGTACCGCAAGGCCGGCGATCTGCTGTGCCTGCCCCAGGCGTCCAGCCTGTGCCTGCCCTGCGCGGACGACGCCAACTGCGGCTCGGAAGGCGACAAGTGCGTCACGGTGGGCGGCGGCAAGTACTGCGGCCGCGACTGCAGCCCGGATTCCCTGGTCGGGACCGACTGCCCCGAGGGCTACGCGTGCCAGGACGTGGCCGGCGCGCGGCAGTGCCTGCCCGAGTCGATGTCCTGCGACTGCAACACACTGAACGCGGGCCTGCACCGGGTGTGCGGTCGCAGCAACGAGCACGGCGCCTGCTACGGAACCGAGACCTGCGATCCGGCGGTGGGATGGCAGGGATGCACGGCCCGCGTTCCGGCGTCCGAGGTGTGCAACGGCCTGGACGACGACTGCAACGGGTTCGTGGACGACGGCCTGGAGATGCCGGTGGAGACCTGCGCGAAGTCCTGGACGGACCCGGCCAACGGCCAGGTGTTCACCTGCACGGCGCCCTGGCGATGCAAGGACGACGGCACGGGAACGTCCTGGATCTGCGACGCGAAGTCCCCCCAGCATGAACTGTGCAACTACCAGGACGACAATTGCGACGGCCGGATCTACGAGGCGTTCGCCGACCTGGGAGCCGTCTGCTTCACCGGTTCCGGCGCGTGCCGGGCCGTCGGCGTGGTCGTGTGCACCCAGGCCGGCGACGCCGCCTTGTGCAACGGCCTGGCCGGCACGCCCGACCAGGAGCGTTGCGACGGCGTCGACAACAACTGCGACGGCACCATCGACGAGGAGTGGCCCCTGAAGGGCACCGTGTGCCAGGGCGGCGTGGGAAGCTGCCGCACCGTGGGCACCTGGCAGTGCCGGGCCGACGGCTCCGACCTGGACTGCTCGGCCGTGCCGGGCAGCACGTCGCCCGAGGCGTGCAACTACCTGGACGACGACTGCGACGGCTCCACCGACGAGGACTTCACCGTGCTGGGCCGCTACGTCGCGAACACGGCCTGCGGGAACTGCTTCACCGACTGCACCACGTTGTGGACGCCGGCGACCCATCACGCACGCGGCGTATGCGATGGAACATCGGCCAGCCCGCGCTGCACCTACGTCTGCGAGTCCGGCTGGGCGGATCCCGACACGAACCCGACCAACGGCTGCGAACTGGAAATCGACGGCGGCGCGGTGTTCGTTGCGACGCCCGTCAACGGCGGCGTGGACGGCACCGACTGCGGCGCGATCGCGACGCCCTGCGCGTCCGTGACCCACGGCATCGACCGGGCGATTGCGGACGGCAAGGCGCGCGTGCTGGTGTCCGAGGGCATCTACGCCGAGAACGTCGTCCTGAAGCCCGGCATCACCGTCCGGGGCGGCTACAGCGCGGCGACCTGGAACCGGGCACCGCAGACCAACGTGACCATCCTTTCCGGCACGACAGAGGATCCGACGGTGCTGCACCTGCGGGCGATCCAGGCGGACGGGATCGCGGTCGCGACCGAGTTCTCCGGGTTCACGGTCTATGGCGAAAACAACGTGCGCGTGGCCTCGGACGGCCGCGCGGGCAACAGCTACGCCGTCTGGGTGCGCAACAGCACGTCGGCCCTGGTGATCCGGGACAACGTCATCTACGCCGGCCGGGGCGCATCGGCCCGGCCTGGCACCAACGGCGGCAGCGGGACCAACGGGCTCTTCGGCGCGGCTGGCGCGGAGGCCATCGAAACCAACAAGACCGCGTGTCCCGCCGGCAGCGCGCGGAGCGGCGGCGGCGGCGGCACCAGCGCGTGCGGCGTGTCGGGTGGAACGGGCGCGACCGCGGCCTGTCCCGTCTCCAACGACGCACAGGCGTCCGGTACCGCCGGTTCGGGTGCAGGCGCCGGAGTCGGCGGTGCGGGCGGCCACGACCGGCTGGTCCGATCGTCTGCGTGCGGCACGGCACAGTCGGGCGCCTTCACGGCCGAGGGGGTATCGGGCGGCAACGCGAACAGCGGCGCCTCGGGAACGGCGGGCGCCGGGTGCACGATCGCGGCAGGAGTGGTCCTGGACGCGGACTGGGCCGGCGGGATCGGCGGCCAGGGGACCGTCGGAACCTCGGGCGCCGGCGGCGGCGGCGGCGGCG
>CAINDP010000231.1 GCA_903847405.1 uncultured Myxococcales bacterium | reverse complement strand
GGAACGATATGTCAGTCCTGACATGAAGTCAATCGAACCGAGCGGCGGAATCTGAGGAGCGTCAATTCTCCCGGCAAAGAGGGGCTTCGGCGCTACGAACGGGCGGCGCCCAACCAGCGCATGCAGTGGACGCCCACTTTCGTCACGGTCCTTGCCTTGTCCCGCGGCTCAAGCGCTCTTCACGCCTCGCGGCTGTCCGGCGGCCGCGGGGCAAGGACCGCGCCGAACCGGCCTGCGGCCGGACGTGGCCGCCACTGACGCGCAAGCCGTTCAGCGGACCGGGACCAACCTTCCCCCCCTTTCGAGGCGGCAGCGAGCTTTCACCTTGCGTCAACGGCTGCTGGAATCCTTCGACCAATGGTCTCCGTCGTTCGAGGTGTGCGCACGTCAGCAGGGACGCAGGCTTCGCTCTCAAGGAGAATCAGTCGAGATGAACGACGCAATTGCTTGGTGCTGGCGCTCGTAGATTTGGATCGTGAATTCGCTCGCCAGGTACAACTCCCGATAGTGCCACCAGAGGTACTTCCCCCCGTCAACAGGCTGAACCTCTTTCCAGGGGACCATGACAGGTGGGTGCAGGAATCGGAATAGGAGGTTCACCTCGATGAAGAGCCCTGACCGGGTTGCGATCAGGTTGTACATCCCGTACTGCCTGCCGACCCCATGCCCCAAGGAGATGGTGCCATCGGCGTTTCCTTTCTTGGGTTTCATCTGCGCGGGAAAGCGCTTTGCTAGGCGTCTCCATCCACTCGCCTCAGACACTCCGGCTGAGACCAGCAGCCATCCTGCAACGAAGATGAACGGAAAGACGTACGCGAACCAAGCCGGGCCCTCGCTGTGGTAGTTCATCCGTTCCGTGCTCCCAGGAAGGCAGTCGCTCGGCACAGCCAACGAACCGTTCTCGCGAGACATGTTGACAGCACTACGCCGAAACCACCAGATCGGGCGCCGCTGAACCAGCGCGTGGATTGGACGCCCGCTTTCGACACGACCCTTGCTTATCCCGCGGCTCAAACGTTGATGACGCCTCGCGACTCCCTGGCGGCCGCGGGGCAAGGGTCGCGCCGAACCCGGCCTGCGGCCGGGACGCAGGCGCCACTCACGCGCAAGCCGTTCGGCGCACCCGGAGCAGGAAACGGCGAACGCTCCTGAAACGCTCGCTGGTCCCGATCGTTCCTTCACGGAGAGGTCATTGACCACATCAACGATACTGGCTAGAGTTCGTTGCATGAGCGAGTCCAAACTGGCCAGCTTCGAGAAGAATCACCGTGGTGACGAGCCGCACCTATTTCGAGAGGTCTCGCGCACCTACCAAGTGCTGGTCAATGGATTCTCGCGGGAGTTCGGGATGCCGGCATCGCGGTTTGCTCTGATGCGACTACTGGCATTTTCCAGTGGCAGCACCGGCGTGATGGACCTTGCCCGCCAACTCGGGGTAAACGCTGCGGCGGTAACACGGCAGGTCCAGGAAATGGAAAGTGAAGGCCTCGTGCGCCGTCGTTCAGATCCCAAGGATGGGCGGCGAAGCTACCTCACTTTGTCGCCGAAGGGGCGACGGTTGGCCGTGGAGATTCACGAACGCGGTCACGAAATGGAGCGGGCACTTTCATCCGTTCTCGGCGCGGAAGAAATGGCCTTGGCAGCGACCGTTCTGGTGAGACTACGAGCCTTCCTTGAGGAGCGGCATTTGACCGGGCAATCCTAAACGATTCCTTCCAGGCCGGAATGCTCCGGTGGTTTCGCTGGCGGTTGCGGAAATGGAGGCGTTAGTCATGGGGAACCCTGTCAAGTCGTTCAACTACAGAGCCTTCGTGACGATGATGGCCTGCTTCTCCGGGCTGGGACTACCCGCCACCGGCATCGTCAACCACTTCTACGGTTTTGCGCCAGCGACGGTCGAACGTCACGCGTGGATGTCCGCGCACAACATCCTCGGGCTCCTGTTCGTGGTGTTCTCGGTCTGGCACGTGGTGCTCAATCGCCGAGCGCTCTGGAACCACATGAGAGGCGGCCTCGGCCGCGTTCCGGCGGTGGGCCGCGAGGCGATACTTGCCTTCAGCGTTGTCGCGCTGGCGTTGCTTGTCTTCGTTGGGCATGCCTTCCACGCAGGACACTGACTCAGCAAGAAGTCGGGGATGCCTCGCCGGAGGGGGGCGCCGAACCAGCACGTGCAGTGGACGTCCCTTTCGTCATGGCCCTTGCCTGTCCCGCGGCTCACGCGCTGGCGACGCCTCGCGACTTCACTGCGGCCGCGGGGCAAGGGCCATGCCGAACCGGCCTGCGGCCGGACGGGCCGCCACTGACGTGCAAGCCGTTAGGCGCACCGAGAGCAAGAGACGTCGTCTATCTCGTGGTGAATGCGTCCTCGCGGAAGTCCGTCAGGCGGCCTCGCGCCAGCCGTTCCTGGAAGCGGCCATGTGGAGTGACTCGTCCGATGCTGCGGGTTCGTGGCCGAGTGTCGGGAGGACCTGGTCCGCGAATTCCTTGGCGCCCTCTTCAAGTTTCTGCAACACGAGGATCCGAAGGAAGCGTTCCGCCATCGGGCCAAGTTTCTGCCGACCGTTTTCCCAGCGGGAGAGTGTCTTGGGATCGACGCCCATCACTGCCGCCAGGTGGTCAGCGCTCCATCCAAGATACTTCCGCAGGAAACGGACCTCCTGCCCCAGGAGCGCACGGTTCGCTCGCACGACGTGCAGGCAGAGCGCGCGATGTAGGCCTTCTGCGTCGGGGATGGTCACGGCCTGTTCGCCGCAGGCAGGACACTCACGAACCGGGACGTTCGCCAGCATCACGGGGTAGGGCAGTCCCGACTGCTTGTACTCAATCGTCGCCTTGCGGGCGACCATGTTGGCTTTCAGGCAGTTGTAGCACTTTGTCATGGGATCACCCTTCGCGGTCTCGATAGACCGTCTGGCAAGAAACCCGATGCTCCGTGACCACGACTACGACGACCCGTAGTCGCTTCCTGTCCGCAGGCGCGTTGCCCGTTCGTTCCCGAACGCGGTAGCGCCACTCTCCATTGCGTCGGTAGGCGATCCCGATCACCTCGCCGCTGCGAAGCAACCTCACCACGTCCAACGGGTCCACGTGCCGCTGCGCCATTCGCTCCCAGCAGTGGGAGCGGTACTCCACGCCCAATGGCAGCGAAGCGGCGTGCCGGATGATCCTTTCTGCAGCGGCCTTGGCCAGGGGCTGCTCCATGGGTGATATATTGTCACCTCACTCCTGGAAAGGCAAGTCCGAACCTCAGGCGATCGCAACGGGGGCGCCTAACCAGCGCATGCAGTGGACGGCCACTTTCGTCACGGTCCTTGCCTTGTCCCGCGGCTCAAACATCATCGACGCCTCGTTACTGCGCTGCGGCCGCGGGGCAAGGACCGCGCCGAACCGGCCTGCGGCCTGACGTGGCCGCCACTGACGTGCAAGCCGTTAGGCGCATCCAAGAACAGGGGACAGGCACGCGCCCGGTGTACACTACCGGCAGGGTTGACCACTATCTTCTGTTGTTCCGAGGTGGGCCAATGAGCGACGATCCGAATCTCTTTGACTTCGCAACATCCGAACTCTCACAAGACGCCATTCTTTGCTGGATGGCGAAATGGGCGGAAGCTAGATATGCCGCTGTTGATCCCCTTCTCCACAAACTTGGTCGGGATTTCCTCTCCCTCATGCTTGCGAAGCATGAACGCATCCTTCAAGAGACGGTCGAGAAGCTTGTTGTCCGCCGGCAATTCAAACACATTGACGTTCTTCTCGAAGTTGACGATTTCTTACTGATCAGCATCGAAGACAAGGTTGGCACGTCGGAGCATTCTGGCCAACTTGCGAGGTATCTCTCGGAACTACAGGCGCTTGGCCATCCATCAATCCAGATTCTACCCATCTACGTTCAGACGGGAAATCAATCTTCGTTCAAGCAGGTGGAGAAGCAGGGATATCGCGTTGTGAACAGGGGCGACTTCGTTCGCCTGTTCTCTACCTATTTGGTTTCCGGAGGGCGGAGCGACATCATTTCCAATTACTATCGATATCTCCTGAATATCGAGGCGCAGTTTCGTGGCTTCTGCGACAGGCCGCTTGACAAGTGGACCTGGTGGAACTGGATCGGCTTCTACTCGGCAATCCAAGAAAGGGTCATCGATGGTTCTTGGAACTATGTCCCCAACCAGTCTGGCGGATTCCTCGGCTTCTGGTGGGCCGGTGTAGGCGACAACGGATTCCACTGGTATCTTCAACTAGAAGAGACAGATCTTGTCGTGAAGATCGGCGTCAACGAGAAGTCTGGCCGGAGCGCGATACGCGACAGTTGCCTTAGAAGGGTTCTCTCGGTTGCTCGTTCCATGGACCTTCCTTTCAAGAGGCCAGGTCGAGTTGGTCATGGTCAGACGATGACGGTCGCTGTTCTTGCGTCGGCTTACCGGCGCGTCGATGCTTCGGGACGCCTTGACATGGAAGCCACTCTCGCTGTCCTGCGCGATGCCGAACTGTTGATTCGCAGGTGCCCGTCGGAGAGCGCCTAACCAGCGCGTGGATTGGACAAACCCCTTCCGTCACGGTCCCTGCTATGGCCCCGCCTTCGTCACGCCCAGGCACGCGAGCGTTCTTGGCGGGCGGGTCCGCAGGGACCGCGCCGGATGCCCGTCCCTGCGGGCCGGGCACCGGGGTTTGCCACTGACGCGCAAGCCGTTGGACCTATCCAGGATCAGACGCGGCGTCCCTCGCAAACCACCAGGTGCGGGGCGCCTGCGTCGCAATCGGTTGCTAGCAGGGCAGTCCATGCCACCAGCGACGCATCGGACCACCTCGGGAAAGGCGACCGTGGACCTGGCTTGACTTCGGTAAGCCATTGGCGTAGTTTTTGAAGCCATGAGGTTCGTTGAGACGGCCGTGTTCACCAAGCAAGTCGTCGAACTCCTGGCCGACGACGAGTACCGCGCCCTGCAATCGTCGCTAATCGTGCGACCGGAGCAGGGGGCGGTTATACCGGGGGGCGGTGGCGTCAGGAAGATTCGTTGGGGTGCGAAGGGAGCTGGTAAACGCGGCGGACTGAGGGCGATCTACTATTGGTATCGCCCCGACGAGACGTTCCTGATGCTCTTTGCGTATTCGAAGAACATGCGGAGCGACCTGCCGCCTGGGCAGTTGAAGACCTTGCGTCAGTTCGTGGAGAGGGAATTCCCATGAAGAAGGAAGATTTCGACCTCCTGATGACGAGCATGGAGCAGGGTGCCGCCATTCTGCGTGGGGAGGCCAAGCCCAGTCGGGTCTTTGAGTACCAGCCTGCCGACGTGAAGCGGATTCGCTCTTCCCTTCACCAGTCGCAGGTTGAGTTCGCCCAGATGATCGGGGTCAGCGTTTCGACCCTGCGTAACTGGGAGCAGGGCAGACGCGTCCCCGAGGGGCCGGCCCGCGCGCTCCTCATGGTCGCTGCAAAGAATCCGAAGGCCGTCTCGGACGCCTTGAGACGGGCGCCGTGAACGCGCAGAATCGGACGCTCTCCCTTCGATGACGGCCTCGCTGTGTGCCCAAGCGGGTAGGGCATGTAGCCCGCGCCACGCCTCAGCGGGAAGGTCCAACCAGCGCATGTAGTGGACGGCCACTTTCGTCACGGTCCTTGCCTTGTCCCGCGGCTCAAGAATCTTCAACGCTTCGGGACTGCCTGGCGGCCGCGGGGCAAGGACCGCGCCGAACCGGCCTGCGGCCGGACGTGGCCGCCACTGACGCGCAAGCCGTTCGACCGACCAGGAATTGATTCGTAAGTCCCTAGAGCGGGGGAGGGCGCCTACTCGTCCGTCTTTTCGAGGTCGTCGTCTGTAAGCCGAATCTGTCTGTGACCTTCGAAGATGCTGAGCACGAAAACGTCGTCATCGCGGAGGAGACAGAGAATCCGGTATCCGCGGAAGATGAATTCGCGGACATCCTCGCGACCGAGCTCGGGAACGACTCGTCCAGAGTTGGGAAAGCGCGTTGCTTTCTTGGCCTGCGCGCGAAGTCGACCAATCCACTTGCGGGCCGCAGGTTCATTGCTTTCCGCGATGAATCGGGCGATCGCCACCAGGTCATCGCGAGCTCCGAACGTCCAACGCAGTCTCACTTCCTCGCTCCGCTCTTGAATGCCTCCTCAAGCGCGGCATCGACTTCCTTGTCATCAACGACTCGGCCTGCCTGCACGTCGTCGAGTCCCCGCTGGACTGCCAGCATGAACCGGGCGTGGTCGGCCATCTGGTCGTAGTCCTGCGTGGACACGAGAACCGCGGCGGGCTTTCCGTGTTGGGTGATCACGATCGGGCAGCGGTCCTTGTTGACCCGCTGAAGAATGCGCGCGGCTTGGACCTTCAACTCCCCGATGGAGACGACATCAGTGGACAACTGAAACGGCCTCATGGAGACACCTCGTCAAGAACCGACTCGAATCGTGGCAGAAAACGGATCCGAAATCAAACCTGTTAGACGCGCGAACCAGGGGCGGTCGAACCAGCGCGTGGATTGGACAAACCCCTTCCGTCACGGTCCCTGCTATGGCCCCGCCTTCATCACGCTCTGGTAGGCGAACGATCGTGTCGGGCGGGTCCGCAGGGACCGCGCCGGATGCCCGTCCCTGCGGGCCGGGCGCCGGGGTTTGCCACTCATGCGCAAGCCGTTGGACCGACGCAGGAACGCTCCTGCGATGGGCCACGTCAGCGGGCCCCACGGATGCCGTGGTATCTGTGAGCGCGGAGATCGCAGTTGTCTACAGCGCGGGACGCACGCATCGGACCTTCCATTCCTGCAACGGGTTCGACGGTGTCTTGTCGAACATCGTGATGGCGCCCCCGGCGAACATTACGCCCCATGCCATGTCCTCTTCGGGCGGAGGGGGCTCGCTCCACGCGCTGTTTGTGTAGGTCGACGACGACCAGTAGGGGGGCAGGCAACTGCCTTCGCCTTCGTAGAACAGATCGTGAGCCCAGTTACAGCCGCCGTCCGCGCATCCGTTGCAGATGCCGGTCTCGCCCCAGCACTGGAACTGCTCCAGACAGCCGTCCGTCACCCCGCAGGTCCCACCGGTTTGGGTCGCGGGACAGTTCCGGATCAGCGAGCGCAGTTCGCCGATCGTCGGCAGGTGCCACCCGTCGCCGTCCAGGTTCAGCCGGGCGCAGTAGTCCACTGCCTCCTGCCACCCCATCCAGTTCACCGCAGTCGGGTACTGCCACGTCAACTGCGTGGTCGGGTCCGTCCAGGTGGAATAGGTCATGGCCGCTTCGTCGCCCGTGCCCTGATTCATGGGGTCATCCACCCGATCGACCTCGAGGATGACGATCGAGAACCGGCTGAAGTGCTTTGTCGTGGCCGAGACCTTCCCTCCGCTGGTCGTGGAACCCGCGATGGGGGTCCAAGTCGCGCCGTCCTTCCAGGCGAGTACGGCCTTCCGATCCTCGCCGAGAGTCCCGTCATACGCGATGGAGATCGTGACCGGCGCCGAGAACACGGTCTCGTCCGGTCCCAGATTGTAGACACTGGACCAGGTACCTTCCTCGCCCGTCTCCACGCCGATGGTGATATCGGTGTCCCCGGTGAGGGCACCGGCAGGGATTTTGACCGACGCGGTGCCGCCCTCGGTTACGACGGTCCCGCCATCGACCGCGGTGATGCTCGCGGTGAAGACCCGTCCCTCGTTGGGGTCCGGCGATGCCTTCCCCGCGTCATCAGACCCGCAACCGAGCAGCAATCCCAGCGGAACCGACAGGAAAAGCAGGGCGGCAGTCTTCATGGGAGAATCGCCTTCTCGAGTGCCGTTGACTGTAGACCCGTCCGGTCGAGAGGTCCAACGAGAATCCGGTCATCCCGGTACCGATGGGGAACCTCTGGAACCACGAAGGAGCGGTCCAACCAGCGCATGCAGTGGACGCCCACTTTCGTCGCGGTCCTTGCCTTGTCCCGCGGCTCAAACATCGTTGACGCCTCGTGACAACCAGACGGCCGCGGGGCAAGGGCCGCGCCGAACCCGCCCGCTGCGCTGCCGGGACGCGGGCGACACTCACGCGCAAGCCGTTCAACCGACCGGGGAGCCCATCCCAACGTGCGCCGCGTCATGGGCCACCGCAGGTGAGCGCGCTTGCTCCAAGCAACCTCGGGACTCGATTTGATGCGACGCTTTTGTTTGGGTACTCTGTCACCACGTTCGGAGGTGCAAGATGAGAGCGCACTTGGTTCGAATCGGGAACTCGCGTGGAGTGAGAATCCCGAAGCCGTTGATCGAGCAGGCCGGTCTTGCCGACACGGTCGAGTTGACCGTGAAGGAGGGGAAAATCATCATCTCGCGCGCTTCGCCTCGGCGGGAAGGATGGGCGGAAGCCGCCGCACAAATGGCCGCGCGAGGTGATGACAAGCTCCTCGATCCTGAGACTTCCACGAAGTTCGATCGCGAGGAATGGGAATGGTGAGTCCTGGCACGGTTTCCCGTGGCGACATCTTCCTGGTGGAACTGGACCCGACGCGTTGGCAAGAGATCCGCAAAACACGCCCATGTGTCGTGGTTTCCCCCGACGATTTGAATCAACACGTTCACACCTACGTCGTCGCGCCGCTGACGACGGGAAGCCACGCCTACCCGTTCCGGGTGGTCTGCACCTTCCAAGGCAAGCAGGGCCATATCGTTCTTGATCAGATTCGAACCGTTGACCGCGAACGGATGGTTCGTCGATTGGGAACTCTTTCGTCGAACGTCGTCGGTCAATGCCTGACGATCCTCCAGGAGATGTTCGCGCCCTGATCCGGTCGAAGCGGCCCTGGCCGGATAGTCGCGCAGCCAGCCCGCGAGGCACTGAGGCGCAGCAAACCACGAGGCCGTCCGAACCTAGGGTCGGGACCCACGCGGCTTCTGGAACAGGTACATGGCCCAGCCGAGGCAGTCCCGTCCCCATCGAAGGTAGGCGTCTCGATTTCCCCTCGCGGTCTGCAGCAGCGGCACCACGTCCGGGTCGTCGGGATGGTCGGCAGCATAGCGTTCGGCCGCTTGCCACTGGAGTCCCTCGTACCGGTCCCAATCGTCCTCGTTGGACACCACCGTGTACAGGAGCGAGAGGCCCAGGTCCACACCGGTCTGCACGTTGCCGGCGTGCGTTCCCCACATACCGGCATCCTGCCCGGTCCGCTTCAGGTAGTCCGGATCCGGCGCCCTCCTCCAGAAGGGTTCGCCGACCAGCACGAGTCCCCCTGGCTGCACCATCCCGCCAAGCGCCTCCAGGGTTCCCTGGTGCCCGTGGTGGATCCACGAACCGCCAATGCACGAGGCCAGGTCCAGCTTCGCCCCGGGGGCGGGCTGATAGGCCCCCCCGTCCATGTGGAGCAATTCGATGCGCCCTTCCAGTCCGCGGACCGCCACGTTCCTCCGCGCCTCCTCGATGGTGAAGGGGGACAGGTCGATGCCGGTACCTGTCACCGCATACCGCTCAGCCACCCGGCAAAGGAACTCCGCCTTCCCGCAGGCCACATCCACGATGCGACCTGCGTCAGGCAGACGCAGGCACTCGATGAGTTCCTCCGTCTTGGCCAGGCTCATCGGGTTCATCACCGTATGGTCCGTGTGCGTGATGCCAAAGAACTTCCACATGTCCATTTCCATGGTCGCCTCCTTTCCTCGCAATCGCGCCGCTACCCGCTACCCGCCCTCCGCCTCGTCGTCGATGTCGAACAGGCCTTCCTCCCGAACGGGGCCGGCACGGCGAACGATCTTGAAGCGCGACGCCTCAACCTGGAACGCCACCAGGACTTCCTGGTCCGGCAGCGCGTGTTCCGCCACCCAGCGCAGTGCCGCCTGTTCGTGATCGGCGTCCTGCGGCGTGTCGTCCAGGATCCGGACCTCGCCCCGGGCGGGGAGGAAGACCGTCGGGAGGAAGTGCGGGAAGCCGTCCCGTTGGACCAGGTGCCGAACGATCCCGGCAAAGAGTTCCAGTTCGGAAAGTCGCTGCCCGCCGGGCGATTGCATGGGGTTCCTCCGGCGCGATGGTCGCACCATCCCTTCCGGAAGGCCAGCGGCGCCGGTGCGCGGCAATGTCGTAGAATAGGGCCGTGATCAAGGAGTGGAACATGATGGCGCGTTGGACGACCGTTGCACGGCCCGCGGTGGCCGCAGTCCTGATGGTGCTGGCTCTGGCGGCCGGCGGGTGCCCGTCCTCCTCGGCGCCTTCGGTGATCGCCCCCGATCCGGGCGGGGACCCGGGCGCCGACACGGCCGGCCCGGATGTGGCGGACGATGGGTTCGGCGATCCGGGGGTGGCCGATGATCCGGGGGTCGCCGACGACCCGGGCCCCGACGACGGCGGTTCGACGGATGTCGCCGACGCAACCGACGCAGCCGACGTTCCCGACGGGCCCTCGGCCTGGGGCTGGATCTCCGCCGTCGAGATCAACGACACCTGCGACCAGTGGTACCTGAAGACCCAGTGGTTCGGCGGCGTGCGGGCCTACTTCGCCACGCAGCCGTCCTTCAACCGGGCCCTGCCGCATACCCTGCAGTTCGCGACGAAGAAGACCACCGTGGGCTCGTGCACCCTGTACGACCCCGGGATCATGACGGACGACTGCGTGGGCCAGTGCCTGTGCCTGGACAAGGGCGTGGAGTGCTACTCGGCCGACCAGACCCAGCGCTGGTGCGACGAGGACCAGGTCTGCGTCGACAACCCGGACGTTCCGCCCGAGGTGTTCGACTACGGGATGTGCGTTCCGCTGCCGCCGCACTATGACGTGGGCACCGTCACGCTGGGCGGGCTGAAGACGCCGGTGTCGATGACCCCGGACGACCTGGACCGGTACAAGGCCGCGGCGCTGCCGGACCAGAACGACCTGTTCGACGCCGGCGACGTGATCACGGCATCGACCTCCGGCGGCGACCTCCCGCCCATGACGTTCACGGCCCGGGGCGTGGCGCCCCTGACCCTGCCCACCAGCGTCGTTTCGATTCTGGCGGGCCACTCGTCCACCGTCCGCTGGACCCCGGCCGATCCGACATCGCGCATCCAGGTGATCCTGGCGGTGGGGTCCCACGATCCGAACCCCCTGGGGGGCGCCATCGTCTGCGACCTGCCGGATGGCGACGGGCAGGTCGTGGTGGACGGCGCCCTCCTGGACGAACTGATCCATCTGTCGTGCGATGGGCAGTGGATGATGAAGTGCAGCCGCATCACGCGGTACAGCCGGGACGTGCAGTCCGTGGGCGGGCAGGACGTCGAACTGTTCGTGGGCAGCGCGCGGAACCTGCAGTTGGCGCGGGAGTGAGGAGGTCTGGATGACGCCGGTGTGCCGAATTCCCTTCCGGACCCGCCTGGGGACGATTGCCTGCCTCGCGGCCCTCGGGGCCCTCGCGACGCTGGCGGTCCTTGCCGGGTGCGCAGGGCAGGGCGGGAGCGGCGCCGATCCCGGGCAGGAAGGGGACCTGGCCGGGGACCTCGCCGGCGACGCGGGCGACCCGGGCGGGGAAACCGTGGACTGGCTGAAGGCCTGCGATCCGGACGACCCCGATCCCCGGGGACCGGCGTGTGTCCGGATGGTCGATAGCGACGCCGCCTTCGACGCGCTGTCCATCGGGCCCACCGGGGTCCCGAACTGGGAGCGGGCCACGAAGTACATGGTTCCGGTTCGCGACGATCCGGCGCTGATCCCGCCCCTGGTCCAGAACGCGATGCGGTACCCGGTCCACATGGAATTCCTGGCGTCGGTGTTCCTGCCGGGCCTGGACCTGCCGTCCTACATGGCGATGGTGACGGTGCGGGCGACGCGGTCCTATTTCGCCGGGAACCTGGTCCGGATCGACGACCCCGTGCAGGGCCACCTGTACGGGTTCACGGTGTACACGGCGAACAAGATGTCGGAGCAGTTGGAACTGGCCGAGGTGCGCCGGGTCTACCAGCAGTTGCAGTCGATCGTGACCGCCGGCCCCCTGGTCCTGACCTTCGAGCCCTTCGACGCCATGGGACCGGCCCGGGCGCGCACCTGGATCGATCCGGGCTTCCCGATCGGATTCCCCGCACAGGACGACGTGACGGTGGAAGCCTACACGCCGGGGGTCACCTACGGGACGGTGCGGCGCTATGCGCTGGACGCGTTCGACGCGGCGGCGGCCACGGGCCAGGTCGGCTTCCGGGACATCGTGGTGGTGGACAGCGTGCCCTTCGACGTCGCGACGATCATCGGGGGACTGGTCACGGGTGGGAGGCAGTGGCAGTTGAGCCACGTCAACGTCCGCATGGCCCGCCGGGGCACGCCCAACCTGTTCGTCCGGGATGCCCTGGCGGCGCTCGAGCCCTGGGACGGGAAGCTGGTCCGGCTGACGGTGACGAAGGGGACCGTGGACGCCCCGGGGGATTCCTGGGCCATCGCCGAAACCAGCGAGGCCGAAGCCCAGGCGTGGTGGGCGGCCCATCGGCCCCGGCTGGAGGGCGTGCCGATCGTGGATCGCACCTACGACGCGCTGGACGGGCTGACGGCGATGGACGTGGACGACACGCCGGTCGGGCTGGTCACGCGCTTCGGGGGCAAGGCCGCCAACCTGGCGAAGCTGTACGCCATCCTGGACGAACGCTACCAGGTGCCGGGCTTCGGCATCCCCTTCGCGCCGTTCGAGGCGTTCCTGGACGCCACGACGATCCCGGATACGCGCGTCACCCCCGCCGAGGACGTCACCTTGCGGGAGTACGTCCGCCGGCTGGGGACCGACCCGGCGGTGGCAGGGGACGCCGTGCTGCGCAAGCAGTTGCTGTCCGGGCTGCGGACGCGCATCCAGACCGCGGGCGTCGTGCCCCCGGTCCTGGTGTCCGCGCTGGTCGCGAAGATCGCCGCGGTGTTCGGCGGCACGGACGTGCGGGTCCGGTTCCGGTCGTCGTCCAACGTCGAGGACGGGCTGGAGTTTTCGGGGGCGGGACTGTACGACAGCACCACGGTCTGCGCCGACGACACGCTGGACGGCGACGGGGCGGGTCCCAGCGCCTGCGACCCGGCCGAAAGCAAGGAACGGGACATCGAGCGCGGCCTGCGCAAGGTATGGGCCAGCCTCTACAACGACGTGGCCTGGGACGAACGGGACTGGTACCAGGTGCCCCAGGAGTCCGCGGGCATGGCCGTGCTGGTCAGCCTGGGCTTCCCCGACGAACAGGCCAACGGGGTCGCGTTCACGGGGGATCCCGCCGATCCCACGGACCGCCGGATCCTGGTCAACGCACAGATCGGGGACGAAAAGGTGGTCAGCAACGACGCCTCGAAGATCCCGGAAACCGACCGCCTGGAGATCACCGGGGGCCAGGTGTCGCGCATCTACCGGGTGGTCAGTTCCACGCTGGCGACCCCGGGGATCCCCGTCCTGTCCGACGCGCAGTTGAACGAGCTGGGCGGGTTGATCGCGACCATCGACGCGACGATCCCCTTGGACCTGGAGGGGCACGCCCGATCGGACGTCCTGCTGGACCTGGAGTTCAAGATCCAGGCGGGCACGGGACAACTGAAAATCAAGCAGATCCGCCCCTTCCTGATGACACCCGCGTCGCCGTAGCGTCCTGCCCCCGCACGTCCCCCCGCCGTCGGCCAAGGGGGGTGCAAAGCCAGGATTTTCTGATGGTTGGCCGGCAAGCCATTGCCGCGGGGCGTGCAGGGAAGTAGCCTACATTCCACGGATAATCCTGACATCGGCAAGGAGGAATCATGCTACGCGCACTTCGGATGCTTTCGGTCGCGGTCCTGGTGGGCCTGGTCATCGCCCCCCAGGCGGCCCGGGCGGACTTCCCCAGTCCCTCGATGTACATCGGCGTCTTTGGCGGCGGCAGTTTCCGCCTGCGGGCGTGGGACCTTGGCAACGCGCAGAACGGCTATCCTTCGGGCCGCGCGTCCGGTGACGTCGGGCTGCGCCTGGGCGTGCACGTCCTGCCGCAGTTGGCCCTGGAGGCCGAGGTCGGGTACATCCCGCTCAGCCACAAGGACGAAACGAACCACGTGCTGGCCTACGACCTGAACATCCTGGTGCACATCCTGAAGGGCAACTGGACGCCCGTCTTCGAGGTGGGCTTCGGCGGCTACAGCAACCTCAGCGGCAGCCTGGGCAAGGACAAGTTCGACCCGCGGGGCCACATCGGCCTGGGCGTCCGCGGCCTGGTCGTGCCGTGGATGGCGATCCGCCTGGACGTGCGGGACGTCATCAGCGACGGCCTCGACAAGGGAGG
The DNA here is from genome assembly GCA_903847405.1 of uncultured Myxococcales bacterium. Lineage (GTDB taxonomy): Bacteria > Myxococcota_A > UBA9042 > DTJE01 > DTJE01 > CAIZWN01. Next base: position 26,591 of record CAINDP010000231.1, on the reverse strand, counting down.
CGCCAACAACCTCGAGGTGCTGGCCGGCCTGGACTTCTTCGTGTGCCGCCACAAGCCCGCCCCGAAGGTCCTGGACCGCGACAAGGACGGCATTCCGGATGCCGACGACGCGTGCCCCGACGTGCCCGGTCCCGCCGCCACCCGGGGCTGCCCGGACAAGGACGGCGACGGCATCGTGGACAGCAAGGATGCCTGCCCCGACGTGCCCGGTCCCGCCGCCACCCAGGGCTGCCCGGACAAGGACGGCGACGGCATCGTGGACAGCAAGGACGCGTGCCCCGACGTGCCGGGTCCCGCCGCCACCCAGGGCTGCCCGGACAAGGACAAGGACGGAATCGCCGACAAGGACGACCGCTGCCCCGAGCAGGCCGGCCCGAAGGAGTTCCAGGGCTGCCCCGACCGGGACAAGGACGGCGTTCCGGACATCGACGACAAGTGCCCCGACGTGCCGGGCCTGAAGGAATACCAGGGCTGCCTGCCGGAAAAGGCCAAGGCGTTCACCGGGGCCATCAAGGGCATCAACTTCGCCACGGGCAGCGCCAAGGTCCTGTCCAGCTCCTTCAAGGTGCTGGACGCCGCAGTGGCGGTGCTGAAGGAGTTCCCGACGATGCGCCTGCGCATCGAGGGTCACACGGACGACGTCGGTGCAGACGATTTCAACCAGAAACTGTCCCAGGATCGGGCCGATTCGGTGCGGGCCTACCTGGTCGGCAAGGACATCGCCGAGGACCGCCTGGAGGCCGTCGGCTACGGCGAAACGAAGCCCGTGCAGGACAACAAGACGTCCGCGGGCCGGGCCGCCAACCGCCGCACCGAGTTCACGCCCCTGGGCATGAAGTAGCGCCCCGCACCGTCCGCCCCGTCACCTGACGCCTATGCGCCCTCCACCCGCGGCGGCCCGTCGGGGTCGAACGTTTCGACCCGGTGGATTCCGTCCTGATCCAGCACGACCCGCAGTTTGCGATAGGCCGCCCTGGCGGGATCATCCCCGCGCCAGAACCGCAGCACGGCGTTCAGGTGGTAGGTCCGCATCGCGGGAACCTGCGTGGGCAGGTGGGTGTCGGGGTCCAGGATCTGGATGACCGGCCGGGGTTCGTCCATGGAATGCAGGAAGTGCCGCACGTTCATGCGCAGGACGTCGGTGAGGGCGGCCACGCGCCGATGGCTGCCGAAGATCCGGCGCGGCCTCAGCTTCAGGACCTTCGTATAGCGGAACACCGACTCGGAAAACTCCCGCTCGGCGAGGAACTCGGTGCGTCCCGCGTCCCGCACCCGGCGGACGTCGGGCGGCACCTCCGCGATCGGCAGGACCATGAACTTGCGTCGGAACTGTCCGATCCGCGCCCCCGTCGAGGGGTCGGTGATGACGATCTTGTGGTCGGGCACGGTCTTGCCCAGCCAGCGATTGAACAGGCTGCGCACGAATTCCTTGATGCGATCCTTCAGCATGTAGCTGACGACCAGCACGGCGAACAGCGTCCACGACAGGGGCGCCAGGGTGATGGCCAGGAACGAAACGGCCGTCGCGAAGGCCATCGCGATCCCGGCCGCCACGGCGAAGGCTGCGTGCTCGGCCGACGCCCGGGTGTCGGCCCGATGGATTTGGAGGTACTGGATGCTGCCGACGAACTTCTTCAGCAGGGAGTTCCGGTAGACGAAATCCTCGTTGTTCGAGTCCAGCCGGGCCACGGATCGGTAGCCCCGGCGCGTGCGGTAGGCCACCTCGTCCAGGGCCAGGTGCGCGACGCGCGTCCGCAGGTTGGCGCCGGCGTCGGGCATCGAGTCCAGCAGGTGCATCGCGTAGGATTCCGCCGTCAGGCTGAGGTATTCGTCCACCAGCCGCAGGGACGACAGGGTTTCCGACGGGAAGCCCGGGATCAGCAGGGCGGTCCCGACGTCGCGGAAACGGGACAGCACGGTGCACAGGGCCGGCAGCGACTCGTCCACCAGTCGTTCCGCGTCGCCGTGATCCATCACCGTGCCGTGCCCCAGGGTCTGGACGACCAGGTTTCCCAGGTCCCGCAGGGCCGCCCGCAGGATGCAGCCCAGCATCTTCGATTCGTACAGCAGGACGCGCAGGTCCTCGGGGGTCCACGCGGCGGAACGGATGCGCAGGACGCCTTCGTCCAGGCGGGTCAGCGGCGAAAGCGGGCTGGTCCCGACCAGTTGGCCCAGCGTCATCTGGGGCGTCTTGAAGCGCACCTGGTCGCGCACGTCCGCGTAGAAATCGGCGGCGCCGTAGGTGTACTCGTTGACGTTGAGGCTGCCGGCCAGGAAGAAGTAGGTTTCGACCGTGTACGCCTGGCTGTCCGCGTCGGGATCCAGGGGGTAGTCCAGCTTGACCTCGAACTGGAAACGGTCGTGGCGCTCGACCTTTTCCAGCAGGGCGTTTTCCCCGGTGAACAGACCCATGGGACCTCCCGTTCCGGGGGGAACCATGGCACGAAAGGCGGCCGGGTTCAATTCCGCGGGCGGGATGTGAGGCGTCAGCGGCCCGACACGGGGCCGTCGGTCGCGGGGTGGTACAATCCGTCGCGGACCCGGGATGCCGGGGGGTTGATGGAGGCGGACATGAACGGTCGCAGGTTCCCGATCGGTGCGGTCGCTGCACTGGTGCTGGTGACGGTCGTTTCGATGGGGAGCCCCATCGCCAGGGAGGGGACTGCGCCCTCCGGCGGGGTGGCCGCGACCGTGATTTCCCTGCCGAAGCCCGTGCTGACGGGCGGGATGACGCTGGAGCGCGCGATGGCCGAGCGGCGGTCCATCCGGGCACTGGCCGACGCGCCGATCCCGGTGCAGTCGCTGTCGCGGCTGCTGTGGGCGGCCCAGGGCCTCACGGACGACAAGGGGCACCGGACCGTGCCGTCGGCCCGGGCCACGTACCCGATGGACGTGATCGCGGTGGTCGGGAACGTGACCGGCGTGCCGGCCGGGGTGTACCGGTTCGATCCCGCGACGCACGCGCTGACCCTGCGGACCGCCGGGGATCAGCGCCAGGCGTTCGTGGACGCGGCGATCCAGCAGCCCTGGATCCCGGTGGCCGCGGTCGTGTTCGTGATCACCGGCACGCCCGAGCGGGCCCGGGAAAAGATGGGCGAGCGGGCAGGGCAGTTCATCGGGCTGGAAGCAGGCCTGTCGGCCCAGAACGTGATGCTGGAAGTCACGTCGCTGGGCCTGGGCTCGACCTTCGTGGGCGGGTTCGACGGGGCGAAGGCGGCGGTCTTCCTGGGACTGCTCCCGGGCGAAACCGTCCACGCGATCCTGCCGGTCGGCGTTCGCAAGTAGACCCCCGTCCCGACTGGCGATTCCACGAATATTTGACGCGCTGCGTTATTCCGGGTCAAATCCCCCCAGGCCGCGACCGGGCATCGACGATGCCTGCGATCGCACAGGGGGACAGGCGCGCTGCGTCGCCCACAGCCATCGACCTCTTGAGGAGCACACGGGATGCCGACGACGCCACAGAAACTGCCGAAGGTCCTCGCGGATTGCACCATGACCAACGAGGACGCCTTGAAGAAGGTGATCCGCTCGGGTCGGAGCGTGATGGCCGGGTTCGCGACGTCCGAGCCGGTCACGTTCTACTCGACGGTCTGGGATCACATCCGCAAGGAGAAGCTGCGGGAGATCAAGATCGTCAACGGGCTGGTGCTGACGCCCTACAAGCTGTTCGTGGGCAGCGCCCTCAGCCGCAAGGGCCTGCTGGCCGGCGTGGCCGACGAGATTTCCGTGTCGCTGTTCGCCGAATGGGCGCGGGCCATCAACCAGGCCACCCGCAAGTTCGACAGCCTGGCGTCGCTGATCGCGCACTACAAGCGCCTGCAGTCGCGCAAGATCGTGTTCCGGTGCGGGTTCCTGAGCCCGGTCGTCAACGGCATCATCCCGGACGTCCCGATGTCGCGGGTGCTGTACCCCGAGTACATCGGGCGCAACACGTCGCGCATGGGCATCACGGACATGCTGTTCGTGCACTTCCCGGACGCCGCCGACGCCATGGGCATGGACGACAACCGCGGGTCGAAGACCGAAGTCAGCGCCCTGGTGATGACGCCGCCGAACGCCGACGGCGAGATGAGCCACGGTCCCAGTTCGGCCATGAACGCGCCCCTGCTGGAGCACACACTGGAGGCGTGCGACCAGGACGTGCTGCTGTACGTCAATCCCACGCTCCCGTTCACCCGGGGCTACAAGGAGGCGGCCAACACGATCCACGTGGACCGCTTCAAGAAGCTGGCGGCCGCGGGGCGCCTGGTCGTGGTCCAGGACAACGGCGCGATCCCGGCGTTGCCGGCCGGGGCCTTCGACAAGCCGCTGGCCTCGGAACTGACCATCGCCCAGCACGTGGTGAACCACATCGAGTCCCACAAGGAACGCACCCATGGCCGCGCCCTGCAGGTCGGGTTCGGCGGGACGGGCGTGCTGGCGGTGCGCGGGCTGAAGGAGTCCTCCTGGACCGGCCGCGGGTACACCGAAATGCTGGAGCCCTACTCGCTGGATCTGTTCGAGTCGGGCAAGATCGCCGGCTCGCACTTCATCGAGCTGGACGGCCGTCGCACGCAGTTGGACGGCAAGATGGTCAGCACGTTCTCGGTGGGGATCAAGGGCAGCGACTTCTACCAGCGCATCGACAACAACCCGTCCATCATCCTGGCGCCGTCGCACCGCGTCGTGGTCCAGGAGGCCTTCTACGGCGGCATGGGCATCAACAACGCCCTGGCCGTGGACTTCAACGGCCACGTCAACACGTCGGCGCGCGACAAGAACCACTACAGCGGCGTCGGCGGCGGCGCGACGATCCTGCGCGGCCTGTCGAAGGGCGGCATCAGCTACCTGTGCATGAAGTCCACGCACACCACGCCCGAGGGCGACGTGCGGTCGTCGATCTTCCCGTTCATGCCGCGCGGCACGCCGGTGTGCTACACGGGGCCGGACATGATGGGAGGCCGCGAGGGCAGCCTGTCGTTCCTGGTGACCGAGCACGGGATCGCGCAGATGTCGGGCAAGAGCCAGTCGGAATTCATCAAGGCCGTGATCTCGGTGGCGCACCCGCGCTTCCGCGAGTTCCTGAAGCGGGCGGCCTGGCGGGAATTCCGGGTCAAGGTCTGATCCGAACCTGCGCGCGGGCCTTGTTTCGGCGCGGGACTGCGGTACCATCGGCCCTCCTCGGCCGAGGTCCTGCCGCGATGCGTTTCCCCACCATCCTGGTCCTGGCGACGTGCTGCGTGTTCGGAATGCCGTCCTGCACCGACGACGACGGCGCCCGCGAGGCCTGCCCGGTCATCGCCACCTCCATCGAACTGCCGAAGGACCAGGCCCCGCACGCGGGCGACATGGAATGGTGGTACTACACGGGCCACCTGAACGCGGCCGATGGCCGGAAGTGGGGATTCGAACTGACCTTCTTCCAGGCCTACATCGGCACCATCGCCGGGTACTCGGCGCACTACGCGGTGACGGACCTCCAGAAAGGCGTCCACTTCTACGACCAGAAGTTCTTCATCCCCGACCAGCCGTTCGCGACCTACGACCTGGTCGCCGACGACTGGTCGATCCGGGGCGATGGCACCGGTGCGCGGCTGGCCGGGGCCATGGACGGCTACGTGCTGGACCTCGCCGTCACCCCGACGAAGCCGGCGGCGATCCACGGCAGCGACGGGACCGTGGACATGGGCGACGTGTCGCCGTCCTTCTACTACTCGCAGACGCGCATGGCCGCGGTCGGAACCCTGACGGTGGACGGGGCCGCCGTGCCGGTCACCGGCATCGCCTGGATGGACCACCAGTGGGGAACGTTCGACGTGTTCGCGTCCAACGGCTGGGACTGGTTCTCGATCCAGCTGGAGGACCAGTCCGAGGTGATGCTGTACTTCCTGCACGACAAGGCAGGCCGGACGACCATGACGGCGGCGACGGTGGTGGACCAGTACGGCTGTGCGCGGCAGGCCACGGGCGTCGACGTGCGGCCCACCGGTTCCTGGAAGAGCCCGCACACGGATGCCACCTACCCGATGGGGTGGGAGGTGACCGTCGGCAGCGAGGATCTGGAACTGACCCTGGTGCCGACGGTCCTGGACCAGGAAATCGACGCCCGCGACACGACCCTCAACACCTACTGGGAAGGCGCGGTGGACGTCACGGGCACCCACAGGGGCCGGGCCGTGGCCGGGGACGCCTACGTCGAACTGGCCGGGTACGGACCCTGGGGCCCGCAGTAAGGCTCGTCACCAGAGTCCCTCCTCCATCCGCCGCGCAGGTGCATATAGTATGAAGTAGATGGTTGCTGCCGGGTCGGCGGGAGGGCGGAAATGTCCCCGCGGGCAGTTCGGCTCATGGAAGTTCTGCATTTTCCCGTGCCCGAAAGCGTCGCGGATCCCCCGGTCGCGATCGAGGCCGTCACCCCCGTTGCGCGCCCGGGTGCCCGCCGCGTGGTCGCGATCGCGCTGGATCTGACGGTTGCCGCGGTGCTGCTGGCCCTGGCGGCGCTGGTCGTGGACGAACTGACCGCATCCCGCATCCAGTCCCGCATCCTCAGCGGAATCGCCGCCGACGCGACCTGGGAGGACGGCCCGGGCGCCAGCACGGCCATCGTCTTTCCCGTGACGGGTCCCTACGACCAGCGCCTTGGATACGCCCGGCTGCCCGCGTTCCTGAAGCGGTTGCGCCAGGAAGGCGCCGCGATCAACAGCCAGGCCCGGTGGCCCGAGGGGGCCGTCGCCGCCGTGCAGGCCGGCCTGTTCCCGACCTACCGGGAAAAGGATCGGGCCGGCCTGCGGGTGCGGGATCGGGACGGGCGCCTGCTGTACCAGTCGACCTGGCCCCGGCGGACGTGGACGACGTTTTCGCAGATCCCGCCGATCCTCGTCGACGTCCTGCGGTTCATCGAGAACCGCGACCTGCTGGATCCGGGGCTCCCGTACCGGAACCCGGCCGTGGAGTGGGATCGCCTGATGCACGCGATGGCCGGTGCGGCGCTGGTCCACCTGGGCCTCGGGGATCGCGTGTTCGGTGGCAGCACGCTGGCGACCCAGGTGGAAAAGTTCCGGCACTCGGAGGACGGTCGCACGCGGACGCCGCGGGACAAACTTCGGCAGATGGAATCGGCGGCGTTGCGGGCCTATCGCGAGGGCCCGGTGACGCTGGAAGCCCAGCGCCGGATCGCGCTGTCGTACCTGGACACGCTGCCCCTGGGGGCGGTGCCGGGGTACGGCGAGGTCCTGGGCCTGCCGGACGGGCTGTGGGCGTGGTTCGGTACCGACTTCGACCTGGCGAACCGGTTGCTGCGGCGCGCGCCCCGGGTGCGCCTGGACCGGCCGGAGGACGCGCCGGTGGCGGCCGTGTTCCGGGAATCGCTGGCCCTGCTGCTGGCCCAGCGGAGGCCGGCTTGGTTCCGCGGCGACGGGCGCGAGTCGCTGGAACGCCTGACCGATTCCTACCTGCGCGTGCTGGCCCGCGAGGGCGTGATTTCCCGGGGGTTGAGGGACCTTGCCCTGCGTCAGCGGCTTGCGTTCGCGGACAGCGCCCCGCCGGACCCGCCCGAGGTCGTCGGGGATCGGAAGGGGGTCGACGCGGTCCGGACGTCGCTGCTGGGCCTGCTGGGAATCGACAGCCTCCACGACCTGGATCGGCTGGACCTGAACGTGCGGGCGACGCTGGACGCGGGCCTGCAGGGTGCGGTCGGGGGAATGCTGCGGTCGCTGGGGTCCGTCGACACCGTGAAACGGCTGGGGATGCGGCAGGCCAACCTGCTGGGCGCCGGCGATCCGGCGGACGTGGTCTACAGCTTCGTCCTGTACGAACGCGACGGGGACGCCGCGGTCCTGCGGGCGCAGACCGACGAGTTCGACGGGCCGTTCAGCCTCAACGACCAGATGAAGCTGGAACTGGGGTCGACGGCGAAGCTGCGCACGCTGGTGTCGTACCTGGAGGTCGTCGCGGAAATCCAGGATCGGCTGGATCGGGCGGGAAGGGCCGAGGTCGCCCGGGCCCGGAACGCGGTGCGGGATCCGCTGACGCGCTTCGTGGCGGCGTGGCGGACGGCGCATCCGGCGGGCACGCTGCCGGAACTGCTGCGGGCGGCGCTGGACCGGACCTACTCCGCCAGTCCGCGGGAGCGGTTCCGGACCGGCGGCGGCCTGCATTCGTTCGCGAACTTCCGCGCGGCGGACGACGGGAAGGCCCCGACCGTGCGGGAGGCCTTCCACCAGTCGATCAACCTGGTGTTCGTGCGGCTGATGCGGGACGTGGTGGCCACCCTGATCGAAACGGGTCCGACCCCGGGATCCCAGGTCCTGTCCGACGCGGCCGATCCGCGACGGATCGCCCTGTTGCAGCGCTTTGCGGACCAGGAGGGCCAGGTGTTCCAGGAGGAGGCGTGGCGGAAAATCCGGGGTCTTGCGCCGAACCAGGTCGAACGGCGGGTCCTGGACGACGTTCCGAGGGAGGCGCGCCGGATCGCGGCGGCCTACCGGACGCTTCGTCCGGAGGCAGGGGAGGGGGATCTGGCGGAGGTCCTGCGCGCGCGTCTTCCCGACCGGCAACCGGACCGCAAGCGCGTGGCCGACCTGTTCGTCCGGAGCGCGGCGCCGACGCTGGCCAACCTGCAGGACCAGGGGTTCGTGGCCGGGGTCCACCCGCTGACGCTGGCCACCGCGGCCTGGAGGATGCGGCACCCCGACGGCGGGTTCGAAGCGATGGTCCGCGACACCGCGGCGGCGCGCCAGGAGGCCTATCGATGGCTGTTCCGGTCCACCCGGAAGTCCGCCCAGGATCAGCGGATCGGCGACACGATCGAACGGGAGGCCTTCCAGCGCCTGCACGAGCGGTGGGCGCGTGTCGGATATCCGTTCCCCACGCTGGTTCCGTCGCTGGCGACCGCGATCGGGAGTTCCGGGGACCAGCCCCGGGCGCTGGCGGAACTGGCGGGCATCGTCCAGGCCGGCGGCATTCGAGCGCCGCTGGTGCGGGTCGATCGGTTGCGTTTTGGCGCGGGCACTCCGTATGACACCGAGGTCGGGCGTCCCGGCGGCGGCGGGATCCGGGTGATGCGGCCGGAGGTGGCCGAGGCGGTCCGGGCCGAGATGGTGGAGGTCGTCGATCACGGTACCGCCCGTCGGGTCCGGGGTGCCTTCCTGTCGCCGGACGGTCCCTCCTTCGTGGTCGGCGGGAAGACCGGGACGGGGGACAACCGGATCGAAACCTACGGTCCCCGCGGGGAGGTCCTGTCCTCGGTGGTGCGGAACCGGACCGGCACCTTCGTGTTCTTCGTGGGCCAGCGGTGGTTCGGCGCGGTCACCGCCCACGTCCCGGGGCAGGCCGCGGCCCGGTACCGCTTCACCAGCGCGTTGCCCGTCGAGGTGCTCCGCCTGCTGGCGCCGTCGATCCTGGCGTCGGCCGAAGCGCCGGAATGACGCAGGCCGCACCGGTGGACAGGGGGCGCGTGCGGGCATAGCCTTCCCTTCGGACGTGAATCCCCCGGGGAGGCTGGAACGACCATGGCGATGGATGAATCGAACGGGCGCCCGCTGTCGGCCGTCTGCGTGTTCTGCGGGTCCAGTCCCGGGACGGATCCTGCCTACGTCGAAGCAGCCCGGCGGTTCGGGGACCTGCTGGGTCGGACGGGGCGGACGCTGGTCTACGGCGGCGGCAAGGTCGGGATGATGGGCGAGGTGGCCGATGCCGTCCTCGCCGCCGGCAGCCGCGTCATCGGGGTCATCCCGCGGGCCATGGTGGTGCGGGAACTGGCGCACCCCGGCGCGTCGGAAATGCGGATCGTCGAAACGATGCACCAGCGCAAGGCCTTGATGTCGGACCTGTCCGACGCCTTCGTGGCGCTGCCCGGCGGCATCGGCACGATGGAGGAGCTGTTCGAGGTCTGGACCTGGGCCCAACTGGGCGTCCATGACAAGCCGGTGGGGTTGCTGGACGCGGGCGGGTTCTTCCTGCCGCTGATCGCCTTCCTGGACGGCATGGTGACGCGGGGGTTCCTGCGGGCCGAGGTCCGGGAGATCCTGATCGTGGACACCGACCCCGCGCGCCTGCTGGCCCGGATGGCCACCCACGTGCCCGCCTACCAGCCGCAGTGGATGGACGAGCGGCAGACCTGATCGAATCCCCGCGTCCCTAGTGGCGCGGGCTCCGGTGGCGACGGACGACTTCCTCGGCGACGGCATCGCCGAATCCCGACGTGGACATCACCTGGATCTCGGGCCGGCCCATGGCGAGGTCGATGGTCATGCGGCCCGATCCGACGACGGCCGAGAAGGCGTCCACGACCAGTTGGGCGGCCTCGATCCACCCGATGTATTCCAGCAGCATCGCGCCGGTCAGCAGCATCGAACCGGGGTTCGCCAGACCCTTGCCGGCGATGTCCGGCGCGGTCCCGTGGGTGGGTTCGAACACCGCCAGGCCCTCGCCGATGTTGGCGCCCGGTGCCACGCCCAGGCCGCCGACCTGTGCGGCGCAAGCGTCCGACAGGTAGTCGCCGTTCAGGTTGGTCGTCGCGATGACGGCGAACTTGCGCGGCGTCAGGATGAGGTCCTGGAACATGGCGTCCGCGATGCGGTCGTCCACCAGGATCTGGCCTTCCTCGGGCAGGGCGCCCTTCAGGTCCCGGACCACGACGGCCCGGCCCGCGTATTCCTCGCGGACCACGTCGAAGCCCCATTTCGAGAAGGCGCCCTCGGTGGCCTTCATGATGTTGCCCTTGTGGACCAGCGTCACGCGGTGCAGCTTGCGGGCCAGGGCGTATTCCATGGCGGCGCGGACCAAACGCTGGCTGCGGGCCTGCGAGATGATCTTGATGCCCAGGCCGGCATCGTCCGGGATCTGGTAGCCCTTGGTCCGCAACCAGGCGGCCAGTTCGACCTCGCCGGGGGATCCGCGCTCGAACTCCACGCCCGCGTACACGTCCTCGGTGTTCTCGCGGAAGATGGTCACATCCAGCGCGTGGGGGTTCTTGACGGGCGACTTGACGCCATGGAAATAGCGCACGGGCCGCACGTTGCTGTACAGGTCCAGGGCCTGCCGCAGCACCACGTTGATCGATCGGTGGCCCCCGCCGGTGGGGGTCATGGTCGGGCCCTTGATGGCCACGCGATGCTTCCGGATGATTTCCAGCGTTTCGGCCGGGAGGACGTCCATGCCCCGTTCGACCGCCGCCTGTCCGGCGTACACTTCGAACCAATCGATCGATCGCGTCCCGCCGTAGCAGCGCTCCACGGCGGCGTCGATCGCAGGACGCGACGCCGCGATGACCTCGGGGCCGATGCCGTCCCCGGGGATGACCGGGATTGCCGGGTGGTCCGGCACGATCAGGAGCCCGTTCTCGAAGCGGATGAGTTCGCTCGTCGCCACAGTCGTCCTCCCGGTTGTGCTCAGCCGAACTGCGCTTCCTCGGTCGAACCCTTCAGGGCTCCCGTGGATGCCTGCCCCTCGGTCACGGTCATCTGGACCTCGTCGAAGTACCCGGCGCCGACGAAGCGCTGGTGCTTCGCGGCGGCGAAGCCGTCCGACTTCTCGAGGGCGAATTCCCGCTCCTGGACCTTGGAGTAGGACAGCATCCCCTGGGTGCGATAGCCGCGGGCCAGGTCGAACATGCTGAGGTTCAGCGTGTGGAAGCCGGCCAGCGTGACGAACTGGAACTTGTAGCCCAGCTCGCCCAGCTTCTCCTGGAAGCCGCCCAGTTGGGCGTCGTCCATGTGCAGCCGCCAGTTGAACGACGGGCTGCAGTTGTAGGCCAGCGGCTTGCCGGGGAACTTCGCGTGGACGCCCTCGGCGAACTCGCGGGCCTCGGCCAGGTCGGGCTTGGCCGTTTCGCACCACACCATGTCGGCGTAGGGCGCGTAGGACCGGGCGCGCTCGATCGCGTAGGCGATGCCCTGCTGGATCCCGTAGAAGCCTTCCGACGTCCGGGTGCCGGTCAGGAACTTCTGGTCCACGGGATCGATGTCGCTGGTGATCAACTGGGCGCCCTCGGCGTCGGTGCGGGCGATGATCATCGTCGCCACGCCCTCGACGTCGGCGGCCAGGCGGGCCGAAACCAGCTTGGCGATGGCCTCGCGGGTGGGCACCAGGACCTTGCCTCCCATGTGGCCGCACTTCTTGGCGCTGGACAGTTGGTCCTCGAAGTGGACGCCGGACACGCCGGCCTCGATCATGGACTTCATCAGTTCATAGGCGTTCAGGTTGCCGCCGAAGCCGGCCTCGGCGTCCGCGACGATGGGCGCCAGCCAGTGGATGTCGTCACGCCCCTCGAGGTGGTTCACCTGGTCGGCCCGCCGCAGGGCGTTGTTGATCCGCTTCAGGACCGTCGGCACGCTGTCGACGGGATACAGGCTCTGGTCGGGATACATCTGCCCGGCGCTGTTGGCGTCGCCGGCGACCTGCCAGCCCGACAGGTACACGGCCTCCAGTCCCGCCTGGATCTGCTGGACCGCCTGGTTGCCCGTCAGGGCGCCCAGGGCCCGGATGAACGGGCGCGTCTGGATCAGATCCCACAACCGCTTCGCGCCGAGCGTGGCGATCGTGTGATCGATCCGGTAGTTGCCCCGCAGTCGCAGGACCTTTTCGGCCGTGTAGGGACGCTGGATTCCCGCCCAACGCGGGTTCTCGCGCCAATCCCTTTCCAGAGTCCGGATCTCGTCGTCGCGGTGCATGACCTTTTCCTCCTTGCTGGAACCCTAATCCAGGTGTCCGTAAGCCTTCAACGTAAGGAAATCCGTGAATTCCGCCGACGAGACCAACTCGTCGAACAGCCGGGTGGCGACATCGAAGCGGCCCCCGTCATACCGTGCATCGCCCAACTGGGCGCGAACCTTCTGCAGTTCCTCGGCCACCAGGGCCCGGACCAGCGGCAGCGTCACCTCGCGGCCGTCCGCAAGGCGCGTCCCGGGAGTGTTGACCCACTGCCACACCTGCGAGCGGCTGATCTCGGCGGTGGCGGCGTCCTCCATCAGGTTGTGGATGGCAGCGGCCCCGACACCCATCAGCCAGGACTCGACGTACTGGATGCCGACGTTGATGTTCTGCCGCAGGCCCGCCTCGGTGATCGTGCCGCCGGGGACGTGGAAGTCCAGCAACTGGGCGGCCTGGACATGGACGTCCTCGCGCATGCGGTCCTTCTGGTGCGGGCGGTCGCCCAGCACCGCGTCGAACACGGCCTTCGCGACCGGCACCAGGTCCGGGTGGGCGACCCACGTGCCGTCGAAGCCGTCCCGGGACTCGCGCAACTTGTCTTCCGTGACCTTGTCGATGGCCAGGCGGTTGATGTCGGCGTCCTTGCGCGACGGGATGAAGGCCGCCATGCCGCCGATGGCGTGGGCGCCGCGCCGGTGGCAGGTCTGGACCAGCAGTTCGGTGTAGGCGCGCATGAAGGGCACCGTCATCCCGACCTGAACCCGGTCGGGGAGCACGAAGCCGGGGCGGCGGCCGAACTTCTTGATGACGCTGAACATGTAGTCCCAGCGCCCGGCGTTCAGGCCCGCCGCGTGCTCCTTCAGTTCCCACAGGATTTCGTCCATCTGGAACGGGGCCAGAATCGTTTCGATCAGGACCGTCGCCTTGATGGTGCCCACCGGCAGGTCCAGTTCGTGCTCGGCCATCAGGAACAGGTCGTTCCAGAGCCGCGCTTCCAGGTGGTGCTCCAGTTTCGGCAGGTAGAAGTAAGGACCGGAGCCGCGCGACACCAGCGACTTGGCGTTCGTCCAGGTGTAGACTGCGAAATCGAAGACCCCGCCGGCAATCGGTTCCCCGTCCACGATGACGTGGCGTTCCGGAAGATGCCAGCCGCGGGGACGGACCAGCAGGGTGGCGGTCGTCGGGTTCAGGCGGTATTCCTTGCCCTCGGGAGTGGTGAGGGAGATGGTGCGGTTCACGGCGTCCCGCAGGTTGACCTGTCCCTCGGCCACGTTCTGCCAGGAGGGGGCGTTGGCGTCCTCGAAGTCGGCCATGAAGACCTTTGCGCCGGAGTTCAGCGCATTGATCATCATCTTGCGTTCCACCGGGCCGGTGATCTCGACGCGCCGATCCTGCAGGTCCGCCGGGATGGGGCCCACGCGCCAGTTCCCGTCGCGCACCGACTGCGTTTCGGCCAGGAAGCCCGGGTTCCAGCCCTCGTCGATGCGGGCCTGGACCTCGATGCGCGACGCCAGCAGCCCCTTGCGCCGGTCCGCGATCGCGCGGTGCAGCCGGGCCGCAAAGGCGATGGCTTCGGGCGTCAGGACCTCGGACTGGCGGGGGGTCAACGGGGCCGTGACGACAACGCCTGCGGGCAGGCGATCGGAAAGACTGTTGCTCATCCAGCGGTCTCCTATCTCCAGGGGACGGGTTCCAGAATGCCAGTGTGTGCACGTTCTGCCATGGAACTTGTTGGAAGTAATCACTGGCGAGTGCATGTCAACGGTATGATTGGTCCGAGTTTGGCGGTTTGCGGTCGGCGTGCGTGGGCGTGCGGCGAGAAGGGAGGTGCCATGGACTGGGAAATCAACCTGCAGAACCCGGCGTGGCTGGAAGTCGTGCTGGAACGGTACCTGTCGATGGGAGTCGTGCCCGCGGAGGGGCCGCCGCCGACCCTCCTGACCGAGGGGACGGCGCGCCTGGTGCTGCCGGACGGGTCGCCGTTCGAAACGAAGGGGCGCGTCATCCGGATCAGCGGGCCGACCTCCTTCCTGGTGCAGATCGACCGGATGCCCGATCTGGCGGCCCTGCGCAAGATGGCCCGGGCGGCGAAGGTCCAGGCGGCGCGGCATCCGGACGCGGGTGGCCACGCGGGCTCCGGCGCCGGCGTCCCCGCCAGCAGCGCCCTGGTGGACGACCTGATGTCCATGGTGCGGCCCGAGCACCTGCTGTTCCAGGAGGTGCTGGATCCGGTGGCGCCGGTCGAGGCGCCCGAGGCGCCCCGGCAGGAAGCGCCGCCGACCGCCGACTGGCGGGCGCGGATCGACAAGCCGCAGCCGAGGCACGTGCCGCCGCAGCCACCACCGAAGGCCGTGTCGGTGTCCGACCTGATCGAGGAGTCCGTCGAGGTGGAAGCGGCGCCGCCGGTGCCGGCAAGACCGCCGCTGTTGTCGCAGTCGCAGTCGCCGCAGTCGCAGTCGCAGCCGCGGATTCCCGTGCCCCGGGAAATGACCTTCCGGGCCGGGACTCCCGGATCCGTGTACGACGCCCCTCGGGAGAAGCGGGAGCCGGGTGCGGCGGGCGGCGGCAGGGCCGGGGAGTCGACGGTGACCGGGCTGGAAACGGAGTACTCCGACGTCTACGCCAAGGTGAAGGACCTGCCGCTGGTCGAAAAGCAGAAACTGGCGCGCCACGGGCGCCGGACCGTCCGGCAGATCCTGATGCGGGATCCGCTGAAGACGCTGCAGCGGCTGGTCCTTTCGAACCCGGACATCGGGTTGGACGAGGTGCTGGAGTACGCGAACTGGCCGGCGCTGGCCAAGGACGCCCTGGAATTCATCGCGATGAACCCCACCTGGACCGGGTCCCGGATGGTGGTGCTGGCCCTGGTCAAGAATCCCTCGACGCCGATCGAGCTGGCGATCCGCCTGGTGGCGCGCCTGGGACCGGCCGAGTGGCGCCTGCTGGTGCGGCCGAACCTGGTGCGGACGCCGGTGGCGGCCGCGGCGAGGAAGGCCCTCCGGACCGAAAGCGACTGAGGCGGGGCGGGGGGTGGGGTAGGGCGCGGTCCCCTTCAACCGGCCTTGCCCGCGAGGTATGCCGCGACCAGGATGCTCATCCGCTTGGTCCGGGCGGTGTCGGCCCGGCTGGGCAGCAGGATCGGGATGCGCGCCCCCGCCACGAAGCCCGCGTTCCAGGCCCCTGCCACGAAACGCTGCAACGTCTTGTAGAACACATTGGCCGAATTCAGGTCCGGGAACACCAGGCAATCGGCGTCCCCGGCCACCGCGTCCGACACGCCCTTGATCCGCGCAGCCTCGGCGGACGTCGCGATGTACAGGTCGTGGGGCCCGGCCACCAGGGCTCCCGGGAAGGCGCCTTCCGCGGCCATCTTCGCGATCGCGGCCGCGTCAATCGTGGCCGGAATCTTCGGGTTCACCTTTTCGACGGCGGCGATCAGGGAAACCTTGGGCGTCGCGACGCCCACGCGGCGGGCCACGTCCACGATGTTGCGGACCATGCGGACCTTGTCGGCGAGGTCCGGCGCGATCAGGATGGCCGCGTCGGTGAACAGCAGCGGCTTGTGGTAGCCCGGCATGCCGACGACCGTCACGTGGGTCAGTGTGTTGCCTTCCGGGACCAGGCCCAGGTCCTTGTCCAGCACGGCCTTCAGGTAGATCTTCGTGTCCAGTTGGCCCTTCAGCAGGAAGTCGGCGCGTCCGTCCACGACCAGGCGCACGGCGGCGGCGGCGGCTTCCGCATCGCTGTCGGTCGGCACCAGGTCGAACAGCGACAGGTCCAGGCCCACTTGGCGGGCCACCGACTCCACCGCATCCCGGGGCCCGAACAGCGTGCCGCCCCGCACGACGCCGTCCCCGACCGCCAGCGCCACGGCCTCCAGGGCCTCCTCGTTGTCGGCCCGGGGGACCGCCACCCGGCCCGGGTTCGCCCGTGCGCCCTCCAGGAACCGCTCGCCGTGCAGGATGTCCTGGTCTGCCATCGTTTCCTCCATCGTCACGTTCGGCCGTCGGACCCGCCGGGCGCGGAAGTAGCACGGCGAACGGGGGAGGACAAGCCGGATCTGGTTCCCGGGGAACTTGCGCCTCGCGGGGCGGCGATCCATGATTTTGCCCCGAGTGCACAGGCGCAGGAGGGGAGCGGTGACCATGACCGGACCGGGCGATCGGCTGGGAGGCGGGGCGAAGGGGACGGTGGACCTCCTTCTGTCCGCGACGTTCCCCGAAACGGCGACCACGCGGACGTTCCGGCTGGTCGCGGGCCGGGATCCCGTGCCCGACTTCCGCCCGGGGCAGTACGTCCGCGTGGTGGCGCGGCTGCCGCACCTGATCGCGGGCCGGTCCTACAGCGTCAGTTCCGCTCCGGGGTCGGGGGTTCTGGACCTGACGGTGCGGCTGTCCCCGTCGGGGCTGGTCACGCGGCGCCTGTTCCAGCACACCGCTCCGGGCGATTCGTTCGAGGTCGCCGGCCCCGAAGGCTGCCTCGTCGCGCCCCCGGAGGCTTCGCTGCTGGTGCTGCTGGCCGGGGGGACCGGGGTGGCTCCGTTCCTGTCGATCGTGCGGGACCGGGCGGCCCGGGGGGATGGGCCGCGCATCGTGCTGCTGTACAACAACCACGATCGCGGGGACATGGCTTTCGCCGACGAGCTGGCGCGCCTGGCCGAGGTCCACTCCTGGCTGGCCTACCTGCCGATCCTGACGTGCCCGGACCCGGGGTGGAGCGGCGCCCGGGGGCTGGTGACGGCGGCGCACATCCGGGAGGTGGCCGGGGACCTGGCCGAGGCGTGCTGCCTGGTGTCCGGCCCGGCCGAGATGGTCCAGCATGGCGTGGACCGGCTGAAGGAATGCGGCGTGTCTGCGGATCGGATCCGGCTGGAGGGCTCCGGGAGCGCCTCGGAAGTGACCGCCGAGCCCGGATGGCCGGGCGACGTTCCGGAAGGCGCGCGGTTCCGGGTGCATGTCCAGGGCCAGGGCGATCTGGAGGTCGTGGCGGGAGAGCCCCTTCGGGATGCCCTCGCCGCCGCGGGCATCGAGGGGCCGGCGGCCTGTCGCAGCGGCGAGTGCGGGCGCTGCAGCGTGCGCGTGGTCGAGGGGACCGTGTTCGCGCCGCCGGCGACCCGCATCCTGGAAAGCGGGCCCGGGGGTGTCCTGCTGCACGCATGCGGGGCGTTCGCGGTGTCGGACCTGGTGGTGGCCGTCTAGGCAGGGCGGGCGTTCCGGGGCGAAAGGAAGCGCGTGTTCCCCATCCGGAAGCGGGCCTGGCGGGCCACGAACCACGGCAGGTAGATGCCCAGCGTCAGGAAGGTCAGGGCGAACCCGATCACCAGTTGCAGCGCCCAGTCCCACCCGGTCCCCGAAAAATCCCCGGTCCAGGCGACGCCGTCCACGGTCACCTTCGTGTGGCCCGCGAAATGCCGCCACATCGACACCTGGAACCACGGCGTGTAGATGCCCCAGGTCACCATCGTCAGCAGGGTCCCGATCACGAACGTGACCAGCAGCTCCCCGCCCGCGCCGTCGAACGCCACGGTGCCCGTCGGGGCGCCGTCCCGTTCGATGCGGGTGCGCGCCGCCATCCAGCGGGCCAGCGCGCACAGGAACCACGGCAGGTAGATGCCCAGCGTCAGGATGCCGAACACGAACCCCTTCAGCAGGATCGGGAAGGCCTCGCCGCCGGTGCCGTCGAAACGCAGGCGCCAGGGGCGCGTGTCGGCGCCTCGGGCGGTCGCCCCGTCCGCCGCGTATCGCAGGGCCTCGACCACCGCCCAGGGCGTGTAGAAGCCCAGGGTCAGGACGGTCAGCAGCGCGTTGACCAGCATCAAGCCCAGCAGGCGCGGGCCGCTGCCGTTGAAGTCGAACCGCATCTCGCCTGCCGGTGTGGACAGACGGCTGTTTTCGAAGGTCCACCGCGCTAGCCACAGGAGGTACCAGGGGAGGAAGAGTCCCAGCGTCAGGAGGGTCAGGACGGCCCCCCCGAAGAACCGGCCGAACAGCGAGCCGCCGGTGCCCTGGAACGACAGCCGAGCCTCCATGAATGCCTCCTGCCCGGCGGTCGGTCCGGCCGGGGTTCCACCCGGCGGAAATTCTAGCACCCCGTGGGCCGGCTGCGCTTGTGCGGGCACGCCGGCATGGCTATGGTGAGGCACCCGAGGCGGCTGCGTGCTCGGGAAAGGGCGGCTCCGGGGGCTCGTGCCGGGGGGCAGATGCAGAACCTCGTCCTGGTCATCGCCGCGATTGCCGGGTTCGCCGCGGTACGCCTGTTGCGGGGACGGCGACGGCACGACCTTCCGCTGGCCGTCCTCCTGGTGGCGCTGGCGGCGACCGGCGGCGCGTCGGCGGCATTCGACTTCACGGAAGCGGGCCTGGCGGTCGTGGCCGTCGGCCTGCTGATCGGCATCGTTCCCCCGTACCTGGCCATGGCGGCGCAGTTGGCGCGGGTGCAGGGGCGACACCTCCGCGTGTCGATCCTGGAAACGCTGGCCTGGGTGCTCCAGCCATCGGCGGTCCGGCGCCTTCACCGCGGCGCCGCGTCGGTGGTTTCCGCCGTCGGGCGGGGGCGGTGCGCGCCCGGGGAGGCCATGGGGCGGCTGCGGTCCCTGGACCGGATCCTGCCGCCGCTGGGCGCCACCCTGCTGGTGGAGGCCGCCCGGACGATCCACGCCGACGCCGGGGACTGGGCCTCGGCGCTGGGGGGGCTCCCCGAGGATCTGCGGTCGCCGGATGCCCTGGACGGATTGACCCTGGGCGCCCGGGACGCCATCGTCCGGGCGTTGCTGGCGACCGATCGGACCGAGGAGGCCGCGGCCGTCGTCCAGGGGATGGAACTGTCCCTGGTCCAGGAGCGCCCCTTCCTGGCCGCGCCGGGCGACCTGGCCGAACTGCCGGAGGCCTGGCTGGACCGGTCGCGGCTGCGGCTGGCGGCGGCCCTGGGCGCCGACATGGGCCCCCTCCTGGCGCGGCCGTCCGTGCTGCGGGCGCTGGTCCCTGCGACGGTGCGACGGACGACCGAGCGCGCCGCGGCGCTGGTCCGCGGGGCGGGGCGCTCCCCGGACGTCCGGGCGTTGGCCGACCGCGTCGCCGCCCTGCTGGGCCGATCCGCCCGGCTGCCGTCCTTCCTGACCAGCCTGCGCGCGCCGGCGCCGGCCGTCACGTTCGTCGCCGCGTTGAACGCCCTCCTGCTGGTTCCCGTGCTGTGGTCCGGCAGCAGCCTGGACGCGACCCACCTGCTGGCGGTCGGCGGGGCCTTTCCGTCCCTGGTCCGCGGCGCCGAGCCCTGGCGGCTGGTGACGTCGATGTGGCTGCATGCCGGGCTGGTGCACCTGGCGTTGAACGTCCTGTTCCTGCTGCACGCGGGGAACATGGTCGAGCGCCTGTCGGGGCCCCGGCGCTTCCTTGCCGTGTACCTCGTGTCGGGCCTGGCCGGCGGGGTGGCGGCGGCGTTCATCGGCGAGCCCCAGGTTCTGGTGGGCGCCTCGGGGGCCATCAGCGGCATCTTCGCGGCCGGCGGGTGGCGGCTGTACAGCCTTCGCCACGACCTGCCGGCCCGCTGGTATCGCCGGAACTTTTCCGCCTACACCCAGACGTTCGTGGCCAACGTGCTGCTGGGATTCGCGCTGCCGGTCGTCAGCATGTCGGCCCACGGCGGCGGGTTCGCGGTCGGGTTGCTGACCGCCATCCTTCTGGACCGGCTGCCGTCCCGGGCCTCGTCACGCCGCCTGGGCGCCGTGGTGGTCGGGGTCGCCTGGGCCGCCTCCCTGGCCTGGGGGGCCGCGGGGCTGGTCAGGACGTGGCAGCGCCCCCTGTCCGAGGTCGTGCCCGTGAAGGCTGTCGTGGTCCCGATCGCGGGTCCGAAGGCCCGCGGGACGGCGCGCCTGGCGCTGCCCGTGACCTGGGCCGACCTCGACGCCGCCGAAACGGCGTCGGGACACCAGGCCTGGGTGGGGTACTCGGGCCAGTTGGCCGCGGTTTCCGTCACGTGCGGCGCGGGGTGGACCCGGGAAATCGACGGTCGCGAGGTGGAGGTCCAGCCTGGGGACGCCGCTGCCCTGGCGGCGGTCGTCGCCGACCTGATCGACGATTCCGGCGCGGTCGAGATCCGGCCCGGGGTCAACGGGTTCGCACTGATTCGCCGCGCCACCGCCGGCGGGGGCACCGCCATCGCCGCCCACCGGATGTTCCCGGCGGGCGTCCTGCACCTGGACCTGTTCTTCGACGCCGACGGGCAGGACGAAGCGCTCCTGCCCGCGATCCTCGCCGGCGCCGACCTCGTCGAGTGCGAGACGCTCTAGGGAAAGTGGGACAGTCACCCTTTTCCTGGAAAAGGGTGACTGTCCCACTTTCCTCCACTTTCCTCGGAAATCGGTGTCTGTCCCCATTTTTTCCCGACAGGGTTTCCGACAGGGTTTCCCACCGGGATTCGACAGGTCGCAGGGCCGCATCGGGCGGGGACTCGGAAGGGGCTTGCGTGTAGACTCGCCCCGATGGGCGGAGACGGTGCGTGCCCGAGATCGAAATCGTCGCGTTTCTGGTGGTCGCATCGGGGTTGGCCGGCTTCGTCGACGCCGTGGCCGGGGGCGGCGGCCTGATCCTCATGCCCGCGCTGCTGCTGGGCCTGCCCGCCTCGACGCCCATCCCGACGATCCTGGGCACCAACAAGTTCGCCGCGGCCACGGGGACCAGCGCCGCCGCGTACCAGTTCCTGAAGGCCGACCTGGTCGGCTGGAGGGATCTGCTGGGTCCCGTCCTTGCCGCCATGGCCGGATCCGCCGTGGGCGCCCACTACGCCTACCAGGTGGACCCTGCGATCCTCCGGCCCCTGATGGTGGCGCTGCTGGCCGGCATGCTGGTGTTCACCCTGGTGCGCCCCGATCACGGCCGCCTGCACGCGCCGCGCTTCGGTCCCGGGGCCCGCCGCAGCCTGTCGGTCCTCATCGCGCTGTGCCTGGGCTTCTACGACGGGATCTTCGGACCGGGGACGGGAACGCTGCTGATCTTTCTGAACGTGGGCGTCCTGGGCTACGACTTCCTGCGGTCCTCCGCCCTGGCGAAGGCGGCCAACTGGGGTTCGAACATCGCGGCTCTAACCCTGTTCGTGTGGAACGGTTCATGGTTGCCCGAACTGGCCCTGGTGCTGGCCGTCGCCAACCTGGTGGGGGGGCGCGTGGGTGCCCGCCTGGCCATCGGGAAGGGGAACGCCTGGATTCGCTGGATCTTCGTGGGCGTGGTCACCGTGCTTCTGGCCCGCCTGGCCTGGCAGGTCGCGACCGGCATCTGACCCGCGAGAACGCGGCTCGGACGGCCTGCATCGCAGGTTCGTCGGCAAGGGGAACGTGTTCGCCGGGGCGGCTACTTCGGTTCGTCGCTGCCCGTCGTCCCGAGGTTCGGCGCGTGGTAGTGCCGCTTCCTCAGGTAGGCGACGAAGGCTACGATTGCGAAGAAACCCACCACCGATACGACGACGATCGCCATGACCCCACCTCATCGATGACTGGAATCATTCTACCAGAAACATTGGGAAAAGCGGGGGAAGGGGGCGGGCGATCCGGGGAAGATCAGGCGGCGATCAGGGGGCGATCGTGACCTTTTCGATCTTCGAGGGGGACTTCGGGCAGTCGCGTTCGTCGCGCTCGAGGGCGGCGATCTTGTCGACGACCTCGAGGCCCGCCGTGACGCGACCGAAGTAGTTGTACTTCTTGGGCAGGCGGCCCGTCAGGTCCTGGAGGCAGATGAAGAACTGGCTGCCGTTGGTGTTCGGGCCGGCGTTGGCCATGGCCAGGGCGCCGCGCACGTAGTCGCCCTGGACGGGCTCGTCGGCGAACTTGTACCCCGGGCCGCCCGTTCCCCAGCGATCCTTCGCCGCCGGATCCTTGGTCAGCGGGTCGCCGACCTGGATCACGAATCCCGGGACGATCCGGTGGAACAGGATGCCGTCGTAGTAGCCCTGCTTCGCCAGGGTCAGGAAGTTTTCGACCGACTTCGGGGCCTTGTCCGGGTACAGTTCCATCACGATCGGGCCCAGGTTCGTCTGCATGGTTACGGTCACGGGTTTCACCTGTTCGAGGGCTTTGGGGGCTGCGGCGGCGGAGGCTTCGGCCTTGGGCGCCGTGCCGGCGGCCGCGTTGGATTCGGACTTCGAGGCGCACGCCAGTGCGACCATGGCCGCCAGTCCAACGATGATCCGGGATGTCTTCACGAAAAACCTCCTCGTCGGGGGGGACCGGTCCACCGAAGACCGGCGCGACCCGATGATAGCGCAACTCCCTCCCATGTCGAATCTGGCGAAAAGAGCATTGGCGACCTGCGGCGGACTCCCTTGACGCCTTGCTCCCTGATCCCTACCATCGCCCGGCGCCTCCGTGTTGACGGGGACGCGTCTTTGACCTTCGAGGCGCACGATGGCGGATCAGGACACGAACGACCCGGGCGAGTTCGAGAAGCTGCTGGCCGAGACCATGCCGAAGGCCTTCACGCGATACAGCCCCGGGGACATGGTCCAGGCGCGCATCGTCGAACTGGGCAAGAGCAACCTGCTGTTGGACGTCGGCCAGCGTGCCGAGGGCAGCATGGACCTCCAGGACTTCACGGCGGAAGAGCTGCAGGCCCTCAGCCTGGGCGACATGGTCGAGGGGCGCGTGGTGCGCTTTTCGGGCGGAATCGTCGTCCTGTCCCGGGCCCTCAAGGCGCGGAACCTGGACCTCGACGCGATGACGGAAGCCTCCAAGTCGGGCCTCCCGGTCGAAGGCAAGGTCAGCGCGACCAACAAGGGCGGCTTCACCGTCGACCTGCCCGGCCAGGCCCGGGGCTTCGTGCCGTTCAGCCAGATGGACTTCGCCCGCATGCCTCCCGAAACCTACGTGGGCCAGACGTTCCGGTTCCGGGTCCTGGAGGTCCGGGGACGCGACGTGATCCTGTCCCGCACCTCGCTGCTGAAGGAAGAGCAGGCGGCCGACCGCGAACGCCTGCTGGAGGAAATCGCCGAGGACCAGTTGCGCACCGTCACCGTGGTCAAGCACGAGACCTTCGGGATCTTCGTGGACCTGGGCGGGGGCGTGAACGCGCTGGTGCCGCAGTCCGAAGTGTCCTGGACCCGGGGCGAGGCCCCGCCGCCGGTCGGCACGCAGATCACCGTGAAGATCATGCGCGTCGAGAAGGGCGGCGAGCGTCCCCGCATCAGCGCCAGCCTGCGCCAGGCCGGCGACAACCCCTGGTCCGACGTGTCCGACCGCCTGATGGTGGGCAGCACGGTCCGCGGAAAGGTCACGCGCCTGACGACGTACGGCGCCTTCGTCGAGCTCCCCGGCGGCCTCGAGGGCCTGCTGCACATCTCGGAGATTTCGGGCAAGAAGCACGTCCGCGCCCCCAGCGACGTCCTGAAGCCGGGCCAGGAAATCGACGTGGCCGTCCGGGCGGTGGACCCGGTCGCACGCCGCGTGTCCCTGTCCCTGAAGGCCCTGGAGGCGAAGGAGGAGGAGGTCGACCCCGCGGTCAAGGCCCGCTTCGTCGTCGAGCGGGAGGAAGGCCGGGAGCGCCGCTGGACCCCCTCCGCGCCTCCCGCCGCGCCGGTGCCTGCCGGTCCCACTGCCATGGCCGAAGCCCTTCGTCGGGCCCAGGAGCGCAAGGACCGGAAGGACCACTGAGCCCCGGAACCGCTTCGCACCGTGCCGCGCCGCACCGCACTGCCGCCTCGCCGAAACGGACGCATCGAGCCCACCGCCATTTCGGACAAGACTCTCCGGAATTCGGAGTTTGCGGTACTTCAAACGTGGACAACGAGCATCCTTCTGACTACACTCACGCCCGAGCGCGCAGAGCCCTGGTGCCGCCCGAGCACGCAGGCGAAGGCGAGCGGATTGCGCAGCAATCTCGCGCCGAAGCCGAAGTCGACTCGGGCCGATGAATGAATTGCAATCTTCCGGGAGACGCCATGCGGCATCGCATTGCCGTGCGACTGATCGTGGCCGTGGGACTGACCCTGGCCGTCGGGCTGGGGGTCGGGGCCTGGGTGGCCGTCCGCAGCCTGGAACACCAGGTGCTGGGCGAGGTGCAGGATGGCGGCGAACGCCTGTCGGACACGGTCAAGCGCAGCCTCCGCTATTCGATGATGCACGACGATCGCGAGGGCGTGACGGAATCCGTCCGGACCCTCGCGGCGGGACAGGACGTCGCCGGCCTGCGGATCTTCAACAAGGACGGGCGGGTCCAGTTCGCATCGGACCCGGCGGCCCTGGGCGCCCGGGTTCCGACCACCGACGATGCGTGCAAGGGCTGCCACAGCCGCGGTGCGCCGGTCGCCTCGCTGGACCTGGACGATCGGACCACGATCTACAGCGACGCAAAGGGGCGGCGCCTGTTCACGCTGATCGAGCCGATCTACAACGAGCGTGACTGCAGTTCCGCGCCCTGCCACGTGCACCCGGAAAGCCAGAAGATCCTGGGCGTCATGGACCTGACGCTGTCGCTGGCGCCGTTCGACGCCGAGCTGGAAAAGTTCCGGACGGCGTCGCTGGTGGCCGCCCTGGTCCTGACCCTCCTGATCGCGCTGGTCATCTTCTGGTTCGTCCACCACTACGTCACCCGCCGCATCCGGGTTCTGCTGAAGGGGATGGCCAGGGTGTCCGCCGGCGACCTGGAACAGCCGATCCGGGTCCTGGACGACGACGAGTTCGGGCACGTCGCCGAGGAGTTCAACCGCATGACCCGCAGCCTGTCCGAGGCCCGGGGCCACCTGCTGCACAGCGAGAAACTGGCGGTCGTGGGCCGGTTGGCCGCGGGCGTCGCCCACGAAATCAACAATCCGCTGACCGGCCTGATGCTGATTTCCAGCAACCTCCGGGACGCCACTGATCCGTCGGACCCCCGGCGCGCGGACCTGGACACCATTTCCCGGGAGGCCCTGCGCTGCCGGGAAATCGTGAAGGGCCTGCTGGACTTCTCGCGACAGACGCTGCCCCAGCGCCGACCGGCGCGCATCGAAAGCGTCCTGGACAAGGTGCTGCAGGTCGTCCGGACCCAGGCCCGGAAGCAGGGCGTCGAAATCGTCGAGGAGGGGGGCGACCTGCCGGAAATCGAAATGGACGCGGCCCAGATCCAGCAGGTGTTCCTGAACCTTCTGGTGAACGCGATGGACGCGATGCCCGGCGGGGGCACGATCACGATCGTGCGCCGGATCGCGGACGGCGGCACGGCGGTCGAGGTCGATGTGGCGGACACCGGGATGGGCATCCCGTCCGACGAACTGCACCACATCTTCGAGCCGTTCTTCACCACCAAGGAAGGGAAGGGCACCGGCCTGGGGCTGTCCATTTCCTGGGGGATCGTCGAGGGCCACGGGGGCACGCTGTCCGCGCGCTCGGAGCCCGGGAGCGGGTCCACGTTCACGTTGCGCCTGCCGGTGAAGGCCGTGGCGCAGGGGGATGCGGCGGCCCGATGACGTGGAATCACCGGCCGCGGCCGGATGCGGAGAGGGATGCAGTGATGACGGATCGAGACCCTGCGAGCTGGAGACGAATCCGGATTCCGATCGGCCCGGCCCTGCTGCTGGTGTCGATCGTCGCTCCGCTGGTCCTGGCCGCGGTGCCTGCGCGCTCGGGAGAGGTGGCCACCGACGGAGCCCCGGCCGGCGTGGCCATTCCCCTGGACGGCGGCAACCGGCGCTGCCTGTTCTGCCACGCCCGGGAGGACTTCCGGGACAAGGTCCGGGCGGACGGGCGGAAGGGGCTGTTCGTGGACGCGGTGGCGTTCGGCCAGTCGGTCCACGGGAAGCGCAACTGCTGGGAATGCCACGCCGACGCCGACGTGGTCCCGCACAAGAAGGGCCTGGAGCGCGTCCAGTGCGTGCGCTGCCACTACGTGGGCAACACGGTGGGCGCCCCCGAGTCGCGCCGGTACAAGCAGTACCAGGAAAGCGTCCACGGCAGGCTGGCCGCGTCCGGCGACGCCCGCGCGCCGCTGTGCCAGGACTGC
>CAINDP010000230.1 GCA_903847405.1 uncultured Myxococcales bacterium | reverse complement strand
CGGCGGGTCGTAGACGCCGTTGCCATCCACGTCCACGTAAATCGGGTTCGTCACGAAGCGCGGCGCGCCGGCCGTGATCCACGGGAAGCCCGCGGGCATGGGGTTGCGCCCGAAGCCCATCACCACGACGTGGGCGTCCTGCGTCACGGGGATCGTCACCGTGCCGTCGTACTTGACGGCCGCGTTGGGGGTGGTCGCCGCCACCTCCAGCACCTCGTCGCAGTTCACGTACACACGGAAGGCAACCAGGTCCACGTCGGGCATCCCCTCGAGGTGCAGCGTCAGGTCCACCTCGCCGTCGATGTCCGTCACCGTGTCGCCCATCCCGGCGGTGCCGTCGGCCGTGACGCGGGCGAAGCCGCCCAGGCCGACCAGCACGCGGCCATCCTTCAGGGCGTTGACCAGGTCGTCCAGTTTGAAGTCGGCGGGCGCATCGGTACTGGACGGGAAGTAGGTGCGCGGCACGCCCGGCAGGTCGTAGTCGTGGGCGTCGGACGAACCCACGGCGGTGATCCGGTGCCCCAGGTTCAGGAACGACGTCCAGTAGTCGAACATGCCCTTGCCGTTGTTGAACACCGCCTGTGCGCCGTTCATCAGTTCGATCATGTCCATGTTGAACGAAAACAGTTGCGCGTCGGCGGGGAAGCCCAGGCGCGTGGGGTCCAGCAGGCGCGGCAGCCCTGTCTGGGTGTCGTACTGGATCTCGGACAGCCAGCCCCGCGGGTGGTTCAGGCCCACGATCTGCGCGCCCCGGGCCCGGATGGCGTCGAACGCCTGGGCCATGTCCAGCCCGTACCACCGGACGATCCCGCCCCGCCCGTCGATGTCCAGCCGCCGCTCGGCGCCCAGCATCGTCATGTGCTCGGGCATCGTGGCGGTGACCTCCTCGCCGATCACGGTCGCGACCCAGTCCTGCAGGCCCATCGTCGCGACGCCGGGGCTCCAGTCGGACACGGCCTCGTGGTCCGTCGCCACCACGACCTCCAGGCCCTCGGCGGCGACGGTGGCGATGCGCTCGGGGATGGAAATGACGTTGTCGGGGCTGGGGGCGGCGTGGCAATGCGTGTCCACGGACAGGTACCCGGTGGTGTCCACGACGCGGGACAGGGACGCGGTGACCTCGGTTTCCTGGTTCGCCGTGACCGAGAGGGGGGTCGGGCTCTGGTACATCGTGTACTCGAACCCGCGGGTGACGGTGACGTCGTAGGTGTTGGGCGCGACCGGGATGCACGTCCGGACGCCGGTCGGGAAGATCCGGGCCATCACGACGCCGCCGCGGTACAGGGTGACGCGGGCGGGGAGGCCGGTGCCTGTGGTTTCGTCGGTGATGTCCGCGCAGACGGTGCCGCCCGGGTCCATCGTCAGGCCGATGGGGGCGGTGCCCGTCCGATCCACCGGGACGGGACCGGGAACGGGGCGGCCCGCGATGCGGGGGATCAGGCGGTATTCCGGGGTCTTCTTGCCGAAGTCGGGAACCCGGCCTGCAAACGTGCCGTCGGCGCCGCTGACGAAGCCGTCCAGCACGCGCCATTCGTCGTCGGTGTTCTTTGCCTCCAGGTCGATCACGGCCCCGGCGATCGGCGTTCCGGTGCCGCTTTCCAGCACATTGCCCGACAGGTCCTTCAGCGTGTAGGGCATGTCCGGGATGGGCGTCGGGTTGGCGGCCTGCAGGTGGCGGACCGCGCTGTTCGGGTCCGTGGGTCCCGCGGCCATGAAATAGCGGACGGTCACCGCGTCGTCCGGGTCGCCCTGGGCCCCCAGGGAAAGGGGCCCGCCGACGATCTGGCTGAGGTCCAACAGGGCCGTGACGCCGGAAATGTTCGTCGTCGCCATGTTGGTGCCGTCCATGGCGAAGGCCCAGGCCCCGTCGCCATGGGACGCCATGACCCAGGGAACCCCGGTCTGCAGGCTGAACCCGCTGATCTGGAACCGCGTGTCGCTGTAGTACGTGATCCGCGTGGACAGCCCGAACATGGTCTGGCATCCGCACAGCAGGCTTTTCGGCGACGCGTCCTGGTTCGTGAACGTGACGCGGATTTCCAGCACGTTCGAGTCCGCGGGCAGGACGTAGTCGATGGCGATGTCGATTCCCTGGGGCGTGCTGCGCGGGCGGAACTGGTTGCCGTTGAAGGCCGCCTTGGTCAATTCGTCCTCGACCAGCCAGAACAGGTCGTCGGTGCCCGTGGCCCGCACGATCGCCGGGTTGCCGTCCGTCCCGTCGTTCACCACGCGGACCTCGGTGGCGCGGAAGGCCCGCAGGACCGACTGGACGAAGTTCCCGACGTTCAGGTTGCCCATCATGATGCCCAGTTCCTGGAACCGTTCCGGTCCGGCCTGCCGGCAGCCGTCCACCGCGACCGCGTCCACCAGGATGCCGCCGTACAGGTAGTAGGCGTTGTGGTGCTCGGCGGCCTCGATGACGTAGGCCACGCGGCCGTTCGCCAGCAGGAAGTCGCCCTGGGTCCCGATGCCGTCGGGGCCGTCCACGTGGAACGCCGGATCGGCGACGACGCGGGCGAACGCCTGGCCCGGAACGGGGCAGCCTTCCACGAAGATCGGGTCGCGCTGGACCGGGGGGAGGTCGGGGGGGACGTCGTCGAGGGTGTCGTCGAGGGCGTCCCCCGGGGTTGCGTCCCGGGGCAGTTCCGGGTCGGCGGTGTCCCCGGGCACGTCGCCCTGGACGCCGGGGTCGGTGCCGTCCGGGCCGCTGTCGGCGGGATGCGATGTGCTGGAACCGCAGGCCGAGGCCAGCGGCAGGGCCAGGCACAACAGCCCGGTGATCATCGCGGGTCGAAATCGCATGACGCCTCCGTCGGCGCAGGGGGTTGGGGACTCCGACCGCATTCGGCCGGATTGCGGAAAGGTACCATCGGGGCGGGTGGGGTACAATCTTCGCGAACTGGCGCGTCGCAGGGAACGCGCCGCAGGAGGACGACGATGGATTTCCACGACCTGGTGGCGGGACGATACAGCGTGCGGGCCTACGGGCCGGACCCGGTGTCCGATGCGGATCTGGCGATGATCCTGGAGGCGGCGCGCCTGGCGCCCACCGCGTGCAACAATCAGCCGATCCGCCTGCTGGCGATCCGGACCGCCGGGCGCCAGGACGACCTGCAGCTCATCTACCATCGGCCCTGGTTCGTGGCCGGGCCCCTGGTGATCGGCGTCTGCACGGTTCCGGCCGAGGGCTGGGTCCGCAAGGACGGCAAGAACCACGCGGACATCGACGCCGCCATCGTGATGGACCACATCGTGATGCAGGCCACGGAGCTGGGCTACGGCACCTGCTGGGTGTGCAACTTCGACGTCGCCGCCGCCCGGGAGGTCCTGCACCTGCCCGAGGGCGTCGAACCGATCGCCTTCACTCCCCTGGGCCGGCCCGCTGACCAGGCCCGGCCCAAGGTGCGGCGGGATCTGCGGGACCTGCTGCTGGAAGGGTGACGGGACGGGCGGACCGCGCCGGGTTGGAACGGACCCCTTCTGCCGCCGTCGCCCCCCCCCTTTGCTGGACCCAGGGCGGTTTGCCGCTTTTCATTCGTGCGCGGGGCCACTACCCTGTCCGCGATTCCTTTGTCGGAGGCCCGTCGTGCGCGAAAACCGCCTGTTTGCTGCCGTCCTGTCGTTGCTGGTGATCGGGGGCGCGGCCTCCTGTGGCGGGGACGGAACCTCGGTCATCGACGACCCCGGCACCGGCGCGGACGCGACCGACCCGGGGCCGCTGCCGGACGCGCCGGACGCGGCGCCCGACGCGGACCGCGACGTGCCCTACGTGGACCCGGGTACGGATCCGGCGCCTGACGGCATCGACGAACCGGCGACGCCCGACGTGATCGACGTGCCCGACGTGCCCGCGGTCGATCCGGGGCGCGATTACGCCGACATCCCGGTGGACGACGGCCCGCCCGTCCCGTCCTTCAACCTCGTCACGGACGGCGCCAGCAGCCACGTGATCGTGGTGGCCGAGGACGCCAGCCCGTCGGAAAGGAACGCCGCGAACGAGATGCAGGCGCTGTTCCTGGAGGCCACCGGCGTCACGCTGCCGATCGTCGCCGCGCCCGAATCGGCCCAGCAGCCGCAGATCGTCGTCGGGCAGGGCGTGGCTGCGAAGGCCCTGGGCGTGGACCCGGCCCCCGCCGACATCGGCGAGCAGGGCTACGTGCTGCGCGCCGTCCCGCCCCACGTCGTCATCGCGGGCACCCCCGCCGCGGGCACCATGTACGGCGTGCACCGGTTCGTCGAGGAGGCGTTGAAGGTCCGCTGGACCGCGCCCGGCGTCACGATCGTGCCGAAGGTGACGAACGTCGTGTTTCCCCAGGCCGCGGATCGCACGGTCCAGCCCGCCTTCAACTGGCGTCGGACGCGGTATTCCTGGCCGGACGGCGACCACGGGTTCCGGGTCCACCAGGGGGAAAACGACGGCACCGACGGTCCGGACGCCGTGTGGGGCCTCGAACACGGCAGCGACGGGCAGGCGCACACCTACTTCCGCTATGTCTCACCCGACGAATTCTTCGACACGCACCCGGAATACTTCAGCGAAATCGGCGGCGTCCGTATTCGCGAGGAAACCCAGTTGTGCCTGACGAACCCGGACGTGCTGGACATCGTCACCGAACGGATGCTGGCCCGCATGGCCGCGTCGCCCGAAATCCGCCAGCACAACTTCAGCCAGCACGATCACTACAACGTCTGCGAGTGCGACACGTGCAAGGCCATGAACAAACTGTACGGTACCGACGGGGGCACCCAGTTCTGGTTCGTCAGCGAGTTGGCGAAGCGCACCAGCGCGGTGTACCCGGACAAGCAGATCGGCACGCTGGCCTACATGTACACCGAGGAGCCGCCCGTCGGCCTGGACATCCATCCGAACGTCGCGATCTGGCTGTGCCATATGTACCCGTCCTGCGACAGCCACCCGATCCGCACGTGCGACAAGAACGCCGACTACAAGCGCCGCGCCCAGGCGTGGAGCCTGCTGACGCACCACCTGTACATCTGGCACTACATCGTGGACTTCATGCACTACTACAACCCCTTCCCGAACTTCTACGCGCTGGCCGACAACGCGAAGTTCTACAAGGAAATCGGGGTCGAAGGCATGTTCCTGCAGGGGATGAGCCAGGGGGGCGGCGGCGAGTTCAGCCTGCTGCGGCCGTGGTTCGGCATGAAACTGCTGTGGGATCCGGACCAGGACCCGGACCGGCTGATCCGCCGCTTCCTGGAGGACTACTACGGCGCGGCCTGGGGCCCCATGTACGACTGGATCCGCCTGCTGCAGGACAAGGTGGACGACGAAAACATCCACATGCACCTGTACACGAACCCCGCCCAGGGCTACCTGACCGAGGACGTGGTCGTCACCGGCGAGGCGTTGTTTGCCGAGGCGGTGCAGATGGTGGCCGACGACCCGGTGCTGCTGGACCGGGTGCAGGTGGCGGCGATGCCGCTGGGGTACGCGCGCTTCTTCCCGCGCAACGGCTATCGCATCGAGGACGGCTGGCTGCGCTGGAATCCCGGGCAGGCGACCTTCGACGAGGTGCTGGCGTTCATCGACATGTTGAAGACGCACGGGTTCACGTCGATCCGCGAGGCCCAGGGCAGCCCCGACACCATGACCCTGCTGTACGTCATCCTGGGGGTGGACCAGGAGGTCAAGACGATCCGGAACGCCGGGCTGGAAGTGGACGTCGTGCCGGCCCTGGCGGGACGGGCGTTGCGGATCACGGATCGGGCCAGCGGCAAGACGATCACCGCGTACGATCGGCGCCCGGGCCTGTTCTACCCCTTCGCGGGGGGCCTGGAGGATCGGGTCGGCGAGGGCTTCAACTTCTTCGGCTGGGTCGAACCCGGCAGCGAAAGCGACGTGAGCGAGCGCGGGATCACCGTCAGTCTGAAGACCTTCGACGGGCTGAACCTGTCGCGCACGCTGACGCTGGACCCCGACCAGCCGATCCTGCGCATCACGTCCACGGTCACGAACCCGGGGCCGGACGCGGTGGAAACCCGCCTGCGCAGCCACCTGGAAATGGACCTGGGCGACGTGACGACGACGCGGGTGGCGTTCACCGGTGGCGACGGCGTGCCCGTGGAACAGGATATGACGGGCGTGGTCGCGGGCATGCGCGAGGGCCAGTACTTCCGCAAGGAACGGACCCCCGCGGGCGCGTGGACGTTCACGGGCAGCAAGGG